>NZ_LNQO01000032.1:0-43264 GCF_001456905.1 Gordonia sp. SGD-V-85
GCGATCACCGGCGATGTGACGGCGGTGATCGGCGAGAAGTTCCTGGCGATGATCGACGAACGCTCCTGTCCGCGTCCCGAACCCGACGGGGCCGACGACCGCCGTGATGTCGGGCAGCGTCGTGCGGACGGGTTGGAGCTACTGCTCGATCAGGCCGCGATCGGTGCGGCGATGACCACCGCAGGTGCACCCCGCACTCAGGTAGTGGTGACCATCCCCGCTGATGGTGTGGGCCCGGCGATTCTGCCGTGGGTGGGCGCGGTCACGGCATCGACGGCGCGTCGGTTGTCGTGTGACGGCGGGGTCGCCGAGATCGTCCTCGACGACGAGGGGGTGCCGCTGCGGATGGGGACGACGAAACGACTGTTTCCGCATCACTTACGTCAGGCGATCGTCGTGCGGGATGCGTGTTGTGTGAAATGCGGTGCCCCAGCAGCACATACCCAAGTGCATCATCTGGTCCACTGGGCCGACGGCGGACCGACGGATCTGGACAACGGCTGCCTACTCTGCCAGCGCTGCCACACCCAGGTCCATCACCACGGCTGGGAGGTGGTGATGGGCCCGGACCGGCATCCCTGGTTGATCCCACCCGCCGACATCGACCAGAAACGCCTCCCCCGACCCGCCTACAATCGGCGCACCATGCGACTCGACGACGCACTCGTCTAACCGTCCCCGCCGCACCAGACCCTCGGGCATCGACCCCGACGCCACACGACCCTTGACAACTCCACAGTGTTAAAACAAACCCCTGCCCACCGGGGCACTGTCGCGGAAGATGTCGTTAGCAATCTCTTCGCGAGAGATCCCGGTGGGGTCCGGGGGGATCGAAGCTGCACTTGAGATCAACCGTTCCCGCCTTCACAGCAACCAATAGCCAGGCGGTGAGTCAGCCCCGGCCCGGCCCCCTCCCCTCAGAGCGCAGCGAGCCTGGAACACTTTCGGATCAGGCCGCGGCATCTTCGGAATCGCTGCCGGAATCGGAATCGGCGCTCGAGTCCGAGTCGCTACCGGAGTCGTTGCCATCGGAATCAGAGGTGTCGGAATCAGCGGCGTCGGAGTCCGCGGCGTCGGAACCGGCTCCGTCGGAATCCGAAGTGTCAGGATCCGAGGTGTCGGAGTCCGAGCCGCCGGGCTCGGGCGCGTCGGAGTCTCCGGCATCCGAGTTCCCGACGCCACCCTCTTCGGAGGTCGCCGGCGCCCGGTGCTTGCCGACGTAGGAGTTCTCCGCCGAGCGGTGCTTGCCGACGTAGCTATCGGCCTCGTCGGTCTCATCGTCGGTGGCGGCCGAATCCGCCGATGTGTCGACGACCGACATGCTCGTGCGCGCCACAGTGTTCGACGCGCCGGTGTCTATTGGATCGGTGGCGGGCAGGCCGAACGGGAACTCGTAACTCGGGATGCGGATCACGGGGACGAGTTCGCCGGTGTCGAGTTGCCCGAATTCGATGACCGGCATGCCCAGTCGATTCGGCCGGAGCTCGCCGTTGACCTCGACCAGCGGCCGGAAGGTGACGGTCGAACCCAGCCAGTCGACGGTGATCGGAGCCGTGAATCCGTAATCGCTCGTCAGCCGGAGGAAGTTCCCGCTGAACAGGTCGTAGTCGCCCCCGATGCTCAGGCGGGCGAAGTCCTTGGAAAGCGACATCCAGTCGCCGTCGAAGTCGATTCCGGAACCACTCAGGGCGCCGGCGAGCAGACCCTCGAGAACGTCGGCGCCGAGTCCGCCGAGAACCCCTCCCGGATCGGCGATCAGCGCTGTCGGGTCAGTGAGCGCGAACTGGAGTTCGCCGTTCGGTTGCTGCCACCGGAAGTCGAAGGTGCCCAGCACGTTCGCGCAGGCTCCGACGCCGTCGGCATAGGCACCGGTGAGGCCGCCATAGCAACCCACGCCCTGGACGCCGGGGATCGTCGTGATCGTCTCGCCGAGGACCGTGACGTCGAGCGGCCCGGTGTTCCACGCGTGTGCCATCCCGATCAGTGCGAACGACCTCGCCGTCCGTCCGTCACTCGCCCCCGCGGTCGCGATGCTCAGCGGCAGATACGATGTCGCAGTTGCGTCGCCGCCACGGTATGCGAGCGCGAACTGGAAGCCGTTCCCGGCGACCGTCGCCGAACCCTCGGTGGCGGGGCCGTCGGTCATCGTCGGCGGCAGGTCGATGCCGAGAAAGCGGAGGATGTCGCCGAGGACCGAACCGGACACGGTGTCGAACACCTGCTTGACCGGATCGTAGATCGCGACCGGCACCACCTCGATGCGGTCGGGCAGGACGACGGCGAGTCCGATGCCGCCGAGCTCGGTGCTCGACTGAGAGCAGTCGGCCCCGTCCCGGACGCCGCCGGACAGGCAGCTCTGGATGCGCCACTGCTCCGCGATGTCGGCGAGCGCGCCGTTCCCGATCTCGGAGATCAGACTGCCGAGCGGGTTTCCGCTGTTGAAACCGTTCAGCCAGTCGTCGAGTTCGCCGATCGCCGGTGGTATCACCGCGGCCTCGGCCACCGTCGGCTCCGCGACCTGCCCCGCTCCGATCGCGGCTACGGTCGCCAACGCGGCCGCCCCCGCGATCGCACGATGCTGCCGCCGCTGCTTCCGGTTCTCGCGTCGAGCGACCTTCTCCGATCGCTGAATTCCGCTGCGCCCCAACCTGGTCATCCGTCCCACCCTCTTCTCCCCGACCGCCCGAGCTGAGTAAGTGAATCATCACGCTCGGTGAACAGATGGTCGATCGGAGGAAATGGCACGAATCGGCGGTTCTGGTCAGACGTCCCACCCCTACCAGCGGTCGCGATCGAGACCCTGACCGGTGGCACCGGCGTCGGCGGCGCACCCGAATCCCACGAGCCAGCGGGCAGGACCGCTCTCTCCCGCGGCGATCTCGACCTTGCCCAGCATCATCGGCTCGGGCAGGGCGGCCAGGAACTCCCCCAGCGCCGACGGGGCGAGCGTCCACACCTCGCCGCGAATCGCACGGCCGGCCTCGGGATCGCGGATCAGTCCCGGTTTGGGCGGGGTCGTATCAAGTGCGACCAGACGGTACGACTGGGTCGTGGTGACCTCGCCGGCCCACCGGGCACCCCGTTCGCTGAGCTCGTGCGTCAGAGGCCCACCCCGCATGTGCGCCCCGAAGACCGCGAGTTCGATCGCATCGTCGGGCTCCGCCCAGGAGGACGCCACCGAGTCGTCACCGACGAAGCGACGTGCCACGTCGACGAGCACGGCGTCGGCATGCGCGACGCCCAGGAACGTGACGCCGAACTGGGCTGTGCTGCCGTCTCCTTCGATGACCGTCCCGGCCGGCACCGCGAGTCCGCAGAGGTCGAAGAGGTTGCAGAAGTTGGTGTACGTGCCCATCCGCGAGTTCACGCCCACCGGATCGGCGGCCACCTCGGCGAGCGTCGGGTGCGCCGGCGCGGTCGGGACCATCAGGACCGTCGCATCGCCCCACTGGTCCATCGCCGCCGCACGAAGGTCCGCCAGCCGACGACGGGCGCGCAACAGGTCGACCGCCGAGAAACGGTCCGCCGCACCGATGATGGCCGACACCGTCGGATCGAGGCCGGCGGCGCCGGGATCGGCAACGGAATCGAGGTACTCCCCCACCGCCTCGTATCGCTCGGCGACGAGCGCGTCGTCGTAGAGGAGCCGGGCGGCCTCGAGGAACGGCGACAGGTCGATGGTCTTGATCATGAGCCCCGCCGCCTCGGCACGATGCACCGCGTCGTCGAACGCGGCGCGCCATCTGTCGTCCAGACCGGGCAGCTCGGTGGGCACGGCGACGACCGGGCGTTCGGGCGCGGCGTAGGGCATAGACTTCGGGAAGGGGCGTGTCCCAGCGGCTTTCGCCATCACCGCAACCGATCGGTCGGCCAGCGCGAGGTCGGCGGCGAAGATGGTGAGGACATCGTAGCTCCGACAGGCGGGTACGACTCCGTCGGTGGAGACGACACCGAGGGTCGGCTTGACACCGACGATGCCCTGCAGGCCCGCCGGCACCCGACCCGACCCGGCGGTGTCGGTCCCGATGGCGATGTCGGCGAATCCGAGGGCGACCGCCACCGCCGATCCCGAGCTCGATCCACCCGAGATGCGGTCGGGGCGTCGGGAATCCCGCACCGCGCCATAGGGGCTGCGCGTTCCCACCAGTCCGGTCGCGAACTGGTCGAGGTTGGTCTTGCCCAGCACCACCGCGCCGGCCGCACGCAGGGCGGCGACCGCGGGCGCATCGGCCTCGGGGGTGAAAGCGAAACCGGGACACCCGGCGGTGGTCGGCAGACCGCCGACGTCGACGTTGTCCTTGACCGCGAGAAGAATGCCCGCCAGCGGTCCGCCGGTCGCGACGGACCGCTCGTATTCGGCACGCACCTCGGCCTCGGGCCGGAGCGTGATGAACACCTCCGGACGATTCGCCTCGGCGATCCGCGCGTACACCTCGTCGATCCTGCTCATGCCACCCGCTCCTCGTCGTCCGCGTTCTCCGACGCTCCGCCGTCGGCCACGCTCACACCGGCCGCTCGCGCAGCGAATTCACCTTGTAACGACCATCTCTCGCGCTCCTCCGCACGGGCGATCTCCATCGTCTCCCGGCGAGCGGCGATGTCGCCGGCGTGCTCGTCGAGGAAGCGCTGATGCGCGGCCAGCGAGAACTCGCCGTCGACGATCTTCGTGCTGTCGCCGCGCCCGGCGGCGACGTCGGCCCGCATGTCGAGCAGCTCCTCCGAGCTGACCGGATACCAGTGAATACGGTCGAAGAACCGCAGCAGCCACGGATGTTCGGGATCGAAACCCGGGGCCGGCAACGGATGCCGGTGGTTCCACACCTGGGTTGTCCGTCCGACGAACTGATAACCGCCCGGGCCTTCCATGCCGTAGATGCACAGGTAGGCGCCGCCGATACCCACCGCGTTCTCCGGGGTCCAGGTGCGGGCCGGGTTGTACTTGGTCGTGACCAGGCGGTGGCGGGGATCCAGCGGAACAGCCACCGGCGCACCGAGATAGACGTCGCCGAGACCGAGGACGAGGTAACTGGCGTCGAAGACCGTGCGGTACACGTCGTCGACGGAGTCCAGGCCGTTCATCCGGCGGATGAACTCGATGTTCCACGGACACCACGGGGCGTCGGACCGCACGCCGAGCATGTACCGTTCGATTGCTTCGCGAGTGGCCGGGTCGTCCCATGAGAGCGGCAGGTGCACCGTACGGCTCGGCACCACGAGGTCTTTGGCGGCCGGCAGTTGGCTTTCGCATTCGGTCAGCCACTCCAGCATCTGCGCCTGCGACCACACGTCCGGGTCCGCCTTCACCTGCAGGGAGCGGATTCCTGGCGTGAGATCGATGAGCCCGCGCGGCTTCTCGGCGGCGATCCGCTCGGCCAGCGCATGTACCCGGGCCCGCAGGGCCAGGTCGAGGTGCATCTCGCCGTACTCGACGAGCACGTTGTCGTCGCCGGACCGGCGGTAGGTGACGGTGGTCGATCCGTCGGCGGTCGTCGTGGTGCCCAGGATTCCGTTGTCGGCGTCGCCGCCCGACGACAGGACGTCGACGAAGCACGCTCGCCGGCCCAGCCCCACCTCTGCGGGCGAGGCCGCACGGTCACCGCGCACCGCGACGAACCGGATCGTGTCACCCGGCTTCAGCTGCCCGAGCTTCCAGCGCTGCGCGGTCGTGACCGTCACCGGGCACACGAATCCACCGAGACTCGGGCCGTCCGGGCCGAGCAGAATCGGTGTGTCTCCGGTGAAGTCGAGGGCACCGACAGAATAGGCGGTGTCATGGATGTTCGACGGGTGCAGACCGGCCTCGCCACCGTCGTCGCGCGCCCACCGGGGTTTGGGGCCGATCAACCGGATACCGGTCCGGTCGGAGTTGAAGTGCACTTCGTAGTCGGTCGCGAACAGATCGGCGATGTCGTCCTCGGTGAAGAACTCCGGGGCGCCGTGGGGTCCGACGGTCACCGCCAATTGCCAGCTGTTGGTGAACGCCGGCTGCTCGTCGGACAGGATGCGCCGAGGCGCGCCGACCGGCGCACCCAGCAACGCGAGATCGTCGCCGGCCACCAGTGCCCGCCCGTCGAGCCCGCCGAACTTGCCCATGGTGAAGGTGGACCGGCTCCCGAGGTGATCGGCGGCGTCGAACCCGCCCCCCACCGCCAGATACGCCCGCATGCCGAGCGCACCGATCGATCCGATGTCGAGCACGTCACCTGGTTCGATAGTCAGCGGAACCCATTGCGGTGCAACTGTTCCGTTGATCGTCACCGGGACCGGCGCCCCGGTGACGGCCACGACCGCGGACCGGTCGAACCGCAGGGCCGGCCCCATCAGCGTGATCTCGAGACCGGCTGCCGTCCCCGGATTGCCGACAGCGATGTTGGCGAGCCGGAAGGACAGGTCGTCCATCGGACCGGAGGGGGGTACGCCGACCTTCCAGTACCCGACCCGGCCGGGCCAGTCCTGGATGGTGGTGAGCGGACCGGACCGCAGTACGGTCACCGCGCCCGTGGTGGTGGCAGACATGATGGTGGGTTCCTCGTCGGAGTCAGGCGACGCCCGGGGGGGCGTGGAGGTGAACGGAGGTCAGGACGGCCGGGTGACGATGACGCGCACCGCCGTCGGATCGAATCCGTTGCAGGGGTTGTTGATCTGCGGGCAGTTCGAGATGAGCACGAGGGTGTCGACCTCGGCGCGCAGCGCCAGTCGCTTGCCGGGGGCGGACAACCCATCGACGATCCCCAGCGAGCCGTCGGGATCGACGGGGACGTTCATGAAGAAGTTGACGTTGCCGACGAGGTCGGCCTTGCCGAGGCCGTGCCGGCTGCCCTCGATGAGGAAGTTCTCGACGCATGCGTGCTGGTGCTTGGTGTGGTGGCCGTAGCGCAGCGTGTTGGATTCCTGCGAGCAGGCGCCGCCGAGGGTGTCGTGGTTGCCGACCTCGTCGGCGACGATCGTCATCAGCGGAGTGGAGTCGTGGTCACGGATCACGCTGCCGGTGGTGAGGAAGATGTTGCCCTGCGCGGCGATCGTCGCCTGGGCCGAATACCGCTGGGCAGTGTCGGCGGCGGCGTAGAACAGCGTGTCGACGGCCTGGTTGCCGTGCAGGTCGACGATGGTCAGCACGTCGCCGGCGGCGACGACGCCCGACCACGGAGCCCGGTCGCCCACATGCGCGTCGTCGACGACGGCGCCGGGGACGAGAGCGAGTTCGGCGGCGGGCGCCGAGGCGAAATCGGTGATGAGTGCGGTGTTTGTCTCGGTCACGATGGGTGGTCCTCTCTGTGGGTCGGCTCAGTGATGAGCCGCGGCCCAGACGTCTTCGGAGTTGGCGACCGCGCGCTGGTACTCGGGGTCGGTGCCGGCGACCTCGGCCAGCAGCGTGTCGAAGTCGCTCTTCGCCTGCCACGCCAGCACTTCCAGCGAGGTGGTGTCGAAATGCGGCGACGGGTCGAGCGGATGCGCGGTGTTGGCGATCGCGACCGTGCACGGCAGATGCAGGATCAGATCGACCGAACGCCCGGGGCCCGCGCTGCCGGTCGAGCGCAGTGTCCCGTCGGCGTCGACGGTGACGCCGTGGAAGAACGACAGCGACGGCGCCACATCCGTGGGTGTCAGACCGTGCTTCGCGGCCGCGAGCGTGAACAGCTCACGACCGGCCGGACTACCCGAATACACCTCCCCGGCTCCATATCTCGCGGTATTGCCCGCGAGGGTCGAGGTACCGCACAGAGCGTCGTGGTGACCGGAGTCGTCGGCGACCACGGTCGCGAGCACGCGGCCCTGATCGCTGAGGAGCGGATGACCCGCACCCAGGTACGCCTGCCACGGGACCTTCACGGTGTCGGCGACGTTGAGACGCTCCCACGGCGTGTCGGCGCGCCAGAGCAGCAGATGGGCGCAGGCCGCGCCGGCCACATCGGTGAGCCGCAACCGGGTCCCCCGTGCCAGGACCTTGCTGGTGTAGCGGCCACCGGGCACCGTCTCCGCCCAGGTCAGCGAGGTGGGCGGGACGTCTGCGGGCGGGTTGGGCCAGGCCGATGGCGGCACCACCGGCATGCTGTCGGTGATGGCACCGGCCTGCGCACGGGCGTGTTCGCGGGCGCCGATGGTGGTGCCGGTACCCGCCGCGGTGATCGTGCTCATTCGGAACTCCTTGTTGTAGATGGTGTTCGGGTGCCACCCTGCTCCCCGAGAAGCGAGCTAGCGAACGTCTCCCCCTGCTCCCTGAGGAGCGAGCTTCCGAGCGTCTCCCCCTGCTCCCTGAGGAGCGAGCTTGCGAGGGTCTCCCCTGCTCCCTGAGGAGCGAGCTTTCGAGCGTCTCCCCCTGCTCCCTGAGGAGCGAGCTTGCGAGCGTCACGAAGGGTCTTCGCAACTCGTCTCGCCAGGACCCTTCGTGACGCGCCCTCCGCAAGCTCCGGGCGCTCCTCAGGGAGCAGAGGTTGTGCGGTTCTTTCGGATTAGGGAGCAAGGGGGCATCAGGCGGACGGGGAGGTCGTCACCGGTCGCGGGTGTTCTTTTCCGCGGGGGTAGCAGGCGATGCCGACGAGGACGGTCGCCACGATGCAGATGGGGCCGGCCCAGCGGAGGATCGGCATCTCACCGGACGGGTCGAAGACCTCGGCCCGCGGCCACGCCAGATTGATCACCATCAGGACGCCGTAGAGCACCGCGAGGGCGTTCACCACGATACCGAATCGGCCCAGGCTGAACAGCTTTCGGCCACCGGCGTCGACGGCCGGCGTGTCCCGGCCGCCGCGATGCGGCCAGCCCTGGAACCGCCGGTAGAGCATCGGGCCGGTGACGGCCAGGTAGGCGAGGTAGATCAGGATGATGCACACGCTGGCGAGGGTCGCGAAGATCGCCGAGTTGCCGACGTTGACGAGCAGGATGCCGATGCAGAGCACACCGATCAGGATCGACGGCAGGATCGGGGTCCCGGTGCGGCTGTTGACATGTGCCAGTTGCGCCGAGAACGGGAGCCGGCCGTCGCGAGCCATGGAGAACATCAGACGCGAGCAGGCGGTCTGGATGGCGAGGGTACAGATGAAGATGGCCACCGCCACGTCGGCGAGCAGGACCTTGCCCCAGAAGCTGCCGAGCACGGAATCGAGGACGTACGGCAGACCGCCGGTCGCGAGTTGCTCATCGAGGGTGGGTGCCGCCATCAGGGTGCCGAGCAGCATCAGTCCGCCGCCGATGGCCGAGACGGTCAGCGCCATCCGGATAGTGCGCGGTGCGACGCGGCGCGGGTCCCTCGTCTCTTCGGCCAGCTCACCCGCCGACCCGAAACCGACCATGACGTACGCGGCCATCAGACCGGAGACGATGAACGCCCAGATGTAACCGGGCTGCTGACCGGGAACGCCGGTGTCGAAGACGACGTCGGGACCGCGCTGGGCGTGGGTGAACAGTGCCAGGATCACCGCGACGACACCGACGAGTTCGCAGACGACGCCGATGCTGTTGACCCGGCTCATCCACCGGACACCGATGCAGTTGATCGCGGTCACGATGACGAGCAGAACCGAGCCGAGCAGCACCGCGTTGGCCGCACCGCTCGTGGTGGTGAGGGTTGGGTCGTCGCCGATGATCTGGAAGCCGATCCAGATCGACGGCAGGACGACCTGCAGGGCGATCGCGGCCGCGGCAGCGGTGACGACCTGCGCGATCATCATGAACCAGCCGCCGAACCAACCGACGACCTCGCCGCCCATTCGGCGGGACCACTGGTAGATCGCGCCCGAGATCGGGTATCGCGCCGCGATTTCGGCGAAGCACAGCGCCACCAGGAACTGGCCGGCGTAGACGATCGGCCAGGTCCAGAAGAAGGCCGGGCCGCCGAAACCGAAACCCAGACCGAACAACTGGAAGATGGTGGTCAGGATCGAGACGAACGAGAACCCGGCGTCGAAGGACGCGAACTTGCCGAGCGAACGATGGAGTTGCTGGTCGTAGCCGAGTGCCGAGAGGTCGTGTGCGTCGGCATCTCCGGCGCCCGGGCCGGACGATGATCCAGCGGCCGAGGAGGGCGATGGCGCGGGAGCCACTTCGGGGGTGGAGGTCATGCGCGGTCTTCCTTTCCGAGAGAAAGCTCCACGTTGAGCACGGTTGAGGCAGGCACTGTTTCCTGTCACCTGATAGGTAAGCCCTCGCTGATTTCTATCGATTGACAGAATTGTTCCGGTCGTGAAAACTCCCGTTACGTCCGCGTAACGAGCCTGGGATTTCCCCGGTCGGCGGGTCCGCGAACAGCCGAAGCACGCGGTCTGTCGGCTAGGGTCGAGAAATCCGGGTCGCAAGATGCCCGGGTTGCGAGATCTGTTGACGCAATTGAGGAGACGACATGCCGTCCGGCTCGAGTACGGCCCCGACGCCGACCGGCCGCGGCCGCCCGCGCCTGGTCCAGGCCCGACGCCGCGGGCAGACCGCGCGCGAGGAAATCCTCGACGCCGCTGCCGAATTGTTCACCCGCCACGGGTACACCGGGACGTCGACACGCATGATCGCCGAGGCGGTCGGCATCCGACAGGCGTCGATGTACCACTACTTCGGCACCAAAGACGACATTCTCGCGACCCTGCTGGAGACGACAGTCGTCGCCTCACTCGACCGCGCGCGGGTACTCCTCGACGGGGATGGACCCGCGCTCGCGCGGCTGCTGGAGCTCGCGCGCTTCGATGTCGATCAGCTGGCACAGTCGCGCTGGAACCTCGGCGCCCTGTACCTGCTGCCCGAGGTCGCCGACCAGCGGTTCGTCGAATTCCGTTCAGCACGGCAGGAATTGGCCGACTCCTATGCCGCCCTGGCGGCCGCGGCACTCGGCGACTCCACCGACAAGCGGACGCTGCTCCCCTTCCGGCTGGTGGAGTCGGTCATCATGATGCGCGCCGACGAACAGCGCGGCGAGCTCGGCGAACACACGGCCGCCGGTCTCGCCGCCACCGTCGTCGACGCGATCTCGCGAATCCTGTAGCAACAGAGCGCCGATGGCCGACGTCGCTACGGGATCCCCGCGAGCGTGGCGGCTAGCAGGTTCCGATCACGCCGCCCTGCAGCGCCACCTCCATCTTGCGCACGATCGAGCAGTCCGCCGGACCACTCCCGACACCCCGCATGGGTTCGACCTGCTTCACCGCGGGGGTCGGGGCGAGCTGCCGGCCGACCGGCCCGGTGACCTGCGGTACGACCGGCTCCGGGGCGGCGTGCCGCGGCTGATGCGGGACGACGACCCGCTCGGCCGACACCTCGGTGGCGTCCGCGCGCAGGTGTCGCGGCTTGTCGACCGGCACCTTCCAACCCTTGTCGTAGCCGTGCGCGGCGCCGATCGCGACACCGGCCGCGACCGCGGGCAGCGCGACGAGGGTGGCGACCAGAGCCGTCCCGACCACGGGACCGACGACGAGTCCGGTGGGCAGGAACGGGATACCGAAGAGCAGACCCAGTCCGCCGCCGACGACACCGCCGACCGCGAGGGCGAGGGGTGCTGCCACCCCGGCTCCGATGACGCCACCGACCGCGGCGTCACCGACCATCTGCTCGGCCACCCGGTCGGCGCGCGCGACCGGTACGCCGTTGCTCTGCAACACATCCGAGATTCCTCGGACGATCTCGCCGGCTCCCGCCGAGATCTGCGCGGCCAGTTGCGGCGACACCGCTCGCGGACGGGTCAGGTCCAGGTTGCCGACCCGAACCCGGTCCCCGGCATCGGCGACCGGCACCGCCACCGAACCGAGTGGCCGTAGGTGCCGCGGCCCCGGTGTCGGGACGACCGACGTCACGTCCGGCCATGACCCGACCACCACCGGCGCCGCATCCGAGACCAGTGCGGCGTCGATCTGCGCGATGCGGAAAGCGTTGCCGGGCAGCGTTTGTGCTCCCGACGTCGATGAAGACGGAACCATCGGGACGGGCAGGGCCACCCCGGGTGAGGCCGCCTGGGCCACGGCCGGGGCCGTCACCGTGAGCGACGCGGCCATTGCGCAGCCGAGCAAGGCGCCCGCCGGGCGGCGACCGCGCGGACGTGGGCAACGGTGTGCGCCGGATTTGCCGTTCTTGTCCATGGACGACCTCATCTCTTGTTGGTGAACCGATCATCGTGAGAAAACGCTAACCCCGAAGCGGCTTTCCGCGAGGCACTTTCGCGCGTCAGATGATCGTCGAGGACGGTCGCGATCTGTCTGATCGCCTCGTCCTCGGTCATCCCGAGGTGGTGGGTGTCGATGTCGACATTCGTGATGCTCCCCCGGACGTACCGACCCCATCCGTTGGCGCCCAACGCATCCGGTCGCCGATCGCGCACTGCGGTGAAGTAGAGCACGTCGGTGTCGACGACCGGCGGGTGCCAGTCACCGGTGGCCCGGATCAACAGGTTGTAGGCGTCGGTCAGCCGCTCGATCGTCGCGGCGTCGATGCCGAACCCGGCGCCGAGGCGCTCGGCGATCTGCTCGGCGGCTTGTTCGGCGGTCGCGTCCGCACTGACGTAGTCGATGCCGAGGACCGGGCCGAGGTTGCTGATCAGCTCGCCGGCGGTGACGGTGGTGATCGCCGACGAGTCGACACCGTCGGCCTCGGTGTCGAGCATGGCGAGCAGCGCGACCTCGGAACCGGCCGCCCGCATCTCGGCGGCGACCGCGTGCGCGATCACCCCGCCCAGCGACCATCCCAGCAGGTGATACGGCCCCTCGGGCTGTACCGTCCGGATCTCGTCGGCGTACCGGCGTGCGATTTCGGAGATCGTGGTGGGGCCGGGTGCCTCGCCACCGATCTGTGGCGCCTGCAGGCCGTACACCGGCCGGCCGGGCGGGACCTGCCGGCTCAGCGTCTGGTAGCACCAGGCCAGTCCGGAGGCGGGGTGGACGCAGAACAGCGGCGGCAGTTCGCCTTCCGGCCGGATGGGGAGCAAGACGTCGAAGCCCACCCCGCCCGGCGACTCGTCCCCCGGCCCGCTCGCAACGTCGAACCCGTTACGCATCCCGTCCTCGATCCGCCGGGCCAGGTCGGCCGGGCTCGAATCGGACAGCATCCACCGGACCGGGATCTCGACGTGCAACTCGGTCTCGAGGTCGTTGACGACCTGGACCGACCGCAGCGAATTGCCGCCGAGCGCGTAGAAGTCGTCGTCGGCACCGACCCGCGGGACACCGAGCACGTGCTCGAAGGTCCGGGCGATCTCGGTCTCCAGCCACGACGACGGTGCGCGGAACGCCGAGGCGTCACGTGTCGGCTGCGGCAGCCTCGCCCGGTCGAGCTTGCCCGAGGCGGTGATCGGCAGCGAGTCGATCACCATCACCGCCGTCGGCATCATGTATCCCGGGAGCGCCGCCGACGCGAACGCGGTGACCTCGGCGGTGTTCACCGACCTCTCCCCGACGTCCCTCACGCCGACGCCGCGGTCGGCCCCCGCCGGCACCAGGTAGACGGTGAGATAGTCGACCGTGTCGGTCGAGGTGACCGCGGCCGCCGCGCGGGCGATGTCCGGGTGCGCGGCGAAGACCGCCTCGATCTCACCGAGTTCGATGCGCAGCCCGCGGAGCTTGACCTGGAAGTCGCTGCGTCCCAGATACTCGAGCGCACCGCTTCGGCGACGCCGCACCAGATCACCGGTGCGGTACATCCGGGCGCCGGCCGTGAAGGGATCGGCCACGAAGCGATCGGCGGTCAGAGCCGGTCGTCCGTGATAACCCCGCGCCACCTGCGTCCCGGACAGGTAGAGATCGCCGGTCACCCCCGCCGGCACCGGACGCAGCCGCGAGTCCAGCACGTACGCACAGGCATTCCACACCGGCGCCCCCATCGGCACCGCGCCGTCGGCGGCCGTCCCCACCGCGGAGGAGGTCGCGTGCACCGTGAACTCCGTCGGCCCGTACAGGTTGTACAACTCGACTTCCGGCAACGCACGGCGGGCGGCGTCCACCACGTCGGGCCCGAAGGCCTCACCCGCGACGAGCAGCGCCCGCAACGACGTCGCCGACCCGACGGGCAGGGCGTCGGCGAACACCGCCAGCATCGACGGCACGAACGAGGTGATGGTCACCCGATGGGTGGACATGACCTCGGCCAGGTAGCGCGGATCGGTGTGGCCGTCCGGTCGCGCGATCACCAGTCGGGCACCGACGGCCAGGGTCGCGAACAGTTCCCACACCGACACGTCGAAGGTCGCGGGAGTCTTCTGCAGCACCACGTCCGATCGGCTCAGCCCGTACTCGGCGCTGATCCAGCGAAGCTGGTTGACCACCGAACGATGCGACACGGCAACGCCTTTGGGTCGACCCGTGGAGCCGGAGGTGAACAGCACGTACGCGAGGGCGTCCGGGTTCAGCGGCGTGATCCGGTCATCGTCGGTCAGCGGCGAGTCGTCGAACCCCGAGAGGTCGACGGAGTCGAGCGCGGACAGCACCAGCACCGGCTCGGCGCACTCGACCATGTAGTCGATCCGCTCGGCCGGATGGTCCGGGTCGATCGGCACGTAACCACCGCCGGCGGCGTGCACCGCGTACATCGCCGTGAGCTGGTCGAGCGAGCGTCGCATACGGAGCGCGACCAGCGAGTCCGGCCCCACCCCCTGTGCGATCATCCAGCGGGCCAGCCGGTTCACCCGACCGGAGAACTCGGCGTAGGTCTGCGAGACCGTCCCGCAGATCACCGCGGTGTCCTCGGCGTACGCGACCGCGGCCGCGGCGAACATCGAGGCGAGGGTCTCGGCGGAGTCCACCTCGTGCGACGTCGCGTTCGGACCCTGGAGGGCGGCAGCCCGTTCGGCGTCGTCGAGCAGGTCCACGTCGTGGACAGGGCGGTCGTTGTCGATCGTCATCGCCTCGAGCATCGCCACCAACCGTTCGACGAACCGCTCCACGGTCGACGCGTCGAAGAGGTCGGACGCGAACGTGACACCACCGGTGATGCCGGCCGGCGCCCCGTGCGCGTCGTAGGAGTCGGCGACCGTCACCTGCAGATCGAACAGGGCGAGTCCGGTGTCCGGTTCGACGGCCCGCACCGACAGATCAGGCAGTTCGATGTCGGTGCTCGAGATGTTCTGGAACGCCAGCATCACCTGGAACAGCGGGTTGTGGGCGTCGGAGCGGACCGGGTTGAGTTCGGAGACGAGCCGTTCGAACGGGACGTCGGCGTGACCGAACGCCGCGAGGTCGGTGGCGCGCACGTCATCGATCAACTCGGCGAACGACATCCCGCTCCGCACCCGGGTGCGCAGGACCAGCGTGTTGACGAACATCCCGACCAGATCGTCGAGGGCACGTTCCCCGCGTCCGGCGTACGGGGTCCCGACGGCGACGTCGTCGGTCGCGGCGAGCCGCGCGAGCAGGGCGGCCAGCGCGGCATGGAAGACCATGAACAGGGTCGTGTTGTGGGCGCGGGCGACCCGTTGCAACCCGGCGTGCAGATCGGCGTCGACGGTCAGGCCGACGGACTCCCCGGCGTAGGACTGGGTGGCCGGGCGCGGCCGATCGGTGGGCAGTTCGAGCAGCGGCGGTGTGTCGGCCAGTTGCTCGGCCCAGTAGTCGATCTGCGCTCGCAGCAACGAGTTCGGGTCCGATTCGGAGCCCAGGACCGCCCGCTGCCAGATCGCGTAGTCGGCGTACTGCACCGGCAACGGCACCCATCCGGGCGCCTCGCCCTGCAGACGCGCGACGTAGGCCGTCATGATGTCCCGCGCGAGGGGCCCCAACGAGGAGCCGTCACCGCCGATGTGATGCAGGATCACGGCGAGCACCCACTCGTCGCCGCTGAGCTCGAAGAGCACGATCCGGGTCGACGCCCCGGCGGTGAGGTCGAACGGTGCCGCGATCAGCTCCGTGATCGCCTGATCGACATCGGATTCCGCGACCTGGACGACCTCCATCGGGACGGAGTCCGCGGGCAGGATCACCTGAGCCGGTTCGCCTTCGACGAAGGGGTAGACGGTGCGCAGGATCTCGTGGCGCGCGACGACATCACCGATCGCCCGGTGGAGGGCGTCGACATCGAGACTTCCGGACAACCGCACCACGACCGGGATGCTGTACGCCGGCGACTCGGGTTCGATCCGGTTGAGGAACCACATGCGTTGCTGCGCATAGGACAGCGGGATCCGCTCCGGGCGTTCGTGTGCCACCAGGTCGACACGCCCGGTGTCCGTGTGCGACTCGGCGCGGGCGGCCAGCCGCGTCACCGTGGACGCCTCGAAGATCACCGACACCGGGATCGTGGTGTCAAGCGCCGCACCGATTCTCGCCACCACCCGCGTTGCGGCGAGACTGTTGCCGCCGAGGTCGAAGAAGTCGTCGTCGGCACCGACCGCGGCATCGACGGACAGGATGTCGGCGAACACCCCCGCGACGATCTCCTCGACCGGCGTGGCCGGGGCACGGAAACTCCGGGTGGTGACGACCGGCGCCGGAAGGGCACGCCGGTCGAGCTTGCCACTGGGTGTCAGGGGGATCTCGTCGAGGACCACGACCGCCGCCGGGACCATGTACGTCGGCAACACCTCGCCGAGTTCGGCACGCAGTTTCTCACCGACGAGGGCGACGCCCGGCGCGGGCACCACGTAGGACACCAGGCGCATACCGATGCCGGAGTCGTGCCGCGGGACGGTGACGGCGTAGGCCACCCGAGCGAGTTCTGCCAGCGCGGCGTCGATCTCCCCGAGCTCGACCCGGAAGCCGTGGACCTTCACCTGGAAGTCGTTGCGTCCGATGAACTCCAGGTCGCCCGAGTGGTTGCGGCGCACGATGTCCCCCGTGCGGTACGCGCGTTCTCCGGCATCGCCGAAGGGGTGGGCGACGAATCGGGCGGCGGATACCCCGGACCTGTTCAGGTAGCCGCGCGCGAGCGCGGGTCCGGACAGATACAGCTCCCCCGCGACCCCGTCCGGCACGGGCTGCAGACGGGTGTCGAGCACGAGCGTCTGCATCCCGGCGAGCGCCGTGCCGATTGTCGACCGTTCTCCCACCCGCAGCGGAGTAGTGGCGGTGGCGACGATGGTGGTCTCGGTGGGGCCGTACAGCACCCGGAATTCCCGGCCAGTAGCCGGATCGGCACCCACCCACCGGCTCACCAGGTCGGTCGGTACCTCGTCACCGCCCGACATCACGACCCGCAGGTCATCGAGCCCGTCCGGGTCCACCGAGGCCAGCGCGGCCGGGGTGACGAACGCATGGGAGACGCGGTGATCGCGGAGGAAGTCGGCCAGCTCGCGACCACCCCGCATCCCGGTGGGCGCCACGACGAGGGTGGCCGCGGCGCTCACGGCGAGCAGGATCTCCAGCAGCGACGCGTCGAACGAGGGAGAGGCGAAATGCAGTACCCGCGGGCTGGTTCCGGGCTCACGGTCGATGTGCAGCGTGGCGAGGTAGTCGGCGACGCCGGCATGCGTGACGGCGACGCCCTTCGGCACGCCGGTGGAGCCGGAGGTGAAGACCACCCAGGCGGTGTTCGCGGGCAGGACCGGGCACACCCGATCGGTCTGTCGGATCGGCGACGGCGACAGTTCGGCGACCTCGGCGACGGTGGCGCGGTCGTCGAGCACGATCCACTCAAGCGCCCCGGACAGTGCCGGCCGCGAGCCAATAGTCGTGATCCCCAGTGGCGCAGCCGAATCGGATACCATCTGGTCGATGCGCGCTGCCGGGTAGTGCGGGTCCACCGGGACATAGGGGGCACCCGATTTCACGACGGCCCACCACGCGACCAACGATTCCGCCGACCGCTCCACGGCCACCGCCACCGGCCGCTCCGGTGCCGCCCCGTTCTCGATGAGATACCGTGCCAGCCGATTCGATCGGCGATCGAGCTCACCATAGGACAGCTCGACGTCGCCGCAGATCACCGCCGCACCGTCCGGGTCGGCCACGACGGCCGCCGCGAAGATCTCCGGCAGCAGCACGGGCTCCGCGACCGCACCCGGTCCCACCACCGACACCAGTTCGGCGCGCTCGGTTTCACCGAGCCAGTCGATGTCACCGACGGGTGTTGTCGCGTCGTCGACGATCGCGTCGAGCACACGGTGCAACCGACTGGCGATGCCGGCCACCGTCCCCGGATCGAACAGGTCGCGGGCGAACATCACGGTTCCCGAAAGACCCTGCGGCGTGCCGTCTTCGGTGTAGGACTCGGCGAGGACCACCTGGAGGTCGAACTGGCAGATGCCGGTGTCGGCCTGCGCGCGGGAGACGCGCAGGTCCGGCAGGTCGAGATGGACGTCGGACAGGTTCTGGAAGGCCAGCGCGACCTGGAACAGCGGATGATGCGCGGTGGACCGTTCCGGGTTGAGTTCGGAGACGATCCGCTCGAACGGGACGTCGGAGTGCTCGAAGGCGTCCAGGTCGACCTCGCGCACGCGGTCGAGCAATCCGGCGAACGACTCCGCGGCGTCGAGGTCGGTCCGGAGCGCGAGGGTGTTGACGAACATGCCGACGAGCGGTTCCAGTCCCGGTTCGCCGCGCCCGGCGACCGGGGTGCCGATCACGACGTCGTCGGCGCCGCTCAACCGGCCGAGCACTGCGGCGAGCGCGGCGTGCACGACCATGAACAACGACGCGCCATGTGCCCGCGCGAGGGCCAGGAGTTGCCCGTGCAGGCGGGCGTCGATCGCCACCGGCACCTGCCCGCCCGCCAGGGTCGCCACCGGCGGACGCGGGCGGTCGGTGGGCAGATCGAGGACGTCCGGGGCACCCGACATGGTCGACCGCCAGAAATCCAGTTGGGCGTGCATCAACGAGGTCGGGTCGCCTTCGCTCCCCAGCATGTTTCGCTGCCACAGCGCGTAATCGGCGTAGTGGACCGCGAGCGGTTCCCAGGTCGGTTCCGCGCCGGCGATGCGGGCGGCGTACGACGTCATCACATCGCGGGCGAGCGGCGCCATGGACTGGCCGTCACCGGCGATGTGATGGACCACGAGGACGAGCAGGAAACGCCCGTCGGTCCCCTCCCGGTCGTCGTGTGCGTCGCGGTTGTCCGGGCCATCGGGATCGTCCACGCCGTCCGGGTCCATCGCGACCACGGCCACACGCATCGGTACCGACGCGGTCACGTCGAAGCCGCGGCGTACGAATACGGCGACGACGTCCTCGACCTCGGTGGCCGATGCCCGCATCGACTCGAGGAGCACCGGGGCGTGGTCGAGGACGAGTTGCCACGGCTCGCCGTCGGTGTCGGGGTAGATCGTCCGCAGCACCTCGTGCCGCCCGACCACGTCGTCGAGGGCCTGCCCGAGCGCCGCGAGGTCCAGGTGCCCCATGAGTTCGAGGACCACCGGGATGTTGTAGGCCGGCGACTCCGGCTCCATCCGATTGAGGAACCACATCCGCTGCTGCGCCAGCGACAACGGGATGCGCTCCGGGCGAACGGCTGCCGTCAACGCGGTGCGCCGGTCGTCGCCCAGCGACCCGACCAGCTCCGCCAGTGCCGCGACGCCGGGCGCGTCGAACACCGACCGCAGCGGAACCCGTACTCCCAGTTCCGCACCCAGCCGCGCCGTCACCACCGAGGCGGTCAGCGAGTCGCCACCCAGGGCGAAGAAGTCATCGTCGGCGCCCACGCGCGGCACGCCGAGGACGTCCTGGAAGACGTGCGCCACGGCGGACTCGGCCGGGCCGGACGGTGCACGGAACCCACGCGGGGCGATCACCGGTTCGGGCAGGCGACTCCGATCCAGCTTGCCGGTCGGCGTGAGGGGTATCTCGTCCAGCACGACCACCGCGGCCGGGACCATGTACGCGGGCAGCGATCGCTCCAGCGACGCACGTAGTTCGTCACCGGAGAGCGACGCCCCCGCGGTGGCGGTCACGTAGGAGACCAGACAGTGCGGCGTTCCGTTCCCGCCACGCGGGACGGTCACGGCGTAGGCGACGTCGGCGCGCGATCCGAGGCGCGCGTCGATCTCGCCCACCTCTACCCGGGTGCCGCGCACCTTCACCTGGAAGTCGTTGCGTCCCACATACTCCAGTGCACCGGACCGGGAGACCCGGACGAGGTCGCCCGTCCGGTACATCCGGGTTCCGGGCGCGTCGGCGGGGCAGGCCACGAACCGCGCCGCCGTCGTCGCGGGCCGGCCGACATAACCGTCGGCCAGGCCGGGGCCGACGAGGTACAACTCGCCGACGACGCCCTGCGGAACCGGACGCATCCACGTGTCGAGCACCATCGTGCCGACCGGTCCCACCGCCGTCCCGATCGTGATCGGATGACCCGCCCGCAGCGGCGTGCCGGCGGTGGCCCAGATGGTCGATTCGGTCGGCCCGTACAGGTTGATCATGTTCCGGCCGTCGGCCCACCGTGAGACCAACTCGGGCCCGACCGGCTCACCCGCGGTCGCCAGTACGCGCAGCGTGTCGAGACCGTCGGCCGGGACGGTGGCCAGTGCCGACGGGGTCAGGACGGCATGCGAGACCTTCTCGCGCCGAATCAGATTCGCGAGCTCGGGGCCGCCGTAGACATCGGGTGGCGCCACCACGAGACGTCCCCCGGAGCCGTGGGCCATCAGGAGTTCGAACACGAAGGCGTCGAAGCTCGGTGAGGCCACCTGCAACACATTCGACGACTGGTCGACGCCGAGTACCGCGCGCTGCGCCGCGACCACCGGCGCGAGTCCGCGGTGGGAGACGACGACGCCCTTGGGCGTGCCGGTGGAACCGGACGTGTAGATCACGTAGGCGGTGTCCCCGAGCCGGATCGGGCCGCCGGCTTCGTTCGACTGGGGGCCGTCCGTCCGCAGTTCGTCGACGAGGAGCCAATCGATGCTGTCGGGCAGTGCGGCCCGGCGCGCGCCGACGGTGATCCCCAACCCGGCGCCGGCGTCGGCCAGCACGAACTCGATGCGTTCGGCGGGCAGGTTCGGATCCAGCGGCAGGAACGGCACTCCCGCCTTGGCCGCCGCCCAGATCGCGATCGCCGCCTCGACGGACCGCGGCAGTGCGCATGCCACGACGCCGGACCGCGCCTGCCGCGAGATCTGTCGCGCCAGGCGATCGGACTCGGCGTCCAGCTGCCGGTACGTCAGCGACCGCTCGCCGCAGGTCACCGCGATCGCATCGGGCGCCTGACCGGCTGCGGCGGTGAGGATGTCGAGCAGGGTGGCCGGTTCCGTCTTCGCGTCGATCCGACCGGCGCCTGCCTCGTGCCCGATGTGACGGAGTGCGCCGAGGCGCGAACCCGGCTCATCGGCGATGCGGGCGAGACATTCCACGAAGTGGTCGACGATCTCCCGTGCGCGGTTCTCGTCGAACTCGTCCCGATGGAACCGCACGGTGATGCCGAGTCCCGGTTCCCCCTCGCCGCCGTCGATCTTCGGCGCCACGACGACGCTCAGCGGGTAGGGCGTGGCGTCGAGCCCGGTGACGCTGTCGACGTGCAAGCCCGCCGCGGTGACCAAGTGTTGCAGTGCGTCCTCGCGCAGCGGGAACGACTGGAAGGCCAGTGCGGTGTCGAACAGATCCGACCGGCCCACCGCGCGGTGGATGGCCGGGAGTCCGACGTAGTGGTGGTCCAGGACCAGCGCGTTCGCGTCCTGCACATGAACCAGCAACTCGCGCAATGACATCGACGGTTCGAGACGGACCCGGATCGGTACCGTGCTGAGGAACATCCCCAGCGCCCGGTCGACGCCGGGCAGCTCCGGTGGCCGTCCGGCGATCGCGGAGCCCAGGACCACATCGGTGTCGCCGGTGAGGGTTCGCAGGACGAGGGCCCACGCCGCGGACAACGCGGTCCCTACCGTCACCGCGGACTCCGCGGCGGCCGACCGCAGACGCGCATACTCCTGCCCGGGCAGCTCGGCGATGACCTCACCGGCGTCGAACACGGTGGTCGCGGCGCCGAGTCGGGTCACGCGGGTGGGTCCGTCGACGTCGGCGTAGGCCTGCGCCCATGCGGCCGTCGAGGCGTCCTGATCCTGTTCGCCGAGCCACGCGAGGTAGTCCCGGTATGAGGCTGCCGGCCGGCATGCGCCGATCTGCCCCGGGTCGCCGTAATAGTGGAGCAGTTCGCCGAGCAGCAGGGGCATCGACCAGCCGTCGAGGATCACGTGATGGTTGGTGACGTGCAGGGCGAAGTGGTCGCTGTCGAGCCGCACGAGGGTGAATCGGATCAGCGAGGGTTCGGTCAGATCGAAACCGGCGGCGGCGTCGTCGGCGGCGACCCGCCGGGCGGCCCCGCGGTCCGCGGCAACGGTGAGATCGACTGTCCGGAAGCGCACCTCGACGCCGTCGACGACGACCTGCCGCGGGCCACGCGACGTCTCGACGAAGGCCGTCCGCAAGACGTCGTGGCGGTCCACGAGCGCCTGCGCGGCGCGGCGCAGCAGACCGGCGTCGACCGGACCGGAGAGGGCGATCGTCGACTGCACGGTGTAGGTGTCCACCGCATCGGGATCGAGGGTCGAGTGGAAGTGGATACCCGACTGCGTCGGCGACAACGGCCAGACGTCCGACAGCCTGGGGTAGTCGTTGCGCAGCCGGTCGAGATCGGCATCGGGAAGATCGACGAGTGGCGAATCCTGCTCGGTGACAGCCTGTTCGACGGCCGAACCGGTGGCAGGGTCGCCGGTCGCGGAGGCGGTGGTGGCGATGGCGGCGAGCGCGGCGACGGTCTTCGCCTCGAAGATCGCCCGCGGAGTGAGGGACAGTCCGGCGGCCTTCGCCGCCGCGACCAGTTGCATCGAGACGATGCTGTCACCCCCGAGGGTGAAGAAGTTGTCGTCGGCGGTGACGTCGTCGAGTTCCAGCACCTCGGCGAACAGCGCGGCGATGATGCGCTCGGCCGGTGTCTCCGGCGGGCGGCCGCCCCCGCTCTCGGCACGGAACTCGCACTGCCGCAGCGCCTTCGTGTCGACCTTCCCCGACCGGGTGACCGGCATCGACTCCAGCTCGACGATCGCTGCGGGAACCATGTAGTGCGGCAGGGTGTTCGCGAGGTCGTCGTGCAACGCATGCACGTCCATCGGCTCGTCCGGCGTCCCCACGACGTAGGACACGATGACCGGACGACCCGCCGGTCCGCGCTGGAGCACGGTCGCCGCCTGCGCGACGCCGGCGATCCGCGCGAGATGGGCATCGATGTCCCCGGTCTCGATGCGCAGGCCGTGGACCTTCACCTGCTGGTCGTTGCGCCCCAGATAATCCAGCCGCAGGGCGCCGTCCGTGCGAATCCAGCGCACGGCATCGCCGGTGCGGTAGAGGCGTTCGCCGGCGGAGCGTACGGGATCGGCCACGAACCTCGTCGCGGTGACGCCGGCGCGGTCGAAGTAGCCACGCGCCAGACCGGGACCACCGAGGTAGAGTTCGCCGACCACTCCGACCGGCACCGGCCGCAACCAGGTGTCGAGCACGAACGCCGAGACTCCCCGGATCGGTTCCCCGATCGTCACCGGCTCCCCGGGCCGGAGATCGTCGGCGCCGGTCGCCCAGATCGTGGTCTCCGTGGGTCCGTAGTGGTTCATCAGCCGACGACCCGGCGACCACCGGGTGACGATGTCCGCGCCCGTCGCCTCGCCGACCACCGCGACGATCCGCAGCTCCGGCAGACGCGACGGGTCCATCGTGTTGAGCACCGTCGGCGTGATGATGGCGTGGGACACCCGCTCGGTCCGCAGCAGGTCCTCGAGGTCGGAACCGCCGTAGATCTCCGGCGGCGCGACGGCCAGGCAGGCGCCGGCGCTGTGCGCGACCAACACCTCCGACACGCAGGCGTCGAAGCCGGGGGACGCGACCTGCAGGACCGTCGAATCCGGTTTCACCGCAAAGGATTCCGCGTACTCGACTACCAGGTCGGCGAGGCCGCGATGGGTGACGTGGACGGCCTTCGGCCGGCCGGTGGAGCCGGACGTGAAGATCAAATAGGCCGCGTTGTCCGGCCGGAGCGGGAGCGGGTCCCCGGTACCGAGCGGTGTCGAGTCGTCGGTACCGAGCGGGAGCGAGCCGGGTCCGGTGAGGGTCAGCCACTCGACGGTGTCCGGGAGGCTCGGGACGACGGCGTCGACGGTCACCCCGATCGTGGACCGCGCGTCGGCGAGCAGTTCGGCGATGCGGTAGGCCGGATTGCCCGGGTCGACGGCGACGAAGGCCGCTCCGGTCCGGGCGACCGCCCAGATCGCCACGATGAGCGCGGCCGACCGCGGGATCGCCAGGGCCACCGAGGTCTCCGGTCCGGCGCCGCGGGCGGCGAGCTCGTCGGCGAGCCGGTTGCTGCGGCGCACGAGTTCGCGATATGTCATCGTGACGCCGTCGGCGCGCACCGCCGGTGCCTCGGGGTGTCGTCGCGCGGTGTCGGCGAGGATGTCCCGGAGTAGGCGGGGCGACACGGCGGGCGGCCCCTCGATCGGACAGAGGGCGGATCGTTCGGTGTCCCAACAGGATGCCAGCGTGGCGACCTTGCGGCCCGGTTCGGCGGCGATCTGGCGCAGCAGCAGCACGAACCGCTCGAGCAGGACCTCGGCGGACTCCCGGTCGAGGCGGTCGACGGCGTACTTCACCACCAGTTCGTAGGTGCCGGGCCGATCGGCGGCCGGTTGGTCGGCCCGTCCGGGCCGGGGCGGCGTGACCTGGAGGCTGACCGGGTACGGGGTCGCGTCGTGGGCGGCCAGGCCGTTCCATCGCAGTCCCGCGTCGCCGAGCATGCGGTTGATCTCGTCCGGGTCGACCGGGTACGACTCCAGCACCGTGGCGGTGTCGAACATGTCGGCCACCCCGGTCACCCGCTGGAGTTCGGCGAGGCCGATGTCGCGGTGGCCGAGCATCGCCGCCTGCTCGGACTGCGCTCTCGTGAGCAGGTCGATCACCCGCTCGTCCGGGTCGAGCCGGATCCGCACCGGGAGGGTGTTGATGAACAGCCCGATCATCTGCTCGATGCCCGGGATGGAGGCGGGACGGTCGGACACCGTGTTGCCGAAGACCACGTCGGATCGGCCCGTCATGATCGAGAGCAGCATCGCCCACGCCACCTGGATCGAGGTGTTCGCGGTCACCCCGTGGGCGCGCCCGAGACCCGCGATCGCCTCCGTCGTCGCGATGTCGAGATCGAGCGCGGTCTCGTCGACCTCGGCCGTCGCGTCGCGCTCCGCGGCGCCGGTGAGTCGCGTCGGACTCTCGATGCCGGCGAGGGTCTCCTGCCACGCACGTGCCGTGGCGTCGTGGTCGCGGGTGTGCAGCCACTGCAGGTAGTCCCGGAACGTCCGGGGTGCGGGAAGTCCGGCAGCGCCGTCGGCGTCATCGTCGGCCAGGTACAGCTGCAGCAGTTCGGAGATGACGACGGGCATCGACCACCCGTCGAGGACGATGTGGTGGTTGGTGATCGACAGCAGGAACTCGTCGCCACCCGGGTTCTCGGTGTCGCGTGTCAACCGGATGAGGTGGAAACGGACCAGCGGCGGCCGAGCCAGGTCGAAGGGGGCCGCCGACCCGGCGATGAGACGACGCAGTGCACGGTCCCGGTCGTCGGCGTCGGCGATCCCGGTGAGGTCGGAGTCCGACCAGTCGACGGTCACGTCGTCGAGCAGGATCTGCCGCGGCCCGGCGCCGGTCTCGACGAATGCAACGCGGAGACTGTCGTGCCGGGCGATCAGCGCCTGCGCCGCCCGACGCATCCGGTCCGGTTCGAGCCGCCCGCCGAGTCGCAGTTCGGCCTGCACCGTGTACCCGTCGACGGCGGCGGCGTCGTAGGTCGCGTGGAACAGCAGTCCGGACTGCAGCGCGGTCAGCGGCCACACGTCGACCATCGACGGATGGGCGGCGGTCCAGTGATCGATGTCGGCCTGGGTGGTCGAGACCAGCGGGAAGTCCGACGGCGTGTGGCCGCCGGCCGTCCCGGACCGGACGTGCTGGGCGAGACCCTTCAGGGCCTGCACCCACAGGCCGGCCAGCTCCTCGACGTCGACCCGGTCGAGCACCAGCGCGGCGTACTCCCAGCCGACGTCGAGTTCGACGCCGGCCGAACCCGGTTCGGCGATCGCATTGATGTCGATGACGGCGGGCAACGCCATCCACGGGTGCCCGGTCCCGACCAACGCGTCGAAATCGCGCGCCGGCATCCACGGACCGGTGTGCTCGCCGGTCCCCATCCGGCCCAGGTAGTTGAGGCTGATCTGGGGTTCGGGCCGGTCGCCCAGTTCGTCGCGGCCGGCCGGGTCGAGATATCGGATCATGCCGTAGCCGATCCCGTGGTCGGGTGCCGCCCGCAGCTGTTCCTTGATCTGCTTGATCGCCAGTCCGGCCGACGGACCACCGGTGAGGGCGTCCTCGACGTCGACACCGTGCAATTCGAGCCGGACCGGGAAGCGAGAGGTGAACCAGCCCACCGTCGAGGTGAGGTCCGCGCCGGGTACCGCGGCCTCCTCGCGACCGTGGCCTTCGAGGGCTATCAACTCGCTGCCGTCGGCCTGCCCGCGCCGACGTCGCCAGTGCGCGAGCGCCAGGGCCAGCGCGGCCAGCAACGAATCGTTGGCACCGCCGTGGAACCGCGCGGGGATGGTGGTGAGCGCCGCCTCGGTCACATCCGCCGGAATCCGCATCCGGATGCGTCCGGCGGTGGCGACGATGTCTCGATCCGGGTCGAGCGCGCGGCGTCCGAGCAACCGGTCGCCGGGCTCGAGGATCTCCGTCCATCGGTCCAGTTCGGCCGCGGCGCGCACGGGTGCCTGCTCGACGAGGCCGTGGACCCAACGGCGGACCGACGTCGTCGGCAGGCCGAGGCCCGGCACCGCGCCTCCGCGGATCTGGTGCCAGGCGGTGAGGAGGTCGGCGAGGAGGATGCGCCAGGAGACCCCGTCGACGGCCAGATGGTGGATGACCAGCCACATCAGGTCGGGCGCGGTGCGGTCGGGGTGCTGCATCCACACGAACCGCACCAGGACGCCGGCGCGTGGGTCGAGTCGATCGGCCGCGGCCTGGAGGTGGCGGTCGATCTCGTCGGCGTCCCGTCGGTCGAGCCACACGTGCTCGAGCGCCTCGTCGGCGTCGACCGTACCGGGTGGGCGGACCACCAGGTGTGGTTGGTCGGCGAGATCGTCGACCAGCGTGGCCCGGAGGATGTCGTGCCGGTCGAGCACCGCGCGCAGTGTGCGCACCAGTTCGTCGCGCCCGGCGGCATCCGGGAGTTCGACCAGCGCGGCCTGTCCGAAGCGGTCGACGGGACCGCGTTCGAGCATGGCGTGCATGATCGGTGACAACGGGATGGAGCCGACGGCTCCGCCGGGCAACTCGCGCAGTCCGTCGTCGTCGGAGACGTCGGAAGCCATCGCGGCCAGCGCGGCGACGGTCTTGTGCTCGAACACATCCTGGGTCGTGAACGCGAGCCCGCTCGCCTTCGCCCGCGCCACGAGCTGGATGGACAGGATGCTGTCGCCGCCGAGGACGAAGAAGCTGTCGTCGGCACCCACCTCGACCACCCCGAGTACCTCGGAGAAGAGTTGCGCCAGTCGGTATTCCCGGGGAGTCGACGGCGGCCGCCCCGATCGCGCGGATGCGAACACGGGCGCGGGCAGGGCTCGTCGGTCGACCTTGCCGAACGCATTCAGCGGCAGGGTGTCGAGGATCGTAATGACGGACGGGACCAGGTGCGGCGGCAGGCACTCGCGTGCGAATCGCTCCAGCTCCGCCGGTTCGACCCGCTGTCCCGTCGCCGGCACCACGTACGACGCCAGGACGGTCGCGCCGGCGAGGTTGAGCGCGGGCACGGTGACGGACTGGTCCACCTGGGCGTGCCCGGTGAGAGCGGCGTCGATCTCACCGGGCTCGATCCGGTACCCACGGATCTTCAGCTGGAAGTCGGTGCGGCCCAACAGCTCCAGTGACGGCGCGGTCCCCGCCCCGACCCAGCGGGCGAGATCGCCGGTCCGGTACATCCGTTCGCCCGGCGCGCCGTGCGGGTGGGCCACGAAACGTGCCGCGGTCTGACCGGGCAGGCGCGCGTAGCCGCGAGCCAGCCCCGGGCCGGCGAGGTACAGCTCGCCTGCGGTTCCCATCGGCACCGGTTGCAGTGCGTGGTCGAGGACCATCACCGACGTACCGCGGATGGGGCCGCCCACGGTGACGTCTGCATCGGGCTCGACCACCGCACTCGCCGCCGTGATCGTCGACTCGGTCGGCCCGTACTCGTTGATCATCGTCGCCGACCGGGTCCACCGTTCGACCACGTGCGGTGCGCATCGGTCGCCGCCGACGACGACGGTCTGCATCCGGGTCAGCGATTCCGGCTCGATGGTCGCCAGCATCGCGGGCGTGAGGGTCAGGTGGGTGACCTCCTCCTCGGCGAGCAACTGGGTGAGCCGCTCGCCGCCGATCACCTCCGGAGGCACAATCACCAGGGCGGATCCGGTTGCGAAGCAGGTCAGCAGCTGTTCCATCGACGCGTCGAAGCTCGGGGAGAGCGCGTAGGACACCCGGGACGACGGCGCGAGGCCATAGGCGCGGGTGCGATCGGTGATAAGACTCGCCAGCCCGGAGTGGGTGACCTGCACGCCCTTCGGCACGCCGGTCGAACCGGACGTGTAGGTCATGTACGCGACGTTCTCGAGCCGGGCGCGCGACGGAGCCGGCGGGTCGTCGAGGCCGCCGCCCGAGGCGTCGGTGTTCCCGTCGGGCGAGAGGTCGCCGAGGTCGATCCGGACCGCCGACGGGGGCACCCGCTCGGCGAACTCGTCGACGGTGATCGCCGCGCGGGCACCGCTGTCGGCGAAGATGTGCTCGATGCGCTTTCGCGGGTATTCCGGATCCACCTGCACGATCGCGGCACCGGTCTTCGCCACCGCCCAGACGGCCACGACGGTGCCCAGGGACCGTCGCAGCAGGATCGCGACCGACTCCTCCGGCGCGCAGCCCGCGGCGAGCAGGCGCCGCGCGAGTCGCGACGAGGCGGCGTCGAGTTCGCGATACGTCATCGAACGCCCGGACGCGCACACTGCCGTCGACTCTCCGTGCCGTGCAACGGTTTCGGCGATAATGTCGGCGAGTACCCGCGGCGGGGCGCAACGCGCGCCCCGCACTGGGAGCAATGTCGCCCGCTCATGCTCGTCGAGCAACGAGATCTGTCCCACGCGATCGTCGGAAGCCCCGCCGAGGAAGGCGTGCAGGAACATCAGGAAGCGACGGTGGTGCCCGGTGAGTTCGTCCGGGGTGTAGATGTTCGGGTTGCCCTGGAAGTCGATGTGCGTGCTGCTCTTTCCCGCGCCCGGGTAGATGTTGACGAACAGATCGGACGTCGGACCCGAGGTCAATACGTGCAGCCGCCCGGTGACCTCACCCAGCACCACCTCGCTGTCGACCATCATGAGGTTCACCGCCGGCCCGAAGGACGCCGACTCGTCTCGGGCCATTCCCATGTCGGCGAAGATGTCCTCCTGCCGGTACCGCTGCCGCCGCAGAGCACTCAGCAACTCCCCCTGCACGGAGGTCACCACGTCGCCGAGCGTGCGGCCGGCGACCGGCACACGGAGCGGCACGACGTTGGCCACCATGCCGCCCGACCGGCGCAGCACGGCGGAGTGGCGACCCGAGACCGGAAGGCTGAGAAGGACTTCGGCACTGCCGGTCATCCGCGCGAGGTACGCGGCGAACGCCGCGACGACCACCGGGGTCACGCCACCTCCCTCCTGCGCGGCCGCATCGAGCAGCACGGCCGTCTCCGCGGGAATCGGCGCGCTCACGAGGATCGGGTGCAGCGTCGGCTTGCCGTGCCGGCCGGCCAGGGTGACGACCGGCGGGGCGCCGTCGAGATGGTCGCTCCAGTACCTGCGGTCGTTGTCGTGACGAGTCGACCCGGGGTAGGACGCGTCCTGGGCGATGATGTCGGCGATGTCGCTCGCCTTCGACGGCGGCGCGGGATCGCCGCGAACGGCCGCGTTGTACAGCTCGGTGATCCGCCGGACCATCGTCACCGCGGCGAATCCGTCGAGCGCGATGTGGTGCGCCCGCAGGTACCACATGTAGTGCGCGTCCCCGACGCGGTAGACGATGCTCGTCATCAGGTCGTCGGTGAGCAGGTCGAGCGGTCTCGTGTAGTCGAGCAGCATCAGCCGGTGCGCTGTCGCGGTCGGATCGGCCTCGCCGCGCAGATCCACGGTGCTCACCGGAGCGCTCTGGGAGGCGACGTATTGCCGCGGTTCGCCATCGACGACGACCAGGCGCAGGTGCCCCGAGCCGAACTCCCGCCCGGTGATTAGGCAGACCTCCGTCAGCAACTCGGTGTCCAGTTCGCCGTCGATGTCGACGTACTGTGCCACCGAGACCGGCAGGTCACCGGCCACATGCTGGGCGAACCAGATGCCGCGCTGCGCGGCGGACAACGGAAGTGAGTCCACACCGGGATCCGGTCTCGCCGACGTGGCGGCCCCGGTCGTCTCCGTGGGATGGTCATCGGCCGGCATCCGGGTCGACGAGGAGTGCGCGGACGGGGTGACGAGATCCTTGTCTGAGATGGTCACGTGGCCTCCATGCGTTCGTATCGATCGCACTCGTCCGGGTATCAGGACCACCCGGGCGCCCCCCGCAGACCACGGGATGGACAATTCACAACCCGCGCGAGATCAAGCCAGATAAGCCCCCCTGGAGAGCTGTCGCCCCGTCGACAAATCGGACCATACTCCCGATTAACATTCGCCGACATCCCTTTTCGGCAAAGGCAAAACGTCAGTAAAGTCGAAGTAATGACTAGCTATAAAACGTCTCAGAACGGTCACAAAGAATTCGATGGTCCATTCGGATGAGTTTTCCGAAAGGCGTGGATTTTCGCCCGTGTCTCTGATTTTCAGATCAACTCATTCGACAAGCGAATGTGGATTCATTACTCACACGGAGTCTGTCAAACCACAAGGAGCAGTTGTTCTTTCGGGCGACCGATCAATCGGTCCATCACGCCCTTCTCACGCAAATCGCCCAGAATGGACGGATCATATTTAGGTGTCATTGCTAACGAACCGTTTAACCATGTTCAGCGTTTGGCACCGGACCGGACTCATCGGGAATGCGATGCCGATGTCGACGACTCGGAACCAGATGATCGTCGACGTCATTCGCTGAGACGACACGACTGATGAACGACAAAAAGCGAACGCAGCTGCCCTGGGTCAGCCACGTTGCGGGGCCGGCCGGTTGCGCGTCAACCGAGCCGAGGCGGTTGCGGTCCCCGGCCCCACGGGGTGCCACCCGACCGCCCGGGCCAGGCCCTGCGGGGGCATCCCGCTCGAGATGGTCTCGTGTTCGCCGATGACGTAGGTCTCGTGCCAGATCCCGACCGAGTCGGTGTCGGCGAGCTCGCGATTGAACCACCGCCACATGGACAGATGCGGGGCGTCGGGGTCGGAGGCGAACCGTCGGAGATCGTCGGCGCTGCGCCAGTACGACAACACCATCGGCGAACCGCCCAGATAGAGGCGCGCGTCGAGCATGCCCGCATCCGGTCGGCGACGGAGGTGGATCAGCATCCGGGACATCGACGTCAGCACCGGCAACCAGGCGCGTACCCGCCAGGGTCGCGTCACCCGCACCCCGATCAAGAACAGCGTCGTGCCCGGCGGCGGGGTGTCGTTGGTCGTGCGGGCGGCTCGGCGAGCGGACATGAGACCTCCAGGACATTTCGTAACGTTGTTACGAAACGATGTTATGAAACGATGGGCGTCGTGGCAAGACCCCGATCCCACACCGACGATGTGCGTACCCTGCTGCTCGACGAGGCGGTTCGCATGGTGGCCGCCGACGGCATCGGCGCGTTGTCGGTCCGGGAGGCCGCCCGTGCCGCCGACACCTCCACCACCGCGGTCTACTCGCTGTTCGGCAACAAGGAAGGCCTCGCGCGCGCGATCCTGGTGCGCGCCTTCGACGCGTTCGCGGACGCACAGCGCTCCGCCGCGGCGGCAGCAACCGACCCGACCGCGCTCGCCGAACTCGGTGTCGCATACGTCGGGTGGGCGCTGGAGAATCCCCGGCTCTACGAGCTGATGTTCGGGGATGCGCTGGTGGGTGTCGCACGCACCGAGGAGACCCGCGCCGCTGCGACGCGGGCGATCACCCCGCTGCGCGAGGGAGTACAGGCCGCGATCACCGCGGGCGTCTTCCGCGACGCCGACACCGACACCGTCGTCGCCTCGTTGTGGGCCCAGGTGCACGGCATGGCCATGCTCCTGCTGTCGGGCAACTACCCGGACGGTGCCGACCCGGTGGCTGCGGCGACGGCGGTCATCGACGGATGGCGTCCTGCTCGCGCCTGACCGCGGCGGGGCCGGAGGACCACTAGGGTGTCGGTATGGCAGGGCGCAGCATGGATTTCGACCCCATCGCCGAAGCACGGGAGAACTGGACCCAGGCGGGGTGGGGCGAGGTGGCCGACGGCATGGTCGCGGTGACGTCGGTGATGCGCGCCCATCAGATCCTGCTCGCCCGTGTCGAGGCCGCCCTGCGTCCGTTCGATCTCAGCTTCTCCCGCTTCGAACTGCTCCGACTGCTGGCGTTCTCGCGTCAGGGGTCCTTGCCGATCACCAAGGCCAGTGACCGGCTCCAGGTCCACGTGACCAGCGTGACCCACGCGATCCGTCGCCTCGAGGAGGGCGGGCTCGTCCGCCGCGTCCCGCACCCCACCGATGGACGTACCACGCTCGTCGAGATCACCGACCTCGGCCGCAAGACGGTGGGCGACGCCACGGAGACCCTCAACCGCGAGGTGTTCGGCAACGTCGGCATGTCCGACGACGAGATGACCGGCCTCGTCGGCGCCATCCAGTCGCTTCGCAAGCACAACGGGGACTTCTGAAACGGCGCGCGGAATCCGTATGACGTCGTGCCCGGAATCCGGGTTCGACGTCATACGGATTCGCTCAGCTGCTCGGCGTTGGAACCGCGCGGTGATCGTCTGCGTCGAAACCCCATGGACCTCGCCGAACTGACCGCCCGCCGAGACGGCGTGTTCTCCACCCGCGAAGCGCGTGATTGCGGTGCGAGCTCGTCGACGATCCAACGCAAAGTCGCTGCCGGCGAGTGGAAAGCGGTAGCACGCGGGGTGTACCTCGTCGCCGGGCACCACCGCACAGCCCGGGCTCAGGCCCGCATCGCGGTCCTGTCGGTGCACAACATGGCGGTACTCGGCGGACCAGCGGCCGCCTGGTGGCTCGGACTGCACGACACCGAACCCCGAAAACACCTCGTCTACACCCCGACCCGCGGCAGCGCCCGACGCTCGTCCGCGACCGCGGTGGTCAGGTTCCGGCGACTACACGACGACGACATCACCGAGCATCAAGGTCTCCGAACAACGAGCGCCGCGCTGACCGTCCTCGACGCCTCCCTCGACCTCGGGATCAGCATCCTCGATTCAGCACTACTCAGCACCCGCGTCACCCTCGACGCTCTCCGCGCCGCCAACGACCGCTACCCCAACCGGCACGGAGCACCGCGCGTCGCTGCCTATCTGAAACTCCTCGGCGACGGAGCACGATCGGAAGCCGAACGACTCACCACCGAACTGCTGACTGCCGCTGGGATCTCCGGCTGGATGCCGAACATGCCCGCCTACGGCTACGTCATCGATTTCGCCTTTCCCGACAGGAAGGTCGCAGTCGAAATCGACGGCTTCTCCTTCCACCGCGACGCCGCGGCCTTCCAGCGCGACCGCACCAAGCGCAACCTGCTCACCGCCAACGAATGGACTGTCCTCAACTTCACGTGGACCGACCTCGTCGACCGGCCCGCCCAGGTCGCCGCGGACGTCAGGGCCGTGCTCCGACGAGCGGCCGCCTGAAACGCGTATGACGTTGTGCCCGGAAACCGGGCACAACGTCATACGGATCTCGTGAGGTCGGCGAACGATCTAGTGAAGCGACGTGATGATCGCGCTGAAGTCGAGGTCCGCGTGCTGTTCGGCGAAGCCGCGGTAGAGCTGTGCGGCGTGGGTACCCAGCGGCGCACGGGCGCCGGTGCTGGCGACGGCGTCCATCGCGAGACCGAGGTCCTTGTTCATCAGGGCGGTCGCGAAGCCCGGCTTGAAGTCGTTGTTCGCCGGCGAGGTGGGGACCGGCCCGGGGACGGGGCAGTTGGTCTCGACGGCCCAGCAGTTGCCGGTGGCGCCGGTGATCACGTCGTAGAGCGCCTGGTCGTCGAGGCCCAGCTTCTGGGCGAGCACGAAGGCCTCCCCCACCGCGATCTGCTGGACGGCGAGCACCATGTTGTTGCACACCTTGGCGGCCTGGCCGGCACCCGCGGCACCGCAGTGGATGATCTTGCCCGCCATCGGATCCAGGGTGGTACGCGCTGCGGCGAAGGCCTCGTCCTCGCCGCCGACCATGAACGCCAGGGTGCCGGCGACGGCACCCTTCACCCCACCCGAGACCGGGGCGTCGACCTGTGCGAAGCCGTGCTCGGTGGCGCGCTGGTGGATGTCCCGCGCGTCGTCGACCGAGATCGTCGACGAGTCGATGAACAGGGCTCCGGTCGGAGTTGCCGGCAGGATCTCGTCATACAGCTTCTTCACGATGCCGCCGTTGGGCAGCATCGTCACCACGACCTCGGCGGCGGACACGGCCTCGATGGCGGCTGGGAAGGTCTCGATGCCGTTCTCCTGCGCGGTCTTCACCGCCTCGGGTACCGGATCGAAACCGCGGACGGTGTGACCGGCTTTCACCAGATTGGCGGCCATCGGGCCACCCATGTTGCCGAGGCCGAGGAAGGCGATCGTCGTCATTGTCTCTGCTTCCTACGAAAGTGGTTGTGAGCGAATTCAGCTGTCCCGGTAGCGGGTCGCGATCGAACGGCCGAGCACGACCCGCATGATCTCGTTGGTCCCCTCCAGGATGCGGTGCACACGGAGGTCGCGGACGATTTTCTCGATTCCGTACTCGGTGAGATACCCGTATCCGCCGTGCAGCTGTAGCGCCTGGTCGGCGACCTCGTAGCAGGTGTCGGTGACGAAACGCTTCGCCATCGCGCACTGTTCGACCTTGTCGGGCGCGCCGTCGTCGAGCGCCGTCGCCGCCTGCCACAACATGAGCCGGGACGCCTGCAGCGAGGTGGCCATGTCGGCGAGGGTGAACCGGATGGTCGGCTCGTCGATGAGCGCGTTGCCGAACGCGCGGCGACTCGCGACATAGGCCGCCGCCTTGTCGAAGGCGGCTTGCGCCCCACCGAGCGACGACGCCGCGATGTTGATGCGGCCGCCGTTCAGACCGTTCATGGCGATGCCGAACCCGATGCCCTCGGTGCCGCCGAGGAGGTTGCCCGCGGGCACCCGCACCTCGTCGAGGATGACCTGGGCGGTGGGCTGCGCATGCCAGCCCATCTTGTGCTCCTGCGCACCGAAACTCAGTCCGGGCGAATCCTTCTCGACCAAGAACGTGGAGATGCCCTTGGGGCCGGCGTCACCGGTGCGCGCCATGATGACGTAGAGGTCCGACGACCCGGCCCCGGAGATGAACTGTTTGACCCCGGTGAGCACGTACTCGTCGCCGGACCGCTCGGCACGCGTGGCGAGCGCCGCCGCGTCGGAGCCGGCACCCGGCTCGGTCAGGCAGTAGCTCGCCACCGTCTCCATCGTCGCCAGGCGCGGCACCCACGTCGAACGTTGTTCGTCGGTGCCGTACTCGTCGACCATCCACGTGCACATGTTGTGGATGGACAGGAACGACGCGACGGCCGGATCGGCGTACGCCAGTTGCTCGAAGATGCGCACCCCGTCGAGGCGTCGCAGACCGCTGCCGCCGGAATCCTCGGCACAGTAGATGGCACCCATCCCGAGTTCCGAGGCCTCACGCAACTCGTCGACCGGGAAGTGGTTCGTGGCATCCCATTCGAGCGCGAACGGCGCCAGTTTCTTGGCCGCGAAACCCGCCGCGGTCTCGACGATGACACGTTCGTCACCGTCGAGCCGGGCGAGTGCGGCGTCGGCGAAAGTCGTCAACGCCGATCAGTCCATCGTCGGGATGACGAACTCGGCGCCGTCCTTGATGCCCGAGGGCCACCGCGTCGTGACCGTCTTGGTCTTGGTGTAGAACTGGATCGACGCCGGGCCGTGCTGATTGAGGTCGCCGAAGCCGGAACGCTTCCATCCGCCGAACGTGTAGTACGCCACCGGCACCGGGATCGGCACGTTCACGCCGACCATGCCGACGTCGACCCGAGCGGTGAAGTCGCGGGCGGCGTCGCCGTCCTGGGTGAAGATCGCGACGCCGTTGCCGTACTGATGATCCGACGCCAGGGCGAGGGCCTCCTCGTAGTCGCCGGCGCGCACGATCGACAGGACCGGTCCGAAGATCTCCTCGGTGTAGATGGTCATGTCCTTGGTGACGTGGTCGAACAGGGTCGGGCCGATGAAGAAGCCCTTCGAGATGTCCTCGTCGCCGAAGGTCTGCTCGTTGTTGGCGCGCTCACGTCCGTCGATGACGACCTCGGCACCCTCCTCGGCACCCTTGTCGATGAACCCGCGGACCCGCTCGAGAGCGGCGGCGGTGACCAGGGGGCCGTAGTCGGCCTTGGGGTCCAGGCTGTGACCGACGCGCAGTGCGTTGACCCGGTCGATCAGCTTGGCGCGCAGCCGGTCTGCGGTCTGCTCGCCGACCGGGACCGCGACGCTGATCGCCATGCAGCGCTCACCGGCGCTGCCGTAGCCCGCACCGATCAGCGCGTCGACGACCTGGTCGAGGTTGGCGTCGGGCATGATGATCGCGTGGTTCTTGGCGCCACCGAAGCACTGTGAGCGCTTCCCGTGGGCGGCCGCGGTCGAGTAGATGTACTGCGCGATGTCGGAGCTGCCGACGAAGCCGAGGGCCTTGACGTCCGGGTGGGTCAGCAGCGCGTCGACCGCTTCCTTGTCGCCGTGGACGACCTGGAACACACCGTCGGGCAGGCCCGCCTCGGTGAACAGCTCGGCAAGACGCACCGGCACGGACGGATCGCGCTCGCTGGGCTTGAGGATGAAGGCGTTGCCGCACGCGAGCGCCGGTCCGGCCTTCCACAGCGGGATCATCGCCGGGAAGTTGAACGGGGTGATGCCCGCGACGACACCGAGCGGCTGACGGATGGAGTGCACGTCGATGCCGCCGCCGGCACCCGCGGTGAACTCACCCTTGATGAGGTGCGGGATGCCGATCGCGAACTCGATCACCTCGACGCCGCGCTGGATGTCGCCGAGCGCATCGGCGTGGGTCTTGCCGTGCTCGAGCGACAGCGTGGTCGCGAGTTCATCGGCGTTCTTGTTGACCAGGTCGACGAACCGCATGAGGACGCGGGCGCGCCGCTGCGGGTTCCAGGCGGCCCACTCCTTCTGCGCGGCCGATGCGGTCGCGATCGCGGCGGCGACTTCGTCGGTCGACGCCAGCGGAACCTGAGACTGCACGGCGCCGGTGCTCGGATTGAAGACGTCAGCAAAGCGGCCGCCCTCGGCGGTGACGCGCTTGCCGTTCAGGTAGTGCGGGATCGAGGGGACAGCAGGAGCGGACACGGAGATCACCTTCGACTTCGTTGGGGGTATGGCCGGTGTCACCACATAGTAGGACATCCAAGTATTTCTTCCAACCCCCCTCAACTGGGATTTCGCCCCGACGGGCGGGTTAGGCTACCCTCGCTTAGCGAAAACGCCGACGTCGAGAGGAGTTCACATGTCGGTCGTCATCCTCTACGGAACCGAAACCGGGAACGGTGAGCTCGTCGCCGACGCCATCGCCGACACGCTGGCCGCCGACCACGATCCGTCGATCTACGACATGAGCGAATACGCGGTCGAGGACCTCGACCCCGAGGACTTCCTCGTCATCGTGTGCTCGACGTACGGCGAAGGCGAGCTGCCGACTGGCGCCGAGCCCTTCGCCGACGAACTCGAGAGCGTGAACCCCGACCTCACCGGTCTCCGCTTCGCGGTCTTCGGTCTCGGGGACTCGATCTACGACACGTTCAACCGCGGCGGCGAGATCGTCGCCGAGATGCTCACCAAGCGCGGCGCGGTCCAGGTCGGCGAGCACGCTCGCCACGACAACTCCTCGCCCATCAAGCCGGCGAAGCAGGCCGCCGAGTGGGCCGAGGGGATCTCTCAGGAGATCTGAGCACGCCTGACGTCGACGCGGCCGGTCAACCCGCCGGGCGCGACGTCGCGCCCGCCGCCGGGCCCGCGTCCGCTGCGGCGTCGGCTGCGGCGGACTCCTCCGCCGCCACGGCCTGCTCGTATCCGCGCACGGCCGACAGCTTCGCGAGTTCGCACACAGCGCGCACCATGATCGCGAGCACGATCCCCAGGAACAGCGCGGTCGGTACCGACACCTTCAGGTTCTCACCGAGCAGCAGCACACCGAGCACCATCGCGACGGCCGGCTCGGCGACGGTCATCGACGGGAACGACGTCTGCAGATCACCGGCGCCGAACCCCATCTGCTGGGCGAGGATGGCGCAGACCACCACCAGCACGAAGAGATAGATCTCGGGGTGGACGAAGGAACGCCAGAAGTGGTGCGTGATCTGGTAGATCACGGTCTTCACCAGCAACGCCGACACGCCGAACAGGATGCCGGCGACGAGCCCGTAGAACAGTGCCTTGTAGTGCGGACTCGAGCGGTGGGCGAGGATCACCAGCGCGACCACGACGCCGATGACCGCTCCCACGGTGCCCCACAGCAGGAGAGCATCGGGGCGTCGCATCGACGGTTCGGGACGCGCCACGATCAGGAATGTCACCACGCACGCGACGAGAACCCCGCCCCAGGCCCACTCGATGCGGGCCGGGTGCCGATGATCGGCCCACGCCTCGAGCGGAAGGGCGAACAGCACGGCGAGCACGACGAGGGGTTGCACGAGGAGGATCGAGCCGAGTCCGAGTGCCGAGGCCTGCAAACCGAAGCCGCACAGCGCGATCGCCGCACCGGCCCACCATCCCGGGGTGATCGCACCGTTGACCCGGGAGGCGCGCTGACGCAGCACGGTACCGGCGGCGATCATCAACGCGGCCAGCACCGCGAGGAGCGCGGGTACCCAGGTGTGCACGATCCCCAGGGTAACGGCGGTGAGCCGCGGTCGCGGTCCCGGCCGGGGTCGTCCCGGGCGACATCGACGGTGTCGTAACACCAACGGCCTGCCCGGACAACGTAGATTCGAACCCATGCGTTATCGGTCAGATCTGGAACGACTGGCCACCCTCGACGCCGCCGCGATCGAGGTGGCCTGCACCGACTGCACCTCGGTGGGTGAGCTCATCGACTGTGCCGTGGACGAGTACCTGGAGTTCGACGTCGCCGCCGACGAGGCCGAGGCCCGCGGTCACGACGAACACGCGGCCTACCTCCGCCAGGAGGCCGCCGCCTGGCGCGCGACCGTGCGGGTCCTGCGGATGATCGGCGCCGAGTCGGGGTCCGAATCCGACGCCCGGGACCGCGGCCGGCACGGCGCCGCATGAGCCGGACCCGCACGCTGGTCCTGATGCGGCACGGCAAGTCGGGTTATCCGCCCGCGACGCCCGATCACGACCGTCCGCTGGCCGAGCGCGGCGATCGGCAGGCCGCCCTCGCCGGACGCTGGATGGCCGATGAGGGCCTGCGGATCGACGCGGTGCTGTGCTCGACATCGACGCGAACGCGGCAGACGCTCGCCCGAATCGGCATCGATGCGCCCGTGACCTTCGTCGAGGACATCTACGGCGGCGCGCCCGAGGAGATCCTGGAGGCCATCCGCGTCCACGCGCCCGCCGACGCGCGGACGGTCCTCGTCGTCGGCCACGAGCCCGGGATGCCGTCGACCGCGCTGACGCTCGATCCGCACGGCTACATCGAACGCTTCCCCACCTCGGCTTATGCGGTCGTCGGCATCTCCCACGAGTGGGACCGGATCGGGTTGGCCCCGGACCCCGAAGCCCACCTCGTCGGCGTGCGGATCCCACGCGAGGGGTGACCGGTGGCGCACACTGGGATCATGCGTGAGATCCAGCGAACCATCATCGACGCCCTCGCCGTGAAGTCTTCGATCGACCCCGGCGAGGAAGTGGAGCGGCGGGTCGGGTTCCTCGTCGACTACGTCCGCGTCACCGGCGCCAAGGGTTACGTACTCGGCATCTCCGGCGGCGTCGACTCCAGCCTGGCCGGGAAGCTCGCCCAACTCGCCGCCGAACGCATCCGGTCCGACGGCGGTGACGCGACCTTCATGGGCGTGCGGCTGCCCTACCGGGTACAGCACGACGAGGACGACGCGGCCGCGGCCCTCGAGTTCATCGGCGCCGACGAGGTCGTGACCGTCAACGTGGCACCCGGCGTGGATGCCCTCGACGACGAGATCGAACAGGCCACCGGCACCCGGCTCACCGACTTCACCAAGGGCAACGCCAAGGCGCGGCACCGCATGGTCGCGCAGTACGCCCTCGCCGGTGACCGCGGGCTGCTGGTGATCGGCTCCGATCATGCGTCCGAGAACGTCACCGGCTTCTTCACCAAACACGGCGACGGTGCGGCCGACGTGCTGCCGCTCTCCGGCCTGAACAAGCGACAGGGGCGTGCCATCCTGCGCCACCTGGATGCGCCGCAGCAGCTGTGGGAAAAGGTCCCGACCGCCGACCTGCTGGACGAGAAGGCCGGACAGACCGACGAGGACGAACTCGGCCTGCGCTACGACGACATCGACGACTACCTCGAGGGGCGCGAGATCCCCGAGGACGCGGCCGAGAAGATCGAGGCCGCCTGGCACCGCAACCGGCACAAGCGCACCACCCCCGTCGAGGTCGACGACACGTGGTGGCGGTCCTAGCCCTGCACCCGGCCGGCGCGTTCGGCGGACCCCACACGACGGCCTGTCCGCGATTAGGGTGTCGGAGTGTCTGTCTACGCAAACGGATTCGCCCGCGTCGCCGGAGCCGTACCCGTCCTGACGCTCGCCGAACCCGCGGTCAACGCCGCGCGCACCGTCGAACTCGCGACGCGGGCCGCTGACGACGGCGCCTGCCTGGTCGTGTTCCCCGAACTCGGGCTGTGCGGGTACAGCGTCGACGACCTCTTCCACCAGGACGCCCTCCTCGACGGTTGCCGCACCGCACTCGACGACATCGTGACGGCCAGTGCCGGGCTCAAGCCGGTTCTCTGCGTCGGACTACCGATGCGCGTGGGTGACGGCCTGTACAACTGCGCCGCCGTGATCCACGACGGCGCGGTCCTGGGGGTGGTCCCGAAGTCGTACCTGCCGAATTACCGCGAGTTCTACGAGCAGCGCTTCTTCGCCGCGGCGCGCGACGCGATCCCCACGACCGTGCGGATCGGCGACGACGAGGTCCCGTTCGGTGCCGATCTCGTGTTCGAGGCCCGCGACCTGCCGGGTTTCGCACTGTTCGTCGAGATCTGCGAAGACGGCTGGGTGGCGATCCCACCGAGTACATGGGCAGCTCTCGGCGGCGCGACCGTGCTGGCCAACCTGTCGGGCAGCCCGGTCACCATCGGCAAGGAGAGCTACCGCACCAACCTGTGCACCGGGCATTCCGCGCGGACCATCTCGGCCCACGTGTACGTCGCTGCCGGGTACGGCGAGTCGACCACCGACCTCGCCTGGGACGGCGATGCCCTCATCACCGAGAACGGTTCGCTCCTCGCCCGCAGTGAACAGTTCGCGACGATCGACCAGATCATCACCGCCGACATCGATCTCGACCGCCTGCGGCAGGAACGCATGCGGATGATCAGCCTCCGGGACCAGGTCGGCGATCACTCCGACCGGTTGAAGTCGTTGCGTCGCATCGGTTTCGACTTCGGAGACCTGTCCGACGACGATGTCGTCCGGCGGTTGGTTCCCCGATTCCCTTATGTCCCAGCGGATTCCGCCGACCGCAACGAACGCTGCGCGGAGGTCCGCTCCATCCAGGTCCAGGGACTGGCCCAACGACTGCGCTCGACGGGTCTGGAGAAGATCGTCATCGGGGTGTCCGGCGGGCTGGACTCGACGCTCGCACTCTTGGTCGCGGTCGACACCTTCGATCGACTCGGTCTGCCGCGCACCAACATCCTCGGTTACACGATGCCCGGCTTCGCGACCGGCGGCCCGACACTGCGGCGCGCCCACGCGCTGATGAACTCGCTCGGGGTGAGCGGCGCGGAGATCGACATCCGGCCGTCCTGTGAGCAGATGCTCGCCGACCTCGACCATCCGTACGCGCGCGGCGAGAAGGTCTACGACGTCACCTTCGAGAACGTGCAGGCCGGTGAGCGGACCTCACACCTGTTCCGGCTCGCCAACGCCAACGGCGCCATCGTGCTCGGGACCGGCGATCTCTCCGAACTCGCGCTCGGATGGTGCACCTACGGCGTCGGCGACCAGATGTCGCACTACAACGTCAACGGGTCGGTGCCGAAAACGCTGATCCAGCACCTGATCCGGTGGATGATCACCAGCGGGCACCATTCCGCCGAGACCACCGAGACGCTCGTCGAGATCCTCGACGACGTCATCTCTCCCGAACTCGTCCCCGCCGGCGACGACGGCCGGATCCAGAGCACCGAGGACACGGTCGGCCCCTACGAGCTGCACGATTTCTTCCTCTATCACCTGACGCGCTTCGGTTATCGCCCGAGCAAGATCGCCTATCTCGCGCGCCAGGCGTGGGGTGACCGCAGCCGTGGCCCGTGGTCGGATCTGCTGCCAGAGGACAAGCGCAACGAGTACGACACCGCGACCATCGAGCACTGGCTCTCGGTGTTCCTGAAGCGGTTCATGGGCAACCAGTTCAAGCGCTCGGCGATGCCCAACGGCCCCAAGATCGGGTCGGGCGGGTCGCTGTCCCCACGCGGCGACTGGCGTTCACCCTCGGATGCGTCGGCGCGGGTCTGGCTGGACGAACTCGCCGGGGGCTAGTGCGGCGGGTGGTCGGGCCCTGCGCAAGCTCCGGCCCGCTCCTCAGTACCTGCGGCCGGGCGGCCGTCGTGGACTACGAAGAACCCTCTTGAGGGTCCACATCTCTGCTCCCTGAGGTGCGAGCGAAGCGAGCCACGAAGGGCTCCGCAACCTGTCTCACCAGGCCCTTCGTGGCTCGTCGCTGATATGTAGTGCTGCTCTGTCAAGTCCCATGGCGAAATTGCCTCCTTCTCAGGGGCTGTTGTGGGGTTGGCCACCCGCCGCGGTGTGTGGTGGTCGTTACTCGCGACGGTGTTGTCGGACTGATATACGCGGGTTGGTTACCGCTCAACGGTGTTCGACAGGAGATGAAAACGCTGGCCGACGGGTCTATGTAAACGTGCGTACCGTGCACCCAAAAGTGCTGGCGCACATAGCGACGCCGTGGATTCGTTCCCTGTTCACCACAGCGGGAGTCCCGCGACGGGTGGCCAAGATTGTGTGTCAGTGCTGGTTAGTCGTCGAGC
>NZ_LNQO01000033.1:0-34312 GCF_001456905.1 Gordonia sp. SGD-V-85
GGGCCGTGTCTCAGTCCCAGTGTGGCCGATCACCCTCTCAGGTCGGCTACCCGTCGTCGCCTTGGTAGGCCATTACCCCACCAACAAGCTGATAGGCCGCGGGCCCATCCCACACCGCAAAAGCTTTCCACCAACCACCATGCGACAGTTGGTCATATCCGGTATTAGACCCAGTTTCCCAGGCTTATCCCAGAGTGCAGGGCAGATCACCCACGTGTTACTCACCCGTTCGCCACTCGAGTACCCAGCAAGCTGGGCCTTTCCGTTCGACTTGCATGTGTTAAGCACGCCGCCAGCGTTCGTCCTGAGCCAGGATCAAACTCTCCATGAAAAAATGTAGAAACCAAACCAGCCCCAAAAGGGCCGACGTTTCAACACAAAATCTTCAACCAGGAAAGCAAAACCTGACCAAAATAATCCTCAAAAAAACTGGCATCAAAAAATAAACTCATCAGCGTCACGCGACATCAAAGCCGCGGACACATCATCCAAGCAAACCATCTGACACCACAATATGGCATCAAACAATCCACCAACACACTATCGAGTTCTCAAAGAACACACACCCACCAGACGCCTTCGATGTGAAGCCGGCTCCGATGAGCTTTCCCAGAGCGCGAGAAATACTCACGCTCTTGTTCTCGGGAGTGGCCCGCACAGGCGGCCCGAGCGAGTGGCTCGGGCGCTGTTACTTCCCCGGGGCTTGCGGCTCCGGGGGAGTTGCTCTCTGCGGTGCGTCGATTAAGTTACACAGGCGCGAACAACGCGTCAAATCGCCAGGTCAGAGGCCCAGTTTGGCGCCGGCGAAACTCTTCTTGCCGCGACGCACCACCAACCACCGCCCGTGGAGCAGATCGGCGTCGGCCGGCTGCCACTCCGGGTCGGTGATCTTGGTGTTGTTCACGTAGGCGCCGCCCTCGGACACTGCACGGCGAGCAGCTTTGTTGGACTCCGACAGCTTCGTGTCGACCAGCAACTCGATGATCGTCGGACGGGTCTCGCTGTACTCGGCGATCGAGGTCTCCCCGACCGCGGCCGCGAGGGTCGCCTCGTCGAGTTCATCGAGCTCGGCCCGACCGAACAGTGCCTGGCTGGCCAGTTGGACCGCATCGGTGTTGGCCTGACCGTGGATGAGGGTCGTCATCTCGGCGGCGAGTGTGCGCTGTGCGCGCCGCAGGTGCGGGGTCTCGGCGGTGGCACGTTCGAGTTCGTCGATCTCCTCGCGCCCCAGGAAGGTGAACCAGCGCAGGTAACGGATGACATCGGCGTCCGCCGTGTTCACGAAGTACTGGTACCAGGAGTAGGGGCTCGTCAGTTCCGGGTCGAGCCACAGACTGCCCCCACCCGTGGACTTGCCGAACTTCTTGCCGTCCGACGAGGTCACGAGCGGAACCGTCATCCCGTGCAGCGCCGAGCCGTCGAGTCGACGGGCCAGATCCACGCCGCCGACGATGTTGCCCCACTGGTCGGAACCACCGATCTGCAGCACACATCCGTACCGGCGGTTCAGTTCCACGAAGTCGTTCGACTGCAGGAGCAGGTAGCTGAACTCCGCGTAGCTCATGCCGTCGGCTTCGAGGCGTCGCTTCACCGTGTCGCGCGCGAGCATCACGTTCACCGAGAAGTGCTTACCCAGGTCGCGGAGGAACTCGATCGCCGACAGCTTGCCGGTCCAGTCCAGGTTGTTCACCACCACGGCGCCCGTAGGGGTGTCGTCGATGTCGACGAACCGCCGAAGCTGCGCATCGATACGCGCGGCCCACTCGGCCACGGTGTCGGCCGAGTTCATCGTCCGCTCCCCCACCTCGCGGGGATCACCGATCAGACCGGTGGCACCACCTGCGAGGACGATCGGACGATGACCCGCCAACTGGAAACGCTTGAGGGTCAGCAACGGGACGAGGTGGCCGGCGTGCAGACTCGCCGCCGTCGGGTCGAAGCCCGCGTACAACGTGACCGGTCCGTTCGCGAGCGCCTCCCCCAGTGCACCGAGATCGGTGGACTGGGCGATCAGCCCGCGCCATTGCAGTTCGTCGAGGATGTCGACGGTGGCGGGGACGGCAGTCGGCCGGGAGGACGCGGCCGGTCGGGGGGGTTCGACGTTGTCAGCACTCACCCCTCGATCTTGTCATCCGACGAGATCGAGGTGCGGTCGAGGTGACTCCCGTTGGCGGGCTACTCCGGCTGAGAACCGACGATGCGCTCGTGCTCGGCGTCGTCGACCGTGCGCGCCTCGTCGACGAGCATCACCGGGATGCCGTCGGAGTCGATGCGGTAGGCGACATGCAGCCGCGGGTTGTAGAGCTCGTCGCCGGCGTCGACCAGCGGACCGTGGTCCTGCGGGCAGGCCAGGCGTTCGCGCACGATCGGGTCGATGGCCTCAGCGCGTGTCGTCACCCGGATCAGCCTAGGGCATTGCGCGTCGAGGTCCCGCTCCAGTCCAGCTTCTCCGCCACGGTCCTCGTGTACCTGCGATAGCGCCCTTCGTCGTCGCGATACCAGACGCGCGCACCCGGTTTCGGAAGTCCCTCCTCGACCAGACCGGTGCTGAGCGGGCGGAACGACGCCGACTGCGGGATCTCGTCGACGACGTGGACGAGATGAGGGCGCTCCTCGGCCCGGTACTCCCCCAGCGCGATCCGCAGTTGTGTGACCGTGAGCGAGTCCGGCGTGACCCCGGGCCGGAGGGTCATCGCCGCGACGACGACTTGGTGGCCGGGTTCGCCGACCCCGTAGACGACGACCTGGTCGACGCTCTTCAGTCGGGACAGGGCGTGGGCGATCGGGGGGATGAACACCGGGCCGTCCGCGGTCCGGAGCACGCGGTCGGTCGCTCCGAGGAAGTACAGGTCGCCGTCGGCGTCGCGCACGAACAAGTGACCCGACACCTCCCACCGATCACGCGTCGTGAAGACGTCGCGGAGCACCGTCCCGTTGGTGTCGAACTTGTGCTTGGCCTTGGCGAGGAGCAGACCGGGCTCCCCCGTCTCCGCCCGGCGGACGAAGCCCGAGTCGTCGATGAGCAACCGGTCGCCGACGATGTCGTAGGCCGCGACCTCGACCGGGTTCGTCTCCGGCAGCGGCCGGCCGACGGAGGACAACTTGTCCCCGGAGACGTTCGCGAGGATCGCCGAGCCGTCGGCGGTCGCGAAGAACTCGAGGATGCGCGCGCGGGGGAAACTCGAGCACACGTCCTCCCAGAGTCCCGCCGACATACCCGAGCCCATGAACAACCGGATCGGGTTGTGCTGGTTGATGTGGAAGTCGGGGTCGCGAACGATGCCGCTGAGCATCGACCAGGTGTAGGACACGACGGTGATGCCGTAGCGCTGCACCTCGACGGCGAAGTTCTTGGGATCGATGCCGTTCGACAGCGCGATCCTCGACCGCCCGACCACCGTCGCCCCCAGGGTCGTGAGCAGCCCCGACGCGTGGTGCAGCGGCGGCAGGCAGTACACGGTGTCGCGGTCGGTGAGCGCCGCCGCGGCCGCGGCGCCGAAGGCCGACATCGCGAACCGGTGGTTGGTCACCGGCCACGGGACGAGCTTGCCGTAAGCCCGGCTGAACAGGATGAACGCGAGGTCGCCCGCGAGACCGGGGTCGGGCCGGTACCAGGTCGGCATCACGACTTCGTCGGGATCGATGCGTTCCATGTCGACGATCGACGTGCCGTCCGCACCGTCGATCGCCCGGGAGTCGCCACTGCCGCCGCCGAGTACCAGGACGCGGTCGGAGGCGGCACTGGCGAGATCGAGATTGGTGGGGTCGGTGACGATGACCGAGCTGTCGGCGAGCCGCATCATCTCGCGGACGTCGGCGTCCGCGGCGAGCAGCACCGCCACCGCGCCCAGGCGCGAGAGCGCCGCGATGACGACCAGGGCGCTCGGCCGGGTGTCCATCAGGACACCGATGTGCTGGCCGGGGCGGATGCAGCAGTCGACCAGCCCGGCGACCACGTTGTCGATACGCGTGTTCACCTGGGCGTGGGTGAGCACACGGTTCTCGAAGAGGAACAGTTCCTTGTCGCCGCCGCGCTTGGTGTTCTCGGCCATCAGCTTCGACAGGGAAATGCGCGTCCCGCTCTGGATCTGTCCCAGCCGGAACAATCGGGGGACGGTCCGCACCGACTCCGAGGCGACGGCTCGCGAGGTGCGCTGCAGGGAGTTGGCCAGGCCGAGCAATTCGCGCGAGGCGGCGGTGCCGGCGTCGGCCACCGACCCCACCCCGTGCGTGAGTCGCGACGACAGGCTGACCCCGCCGCCGTGACCCGGCTCGACGAGCGACATCTCGGAGACGAGTTCGGGCCGCGGACCGTTGTCGGAGAGCCAGTTCACCCAGTCGGAGGTCGTCGGCCAGGTGTGTTCACCGGCCGCGCTACCGACCACGAGTCCGAAATGTCCGGCCGGCAGGGTGGATTCGTACACCTCCGCGTCGGGCGCGGCGCGGACGATGCCCCGTACCGCCGCCGGTTGCCCGATGTCGTCGGCATCGCCCACGAACGCGAGCACCGGGCAGGTGATCTCGGCGAGGGACACCAGATCGCCGTTGATCACGAAGCCGCCGGAGACCATGCGGTTGTGCGCCACGAACTGCCGGAGCAGCTCCGCGATCGCCGGGCCGGACCATGCGACCCAGCCGTCGGCCTCCAGGAAGCGGCGCTGGTCCTCCCGTGGCAGCAGCGCCTCACGATCGTGCAGACGGCGCAGGAAGTCGATGCGGCTGCGCACCGTCTTCACCGGATCCAGGAGCTGGAAGCCGGTGCGCGCCATCCAATCCCGCACCCAGAGATTGCGTGAGAACGCCTTGTCGGCCAGGAACTCGGCCGCCGGGGCCACCAGTCCCGCGGGCAGCCCCAGGGGCAGTGCGGCGAGGACGTCGACGGGGCTGCCGAACGTGATCAGACTCGCGATCCCCTTGGACCGGCGGTAGGCCGCGGTCTGGTAGGCGAACATCCCGCCCTGCGAATACCCGGCGAGGTGGATGTCACGGCCGGTCGCCTCGACGATCAGGTCGATCGCGTGGCTGATCGCGACCACGTGGTCGGCGAGATTGCGTTCCATCCCGCCTTCTTCGGAGTCGGGTGAACCGAAGTCGACGACCCACGGCGTGATGCCGTTGCGGTGCAGAATCGACACCGCACCGTTGTGCTCGGTGACGTCATAGACGTTGGCCGACACCATCATCGGCGGCACCAGGACGATGTTCGGACCGGTCGACGGATCGTTCGGGAAATACCGACGCAGCCGGAACATCTTGTGTGTCTCGACGACCGCGAAGGGCGCCGGTTCGGTGCCGGTCTCCAGTCCACCGAACCGCAGCACCTCGAGGCCGTTCTGCGCAGTGGCCAACACCCTGCCGACCACCCCCACGAGATCGGGGCCCCCGTCCCACACCGCCATCGTGTCGATCCTCCCGTCGTCGGTGTACCGGCCTCACCAGCGCGTTGATTGACGCGGCGTCGGTGACACAGGTCACTGTACCCAGTCGTCCGGGATCAGTGGCGCCCGCCGTGCCCAGCGGTCCAGCGTGTCCGGAGATCGGCGGTCTGGGCCGTGACGACGTCGATCTGCCGCCGGACCTGTCCGGGTGCGGTACCGCCGTGCGCGTTGCGCGACTCGACCGAACCGCGGACGGTCAGGACGTCACGCACCGCCGGCGTCAGCGCCGGATGGACACCGGCCAGCGTCGCGTCGTCGAGTTCGTCCAGGCCGACGCCCCGGGACTCGGCCTCGCGGACACACGCACCCGCGGCCTCGTGCGCCACCCGGAACGGCACGCCCTGTCGGACCATCCATTCGGCGATGTCGGTGGCCAGGGTGAAACCCGCCGGCGCGAGTTCCGCCATGCGATCGGTGTGAAACTCCAGCGTGGCGACCAGGCCGGTCACCGCGGGCAGCAGCAGCTCCAGTTGGGCCACCGCGTCGAAGACCGGTTCCTTGTCCTCCTGCAGGTCCCGGTTGTACGCCAGCGGCTGCGCCTTCAGTGTGGCGAGCAATCCGGTGAGGTCGCCGATGAGACGACCGGCCTTGCCGCGCATGAGTTCGGCGACGTCCGGGTTCTTCTTCTGCGGCATGATCGAGCTGCCGGTGGACCACGCGTCGGCCAGCGTCACGTAGCCGAATTCCGGTGTGCTCCAGATGATCACCTCTTCGGACAACCGGGAGAGGTCGACTGCGATCATCGCGAAGACGAACGCGGCCTCCGCAGCGAAGTCGCGCGATGAGGTGGCATCGATCGAGTTCTCCGCGGGTGCGTCGAAGCCCAGGTCGGCGGCGATCGCCGCCGGATCGAGGCCCAGGGAGGAGCCGGCCAGGGCGCCGGAACCGTAGGGCGACACCGCGGTTCGACGATCCGCGTCGGCGAGCCGGTCGATGTCGCGCAGGAGTGGTTGCGCGTGCGCCAGCAGATGGTGCCCCAGCAGGACCGGCTGTGCGGCCTGCAGGTGCGTCTTGCCCGGCATGATCGCGTCGGGATGGGCCGCCGCCTGTGCGGTGAGCGCGTCGACGACGTCGAGCAGGCCCAACGCGACCCGCCGCATGGCGGCGCGCAGCCACATCCGGAACAGGGTCGCGACCTGGTCGTTGCGTGAGCGCCCCGCGCGTAACCGGCCCCCGAGTTCGGGACCGACGCGCTCGATCAGGCCACGCTCGAGGGCGCCGTGGACGTCCTCGTCGGACTCGGCCGGCCCGAAGCTGCCGTCGGCGACATCGGCGGCCAGGCGATCGAGCCCGTCGAGCATTCCGGTGAGGTCTTCGGCGGTGAGCAGCCCGGCCTTGTTCAGGACCCGTGCATGCGCTTTGGACGCTTCGATGTCGAACGGGGCCAGGGCCCAGTCGAAGTGGGTCGACTTGCTCAGCGCGGCCATCGCCTCCGCCGGACCACCGGCGAAGCGACCGCCCCAGAGCGAACCCTGGTTGGTCGTCCCGCCGGTCTCCGGGCCGCTGCCGCCGCCGGTGCCCGCACTCACAGATTCAGGTCCCGCTTCGCGGCGATCTTCGACGACAGGCCGTGCAGCTCGACGAAGCCGCGGGCCGCGGACTGATCGAAGGTGTCGCCCTCGTCGTAGGTCGCGAGGTTGAAGTCGTAGAGCGACTCCGAGCTGCGGCGGCCGGTCGCGGCGATCGTGCCGCCGTGCAGGGTCAGCCGGATCTCGCCGGTCACGTGCTCCTGCGTGGAGGCGACGAACGCGTCCAGCGACCGCTTCAGCGGCGAGAACCAGAGACCGTCGTACACCAGCTCGGCCCACTTCTGGTCGGTGCCGCGCTTGTAGCGGCCGAGCTCGCGCTCGATGGTCACGTGCTCGAGTTCTTCGTGTGCGCGGATGAGAACCATGGCGCCGGGCGCCTCGTAGACCTCGCGGCTCTTGATGCCCACCAGGCGGTCCTCCACCACGTCGAGGCGTCCGACGCCCTGGGCGCCGGCGCGACGGTTGAGTTCCTGGATCGCCTCGAGGACGCTCACCGGGCGGCCGTCGATGCTGACCGGGCGGCCCTTGTCGAAGCCGATGATGACCTCGTCGGGCGAGTTCCAGTTGACGGTGGGGTCTTCGGTGTAGTCGTAGACGTCCTTCGTCGGCGCGTTCCACAGGTCCTCGAGGAAGCCGGTCTCGACCGCGCGTCCCCACACGTTCTGGTCGATCGAGAACGGCGACTTCTTGGTCACGTTGATCGGGATGTCGTTCTCCCCGGCGAAGGCGATCGCCTTCTCGCGGGTCCAGGCGTAGTCGCGGACCGGCGCGAGCACCTGCAGATCGGGCGCCAGGGTGGCAAAACCGACTTCGAAGCGGACCTGGTCGTTGCCCTTGCCGGTGCATCCGTGGGCGACGACGGTGCCGCCGTGATCACGGGCGGCGGTGACCAGGTGCTTGGCGATCAGCGGGCGCGACAGCGCCGAGACGAGCGGATAACGATCCATGTAGAGCGCATTCGAGGTGATCGCGCCGAGGCAGTACTCGTCGGCGAACTCGTCGCGGGCATCGACCACGACGGCCTCGACCGCGCCGCAGTCGAGTGCGCGCTGGCGGATGACCTCCATGTCCTCGCCGCCCTGACCGAGGTCGAGTGCCACGGCGACGACCTCTTTGCCGGTCTCCTTCTGGATCCAGCTGATCGCGACCGAGGTGTCCAGGCCGCCCGAGTATGCGAGTACGACACGTTCTGCCATGAGGTGAAGCTCCTGTTCTGCGCGATGACCGAGTCCATCATCGGCCCCGGTGTTCCGACGACACCGCCCGGGTATCCGGTTGGCGGTGTCTCGGCTGTTCGTTTGGTGTGGTCTGCCGGTTCCGCGGAGGCGGAACCGAGAATGTCGATGCGGCGAGGGTTACACGAGGCCCTCGATCCGGCGGGCGAGTTCCGCTCCGTCGAGCGGCTCGCGCGCGACGACGAAGATCGTGTCGTCCCCGGCGATCGTCCCCACGACGTCGGGCAGGCGCGCCCGGTCGAGCGCAGCCGCCAAGTAGTGCGCGGCGCCCGGGGGCGTTCGCAACACCGCGAGGTTGCCACTGCTGTCGGTCGAGACCAGGAGGTCCGACACGAGCCGGCCGAGCCGGTCGGTGCCGCCGGACACACCGCGGACGGGCGAACCGTCTTCGGGCACCACATAGACCCCGGCGCCGCCGTCCGCTGCCCGCAGCTTCACGGCCCCGAGTTCGTCGAGGTCGCGCGACAGGGTGGCCTGGGTGGCGTCGACGCCCTCCTCGGCGAGCAACCGCTGCAGCTCCGACTGGCTGCGTACCTGATGCGTGGACAAGATCTCGATGATGCGCGCATGACGACCCGCCCGGGTGGCGGCGAGGCGGCTTTCCGAGGGTTCGGCTCCGGCGGTCATCGTGGGTGTCCGCTCACTGGTGGTCCAACAGCCAGATCAGCAGGGCCTTCTGCGCGTGCAGGCGGTTCTCCGCCTCGTCGAACACGACGCTGCGGGGTCCGTCGATCACCGAGGCGGTGATCTCGTCGCCACGATGGGCCGGCAGGCAGTGCAGCACGATCGCATCATCGGCGGCATGCATGAGCAGGTCATCGTTGATCTGGTACGGCCGGAACGGCGCCGTGCGGTCCTTTCCGTCGTCCTCTTGCCCCATCGACACCCAGGTGTCGGTCACCAGGACGTCGGCCCCCGTCGCGGCGGCGACGGGGTCGGTCTCGAGCGTCACCGAGCCGCCGGTCTGCGCGGCACGCTTCTCGGCGTCGGCGATCACCGCCGGGTCCGGCTGGAAGCCGTCCGGCGAGCTGAGGACGACGTGCATGCCGGCCGTGACGCCGCCGAGCGCCAGCGAATGCGCCATGTTGTTCGCGCCGTCACCCAGGTACGTCATCGTCAGGCCCGCCGGCTGGCCCTTGTGCTCGGCGATCGTCTGCAGGTCGGCGAGCACCTGGCAGGGGTGGAACTCGTCGGACAGCGCGTTGACGACCGGGACGGTGGCGGTCGAGGACAGCGCCTCGAGCCGGTCCTGCCCGAACGTCCGCCACACGATGGCGTCGACGAAGCGGGACAGGACCAGGCCGGTGTCCTCCAGGGTCTCCTCGCGGCCGAGCTGGGTCGTCCGGCCGTCGACGACGACCGCATGACCGCCGAGCTGGGCGATGCCGACCTCGAACGAGAACCGGGTGCGGGTGGAGTTCTTGTCGAAGATCACCCCGACCCCGCGGGGGCCCTCCAGCGGCCGGAAGTCGAACGGCTTCGCCTTGACCTCGGCCGCGAGTGCGAGCACCTCGGCCTGCTCGGCCGGGGTCAGGTCGTCGTCGCGCAGGAAATGTCTGGTCATGGCTTGTCCCCCTCGTTCGATGTGGCGGCGGTGTCGAGCAGTGTCGGTAGCGCGCGCACGAAATCCTGTCCCTGCTGCTCGGTGAGGATCAGCGGCGGGGCCAGGCGCAGGACGTCGGGCGCGGGTGCGTTGATCAGGAACCCCGCGTCCCGGGCGGCGGCCTCGACGCGCTGCGAGAGCGGCTGCGTCAGCACGACACCGAGCAACAGGCCGGATCCACGCACATGCGAGACCAGCGGATGCTGCAGGTCCTCGATGCCGGTTGCGATCGACTTCCCCACCGCGGCAACGGAATCGAGGAGACCGTCGGCTTCGATGACCCCCAGGACGGCCAGCGCGGCAGCCGCACTGACCGGATTGCCACCGAAAGTGGTGCCGTGCTGGCCCGGCCCGAACAGGTCGGCCGCCGGACCGGTGGCGATACACGCGCCGATGGGCAGGCCACCGCCTAATCCCTTCGCAAGCGTCATCACATCGGGGACCACGCCCACCTGCTGATGGGCGAAGAACGTACCGGTGCGCGCGACGCCGGTCTGCACCTCGTCGAGGATCAGCAGCGCGCCGCGCTCCTCGGTGATCCGGCGAGCGGCCGCCAGGTAGTCGGCCGGGGGCACGACGACGCCTGCCTCGCCGAGGATCGGTTCGAGGATCACCGCGGCGGTCTGGTCGGTGACCATGGCGTCGAGCGCGTCGACGTCACCGTAGGGAACGAACCGGACGCCCGGCGGCATCGGTTCGAACGGAGTGCGTTTGGCGGGCTGACCGGTCATCGCGAGCGCACCCATGGTGCGTCCGTGGAAGGCCTGCTCCGCCGCGACGATCTCGGGCCGTCCGGTCCGTCGGGCCAGTTTGAACGCGGCCTCGTTCGCCTCGGTGCCGGAGTTGCAGAAGAACACGCGACCCGGATGGCCGAACCGGCCGAGCAATGCCTCGGCGAGTTCGACGACGGGCGGGGCGATGTACAGGTTCGACACGTGCCCGAGCGTCTGGAGCTGGTGGGTGACCGCGTCGACGATCGCCGGGTGGGCGTGGCCGAGGGCGTTCACCGCGATCCCGCCGAGCAGGTCGAGGTAGCGCTTGCCATCGGCGTCGGTGACATACGCTCCCGAGCCCTCCACGAGGGCGATCGGGGGTGTGCCGTAGTTGTTCATCAGCGACTGTGCCCAGCGCTGCTGCAGTGGCGCGGTCATGCGTCCTCCTCAGGCACGACGACGGTGGTGCCGGTCGAGCTCTCGGTCAACAGTTCGGCCAGTACGGAATGGGCGACACGCCCGTCGATCACGTGTGCGCGGTCGATGCCGCCGGTGACGGCGCGCAGGCAGGCCTCCATCTTGGGGACCATGCCGGAATCCAGCGACGGCAACAGCGCGGTGAGTGCGTCGGTGTCGATCTGGGAGACCAGGGATCCGCGGTCGGGCCAGTCCGTGTACAGGCCTTCGACATCGGTCAGCATCACCAGCCGGGACGCCCCCAACGCCTCGGCGAGAGCACCGGCCGCGGTGTCGGCGTTGATGTTGTGCACCACCCCGTCGCGGTCCGGCGCGATCGTCGAGACGACCGGGATGCGGCCGGCGGCAACCAGATCCAGCACCGCCGAGGTGTTGACCGACGCGATGTCGCCGACGAGGCCGATGTCGGTGGGAACACCCTCGACGAGCACCGTGCGCCGCGTCGCGGTGAACAGGTGGGCATCCTCGCCGGTGATGCCGACGGCATACGGTCCGTGCGAGTTGATCAGGCCCACGAGCTCCCTCCCGACCTGACCGAAGAGAACCATGCGGGCGACGTCCATGACCTCGGGGGTCGTCACCCGGAATCCGCCCTTGAACTCACCCGAGAGTCCCAGTCGCTTCAGCATCGCCGAGATCTGCGGGCCACCACCGTGCACCACCACGGGATGCATGCCGCAGGCGCGCAGGAAGACCATGTCCGCCGCGAACGCCTTCTTCAACTCGTCGTCGATCATGGCGTTGCCGCCGTATTTGACGACGACGGTCGCGCCGGCGAGTCGCTGGAGCGCGGGCAGGGCCTCGGCGAGGACCTTCGCCTTGGCCAGGCCGGCCGCGGGGTCGATCGGGTGGACGCCCGATGTCGTCTCGCTCATGACGAATACGCCGAGTTCTCTTCGACGTACGCATGGGAGAGGTCGGTGGTTCGGACACTGGCCGCCGACTCTCCCAGCTTCAGGTCGACGACGACGGCGATGTCGGGGCCGGACAGGTCCACATCTCGCGCGCCCTCGACCCCGAAACCGTTCTCGCACACCGGGTTGCCGTTGAACGACACCGCGATCCGGTCGGGATCGACGGTCACCGGCGACGCGCCGACCGCGGCGAGTACCCGCCCCCAGTTCGGATCCGACCCGAACAGGGCGGTCTTCACCAGCGAATCTCGCGCGACGGCACGGGCGACGGTCAGCGCGTCGTCCTCGGTGTGCGCGCCGGTGACCGTGATCACGACCCGCTTCGTGACCCCCTCGGCGTCGGCCATCATCTGGGCGGCGAGATCGTCGCAGACAGCGAACACCGCGTCATCGAGATCGGTCTGCTCGACCGGGATCTGGCTGGCGCCCGAGCTCAGCAGCAGAACCGTGTCGTTCGTCGAGCACGAGCCGTCGATGTCGAGCCGGTCGAAGGTGCGTGCCGTCGCCCTGCGCAAGGCGGTGTCGAGCTGCTCGGCGGTGGCCACCGCGTCTGTCGTGAGCACGACCAGCATCGTCGCCAGCGACGGTGCCAGCATTCCGGCGCCCTTGCCCATACCGCCTACGTTCCACCCCTGCGGGTGGTGCAGCGCAGCCTGTTTGGGCACGGTGTCGGTGGTCATGATCGCGTGCGCCGCGTCGGTGCCGCCGGACAGGCCGCCGCCCATGTCCTGGACGATCTCGGTGACCCCGGCGAGGACCTTGTCCATCGGCAGCCGGTCGCCGATCAGTCCGGTGGAGCACACCGCGACCTCCACGGCGCCCGTGCTGGTCCCCCAGTTGCTGAGCGCGTCGGCCACCGCCTCCGCGGTCTTGTGGGTGTCCTGGAAGCCGCCCGGTCCGGTACAGGCGTTCGCGCCGCCGGAGTTGAGGATCACGGTGCGCAGCCGGCCGGTGGTGAGGACCTGCTGTGACCACATCACCGGTGCCGCCTTCACCTGGTTGCGGGTGAAGACGCCGGCGGCGGAATGGTCGGGGCCCTCGTTGAAGACGAGTGCGAGGTCGAGCGCGCCGGATGCCTTGATGCCCGCCGCGATTCCGGCGGCCCGGAACCCCAGGGGCGCGGTGACGCCCTGGTTCCGCACGAGCCGCGGGTGATCTCCGGGGGCGCCGCCCTCGATCCGGTCCTGCTCTGTTTCCGCGCTGCCCTGCGATCCGGTCACGGTGCCACTCCCACGGTGCTCAGTCCCTCGTTCTCGGTCCAGCCCAGCGCCAGGTTCATCGATTGGACCGCGGCGCCACCGGTCCCCTTGGTCAGGTTGTCGACTGCGCCGACGACCACGAGGGTCTGTGCGCGTTCGTCGACGGTCACGCCGAGCTGGACGGCGTTGGAGCCGATCACCGAACCGGTGGCAGGCAGCCGCCCCTCCGGCAGCACGTGCACGAATTCCTCGTCCGCATAGGCCTTCTCGTAGACCGCGCGGGCCTCCTCCGCGGTGGCCCCGGTGCGCGCGGTGCACGTCGCGAGGATGCCGCGGGCCATCGGGGCGAGGATGGGCGTGAACGAGACGGTCACCGGCTGTTCCGCGGCGGCCGAGAGCGCCTGGGAGATCTCCGGCGTGTGCCGGTGGACCCCGCCGACGCCGTAGGCCCGCGCGGACCCGATGACCTCGGACGCCAGCAGGTCGACCTTGGGCGACCGACCGGCACCCGATGCCCCGCTCACCGCGACGACGGTCACGTGTGGATCGGCGATGCCCGCGGCGATGGCCGGGAGCAACGACAGGATCGACACCGTCGGATAGCAACCGGGCACCGCGATCCGGCTCGCGTCCCGGAGCGTTTCCCGGTTGCCGGGCAACTCGGGCAGACCATACGGCCAGGTCCCGGCGTGGTCTCCGCCGTAGTACGACGTCCATTCACCGGCGTCGCGCAACCGGAAGTCGGCCCCGCAGTCGATGATCAGCGTCGTCGGCGGCAGGGCATCGGCGATCACCGCGGATGCGCCATGCGGCAGGCCCAGGAAGACGACGTCGTGTCCGGCGAGGATCTCCGGTGTCGTGTCCTCCAGGACCCGGTCGGCCAGCGGGAGCAGATGGGGATGGTGCGCACCCAGGAGCGTCCCGGCATTGCCACCCGCGGTGAGCGCGCCGATCTCGAGTTCGCCGGATCGCAGACGGGGGTGCCCGCACAGCAACCGGAGTATCTCGCCACCCGCGTAGCCGCTCGCGCCGGCCACCGCCACCCTCACCTTGCTTGTCGAAGCCATGTGATCATTATGCAGCAGGCTGCAAATCAATTCACGGCGGGGTGACACGCCGTTGGGGTCAGCGGAGACGGGCCCCCACCCGCGCGGCGGCTGCGTCGACGGCGGCCAGCTTGGCCTCGTTGGCCTCGTCCTCGGTGAGGGTACGGTCCGGGGCGCGGAACCGCAGCGAGAACGTCAACGATTTGTTGCCCGCGCCGACCTGTTCACCGGTGAAGACGTCGAACAATGCGATGTCCTCGAGCAGGTCGCCGGCCCCCTCACGAAGCGCCTTCTGGACGTCCGCAGCCGGGACCTCCCCTCCGACGACGACGTTGACGTCCTGCAGGACCGCGGGGAACACCGACACCGACGGCGCCGGGAGTCGCGCGTCCAGGGGCAGTGCGTCGATGTCGATCTCCACCGCGCAGGTCCGCTTCGGCAGATGGGCCCGCTCGAGCACCGCGGGGTGGAGTTCGCCGGCGTAACCGACCGTGCGGCCGTCGACCGTCAGCCGCGCGCAGCGGCCGGGATGCCACGGTCGCTGATCGTCGGCGGTGAGCTCGACGGTCACCCCCGCCGCGCGACCGATCGTGCGCGCCGCCTCGAAGGCATCGAGGTGGTCGGCGGCGCGTCCCGGCCCCCAGGGGCCCGCGGGATCGCGCAGTCCGGTGAGGACGACGCCGACGTGCAGCGGCTGATGGGGCAGCGAGGCGTCGAGCGCCGCGATCTCCTCGTCGGTCGGGCGGCGCGTGACGTCGAGCGCGTCCACCGCGGCGACGTGATCGCCGGCGATGACGACCTGACCGATGGTGAACAGCGACAGATCCCGCTGACCGCGTGCGATGTTGCGGGCCGCCATCTCGAGTAGCCCCGGGAGCAACGTCGTGTTGAGCTCGGGGCGATCGGACTCGAGTGGGTTGAGGACCTTCACGGTGCGCCGGCGCTCATCGTCGGCGGGCAGGTCCCAGAGGTCGAACACGCCGGCCGGCATGAACGGATACGGCAGGACCTCGACGTAGCCGTCGAGCGCGAGGGTGCGTCCCACGCTGCGCCGGCGTCGCTGAACCGGGGTGAGTCCGGTGCCGCCGGGCGCGCGGGGAACCACGGCGGGGATGTCCTCCAAGCCCTCCAGACGCAGGACCTCCTCGACCAGGTCGGCGCGTTGCCGCAGATCGGGTCGCCACGAGGGCGGGAACACGTCCAGCTCGTCGGTCCCGGTCACCACGCAACCGACCTCGGTCAGCCGCGTCAGGGTGGTTCCCGGCGGATAGCTGACGCCCGCGACCCGGTCCGGTTCGTCGGCAGCGATGGCGATGGTCGACCGGATCGGGGTCTGGACATGGGTCTCGGACAGCGGTGAGGCGATGCGTCCACCGGCGATCTCGACGATCAGCCGGGCGGCGCGGTCGGAGGCCACCGCGGTGATCTCGGGGTCGACGATCCGCTCGAACCGCTTGCTGGCCTCGGAGGTCAGCTTGTGGCGCTTCGCGGTGCGGAAGACCCGAACCGGATCGAAGGTCGCCGACTCCAGCAGCACCGTCGTCGTCTCGGGACCCACCTCGGTGCTCGCGCCGCCCATGACACCGGCGAGGGCGATCGGTCCGGTCTCGTCGGCGATCAGCACATCCTCGGGGTCGAGGATGCGAACGGTGTCGTCGAGGGTGGTGAGCTTCTCCCCCGGCTGGGCCGACCGGACCGTGACGGCTCCGGTGACACGGTCGGCGTCGAAGGCGTGCAGCGGCTGACCGAGTTCGATCATGACGTAGTTGGTGATGTCGACGATCGCGGAGATGGGGCGGATACCGGCGACCATGAGCCGCTTCTGCATCCACCACGGGGAGATCGCAGTCGGGTCCACACCGGTGATGACCCGAGCGGTGTAGCGGATCGCGCCAGAGTTCTCGTCGATGGCGACCGGCCACGCCGAGGCCGACCCGTCGTCCGCCAGGTCCGCGGCCCGGAGTCCGGGATCGACGAACGGGACCCCGAAGCTGCCCGCGAGCTCGCGGCCCAGGCCGCGCACCGAGAACGCGTAGCCGCGGTCGGGGGTGACGTTGACGTCGATCGCCGCGTCGGCGAGTCCCAACACCTCGCGGGCGTCCGCGCCCGGTTCGGCGGTCCCGGGCGCGAGCACGAGGATGCCGCTGTGATCGGTGCCGATACCCAGCTCGGAGACCGAGCAGATCATGCCGTCGGACACCCGGCCGTAGGTCTTGCGCGAGGCGATCTCGAAGGGACCGGGGAGCACGACCCCCGGCAGCGCGGCGACGATCAGGTCACCCTCGGTGAAGTTGCGTGCACCACAGACGATTCCGCGGGGCTCGTCCTCACCGACGGCGACCGTGCAGAACCGGATCGGCTTCTTGAACTCGGTGAGCTCCTCGATCGTCTCTACTCGACCGATCACCAGCGGTCCGGTGATCTCCGGGAACGCCTCGATGTCCTCGATCTCGAACCCGACACGGACGAAACCGGCGTCGATCTCATCGGTGGTCGCCGACCACTGCGGGTCGCCGGCGCGGAGTACCTCGGTGTACCAGGACTGTGGTGCACGCACTGTGTATCAACTACTTTCGTCGCGTCGTGGGGAGTCGTCGGGGCGGGATCTGCGCGGTGCCGGTCAGGCGGCCGGACCGAACGGGAGGGTGAACCGGATGTCCCCCTCGACCATGTCCCGCATGTCGGAGATGTCGTTGCGGAACTGCAAGGTGCGCTCCAGGCCCATGCCGAAAGCGAATCCGGAGTACACATCCGGGTCGATACCGCTGGCGCGCAACACATTCGGGTTGACCATGCCGCAGCCGCCCCACTCGACCCAGCCGGGTCCGCCCTTCTTGGCGGGGAACCACACGTCGACCTCGGCGGAGGGTTCGGTGAACGGGAAGTAGCTCGCCCGCATGCGGGTCGTCGTCTCCGGGCCGAAGAGTGCCCGCGCGAAGGTCTCCAGGGTGCCCCGCAGGTTCGCCAGTGTGAGTCCCTTGTCGACGGCGAGTCCCTCGATCTGATGGAAGACCGGGGTGTGGGTGGCGTCGAGCTCGTCGGTCCGGAACGTCCGGCCCGGGCACGCCACGTAGATGGGCAGGTCCCGGCTCAGCATCGAGCGCACCTGCACCGGCGAGGTGTGCGTCCGCAGGACCTGCCGCGATCCCTCGGGCGCGATGTAGAAGGTGTCCTGCATCGACCGGGCGGGGTGGTCGGGCAGGAAGTTGAGCGCGTCGAAATTGTAGTGCTCGGTTTCGACCTCCGGGCCCTCCGCGATCTCCCAGCCCATACCGACGAACACGTCGGCCACCTGCTCGGCGATGACGGTGATGGGATGTCGCGCGCCCACCGGACGCCGGCCGCTCGGCAGCGTCACGTCGACCGATTCGGCGACGAGGACCGCCGCGTCCCGCTCGGCGTCGAGGACGGCGGTGCGCGCCTCCAGGGCCGCCGACACCCGGCCGCGCACCTGGTTGACCAGCTTGCCGGCTTCGGAACGCTCCTCTTTGGGGAGGGAACCCAGCGCGCGCCGGGCGAGTGCGATCGGCGAGCGGTCACCGAGGTGCGCCGACTTGGCCGCCGCGAGCTGATCGAGGTCGGCCGCCGCCTCGAAGTCCTCGATGGCCGACGTCGCGGCCGCCTCGAGGTCGTCGGGTCCCGGGAATGCCGTTGCGTCGGCGGAAGTGGCCACGGTGGGCGTGCTCCTCGTGCGTCGATCGATGGATGGTCGGCATCGTCGTCGCGCTGTGCACGCCGACCCAACGGGCCGGCGGACACCTCCGGCGCCGACGATGACTCCCGTCGAGGGTAGTCGACTACCGCGGGGCGCTGACCTGCAGGGAGGCGTCGTCACCGGGAAGCCCTGGCGCTGCCGTCGGACGACCGGCGGGAACCGCGACGCAACGCGAGCAGGTGGCACAGGCGAGGCCCATGATCAGCCACCACACGCCGTCGCCGGTCAGACCCCCGCGCGCGAGCATCAGCACCGCCACGCCGAGCCCGGCCAGCGCCGTCAGCAGGGCCGCGTTCCGCACCGGTCCGCTGCGCCGGGCGACCGGTTCGTCCCACCACGGCAGGGACCGGTTCTCGAGTGGAGACAGGATCGCGACCACCGGGACCATGCCCGCGAGCAGCAACACGGTCTGCGCCCCGACGATCATCGGGAAGGACGCCGCGCCGACGTCGGCGCGGTCGATGCCGGCCATGGCGCACAGACCGATGATCGCCGCGAGCACCGGCAGATGCCAGAGATACAGCGTCATCGCGCCCCGGTTGCCCAGCACCACCCACCACCAGACGCGCGGACGGTCGGCCACGACCGCGAGGAATCGGCGCACCGCGATCGCGCCCGCGCACAACACGATCGCGTGGCCGGCGAGCAGCAGGCTCGGCGGACTCATGTTGGACAGGTGCTGGCCCGGAACCGTCACGAGGGAGACCTCGTAGGGTCCCCACGTGACGAGGACGAGGTCGGCTGCCAGCGCACCGGCGGCCGCGAGGACGGCGAGCCCGGGCCGCAGGATCTTCTTGGCGTACGCGACCCCGAGGACCGCGGGGATCGTCCACACGGCGAGGAAATTCAGGTAGCCGAGCGCAGCGGGGCCGTCCGTCAGTCGGACGGCGTCGACGATCGCCGTGCTCCCCCAACACACCGCCAGGGCGGCCAGCACACCACCGACGGACCGGAGGCGCTGCAGGAACGGGACCACCGCCAGCACGAGCAGGTAGGCGCCGAGGAACCACAGCAACTGCACCCCGAGACGCGCGACCACGTCGGCCGCCACCGTGGCACCGGTGCCGGACAGGACGGCATACACGGCCGCGACGGCCCCGAGGTACCAGAACACCGGGCGCATCAACCGTTGTGTCCGGGCGACGAGCCACTGCCCGGCGGTCGGTGTGGCACCGTCGCCGCGCGAGGTCCAGCCGCGGGTCGCCGCGGCGGCACCGGCGAAGAAGAACAGCGGCAGCACCTGCAGCAGCCAGGTTGCCGGCTGCAGAGCGGGCACGTCGCCGAGTGTGTTGCCGAGATGAATCGAATCGTCGGTCGCCTCGACGGTGAGCATGATCGAGTGGCCGGCGACCACGACCGCCAGCGACATGATGCGGATCAGGTCGATGACGCGGTCGCGGTCCCCGGTGAGGGCGGAGAGTTCACGGGGCGTGGGCAGGCCGGTCGACGCCGACCGTCGCGAGACGATGCTGGGCATGGCGTCGAGTCTCGGCCGCGGCGACCGGCACGGCCTGAGGGAAACTACTCGCTCGGGGTCGGCAATCCCCGCATCCGCGAACGCGCAACCGGCCCGCCCGGGCCGAGACCCTACTTGCCGAAGCCGGCTCTCTTGAGCGCGTCGGCCATCGCCCCGCTGGGTGCCGGGCGTCGATCGTTCCGGTTCCCGCCTCGGTTGCCCTGTCCCTGAGCGCCCCGGCCCTGGCCGCCCGGGTTGCCGCGTCCGCCGCCGCGTTGATCGTTCTTCCGCGGCTGATTGCCGCCGCCACGAGCACTGTCCTCCCGCCCTTGCCCCCGAGGCGCGCGGGAGGGTTTGCCGTCACTGCCCGGTTCGTCGTCGAGCCGCAGCGACAACCCGATGCGTTTGCGGTCGATGTCGACGTCCATGACCTTGACCTTCACGATGTCGCCGGACTTGACGACCTCGTGAGGGTCGGAGACGAAGCGGTGTGCCATCGCCGAGACGTGGACGAGGCCGTCCTGGTGCACGCCGACGTCGACGAATGCGCCGAAGGCGGCCACGTTGGTGACCTGACCTTCGAGGACCATCCCCGGGGTCAGGTCGGAGACCTTCTCGATGCCCGTGGCAAACGTCGCGGTCTTGAACTCCGGCCGCGGGTCGCGCCCGGGCTTGTCGAGTTCGGCGATGATGTCGACCACGGTCGGACGACCGAACGTCTCGTCGACGAACTCCTCGGGTCGCAACTTGGTGAGGGTCGCGGTGTCGCCGATCAGCGACCGGACATCTGTGCCCACCTTCTCGAGGATGCGTGTGACGACCGGGTACGCCTCCGGGTGCACGCTCGACGCGTCGAGCGGATTGTCGCCGTCGGCGATGCGCAAGAAGCCGGCGCACTGCTCGAAAGCTTTGGGGCCGAGCCTGGGCACCGCGGTGATCTGCTTGCGATCTCGGAACGCGCCATTGGTGTCACGATGCGCGACAATCGATTCCGCGAGGCCCGCGGTGATGCCGGACACGCGGGACAGCAGCGGCACCGACGCGGTGTTCACGTCGACGCCGACCGCGTTCACCGCGTCTTCGACGACCGCCCCGAGTGAGCGCGCGAGCAGGGTCTCGGAGATGTCGTGCTGATACTGCCCCACGCCGATCGACTTCGGATCGATCTTCACGAGCTCGGCGAGCGGATCCTGCAACCGGCGGGCGATCGAGACCGCGCCGCGGATGGAGACGTCGAGGTCCGGCAATTCCTTCGACGCGTACGCCGACGCCGAGTAGACCGAGGCACCCGCCTCGGACACGACGACGCTCGTCGGCGGCTTCTTGCCGGCCTCCTTGATCGCCGACAGGAGTTCGCCGGCGAGCGCATCGGTCTCGCGTGAGGCGGTGCCGTTGCCGATGGCAATGAGTTCGACGCCGTGCTTCTCGACGAGTGCGCCGAGCACGGCGAGCGAACCGGACTTGTCGCGCCGGGGCTCGTGCGGATAGATCGTCGCGTGGTCGACGACCCTGCCGGTCGCGTTCACCACTGCGACCTTCACGCCGGTGCGTAGGCCGGGATCGAGACCCATCGTCGTACGGGACCCGGCGGGCGCGGCCAGCAGGAGGTCCTTGAGGTTCGTCGCGAACACGGCGACCGCGTCGGCCTCGGCGGCCTGACGCAGCCGCATCCGGACGTCGAGGGACAGCCCGACGAACAGCTTGGTCCGCCATGCCCAGCGCACCGTGTCGGTGAGCCACCGGTCGGCGGGACGACCCTGATCGGCGATGCCGAACCGGGCGGCGATGCGCTGCTCGTACGGTCCGGGGCCGGCGGGCCGGTCGGCCGCTTCCGGGTCGGCGTCGAGGGTGACCGACAGGATCTCCTCGCGCTCGCCGCGCAGCACGGCCAGCACCCGGTGCGACGGCAGCGAGGTGAACGGTTCGGAGAACTCGAAGTAGTCGGCGAACTTGGCGCCGGCCGACTCCTTGCCGTCGCGAACCGCCGTGCGCAGCACTCCGGTCTGCCACATCAGCTCACGGAGTTCGCCGACGAGGTCGGCGTCTTCGGCGAACCGCTCCACGGCGATCGCGCGGGCACCGTCGAGCTGCTCGGCGGTGAAGGTCGCCGGGTCCGTCGTCGGGTCCGAGAGCAGCGCATCGGCCACCGGCTCGTGTCCGGCCTCGCGTGCGATCTGGGCTTTGGTGCGGCGCTTCGGCTTGTAGGGCAGGTAGATGTCCTCAAGGCGCGCCTTGGTGTCGGCCTCGAGGATGCGCGCATCGAGTGCGGCGTCGAGTTTGCCCTGCGCGGCGATGGATTCGCGGACGGCCTGGCGTCGGGCCTCGAGGTCGCGCAGGTAACCGAGACGCTCGTCGAGGGTACGCAGCTGCGCGTCGTCGAGGCCGCCGGTGGCCTCCTTGCGGTATCGGGCGACGAACGGAACCGTCGATCCCCCGTCGAGCAACTCGATCGCCGAGCGCACCTGACCGGCGCCCACCCCGAGTTCGGTCGCGATCGCCGACGCGATGCGGGAGTTCACGACCGCAGGATCGGGCGCGGGCACCGTCTGGGGTGCAGCGGCCGGCGAGCCGGGGGTCGCGGGTGCGGGTTCGGGCGCGGAGTCGGGTGACACAGTTTCTGACACGATCGCCGACCCTACCGGCCGACTCGGACAGCGGTCAGACGCGACCCGCCGCGCCGTGGACACGGGCGCTCTCGTACAGACAGATGGCCGCCGCGGCAGCGACATTCAGGCTCTCGGCGCGGCCACGGATGGGGATCGACACGCGGTGGTGGGCGGAGCGCTGCACCTCGACCGACAGGCCGTGGGCCTCGTTGCCGAAGAGCCATGCGACGCGGCCGGAGAGGATGTCGCCCGCCGCGTCCAGGGCGACCTCGCCATCGGCCGCGGTCGCCAACAGGCTGATGCCGGACCCCCGGATGGCGTCGAGGGCGTCGTCGACGGCGCGCTCACGCACCACGGGCACCGTGAACACGCTTCCCGCGCTCGCACGGACGCACTTGCCGTTGTGGGGGTCGACGGCATCGCCGAGCAGGATCACCGCGTCGGCGCCCATCGCGTCGGCGCAGCGGATGAGCGTGCCCGCGTTCCCGGGCTCCCGCGGCTCGACCGCGATCGCGAGGAGTCGCGGCCCGGCGGTGAGGACGGCGTCGAGCGGCACGTCGAGCAACGGGCAGATCGCGAAGATGCCCGCGGGCGTGGACGTCTCGGCCAGCTTCGACGCGGCGCGGCCGGTGATCACCGACACCGGGACGCCGGCCGCCGCGGCGGTCTCGGCGAGATCGCGATGACGGAACTGCTCGTCGTCAGCGACCAGGACCGCCTCGGCCCGTCCGACGGCCAGCGCCGAGGCGACGGCATTGGCACCTTCGGCGACGAAGCGACCCTGGTCGCGCCGCTCGGCCGCGCGATGCAGCTTCGCATACGACACGACCCGCGAGGACCGCTCGGACAGGACCTCCGTCATCGGAGGTTCGTCCGCGCGACTCGCGGGTCGTGGGTGCTGGTGCGCAATCAGGCAGCCGGCGCGTTGACGTCGGCCGGCAGTGCCTTGCGGGCGACCTCGACCAGACCGGTGAAGGCCTCGGGATCGGTCACGGCGATGTCGGCGAGCACCTTGCGGTCGACCTCGACACCCGCGGCCTTGAGGCCCTGGATGAGGCGGTTGTAGGTGATGTCGTTGGCGCGGGCCGCGGCGTTGATACGCGAGATCCACAGCTTGCGGAACTCACCCTTGCGCGCGCGACGGTCGCGGTAGGCGTAGTTCAGCGAGTGGAGCTGCTGCTCCTTCGCCTTGCGGTAGAGGCGCGACCGCTGTCCGCGGTAGCCCTTCGAGGCCTCGAGGGTGGACCGACGCTTCTTCTGGGCGTTGACGGCCCTTTTCACGCGTGCCATGTGTTAGATCCTTTTGCTTGTCAGATGTCTGGGGTCGCTGGCGTCAGCGGTTGAGCAGTCGCTTGATGCGCGGGGCGTCGTTCTCGCTGACGACGGTGGTGCCGTCGAGACGACGGGTGCGCCGAGACGACTTGTGCTCGAGCAGGTGGCGGCGGTTGGCCTTCTGGCGGACGATCTTTCCGCTGCCGGTCACCTTGAAGCGCTTCGCGGTGCCCTTGTGGGTCTTGCTCTTCGGCATGTTCTTCCTTCTCTCGGGCGAACTCGGGCACCGGACCCGGCGAGGTCCGGTGTGTACCCGTGTTCGCGTGTCGTGATCTAGGCCGGAGCGGTTCGGACTCTCGTCCGGCCGATCGACTCAGTTCTCGTCCGCTCAGTTCTCGCGGATCAGCTCGCGTCTGGGGCGGCCTTCGGGCCACCGGAACGCTCACGGCTCTCTTGCGCCTTCTGGCGGGTCTTCGCACCCTTGTGCGGCGCGAGGACCATCGTCATGTTGCGGCCGTCCTGCTTGGCCGAGGTCTCGACGAAGCCGTAGTCGGCGACATCGTTGCCCAGGCGCTGCAACAGTCGGTAGCCGAGCTCGGGGCGGGACTGCTCGCGGCCGCGGAACATGATGGTGACCTTCACCTTGGATCCCGCTTCGAGGAACCGGATGACGTGACCCTTCTTGGTCTCGTAATCGTGGTCGTCGATCTTGGGACGGAGCTTCTGCTCCTTGATGACGGTCATCTGCTGGTTGCGACGCGATTCGCGCTGCTTCTGGGCCGCTTCGTACTTGAACTTGCCGTAGTCCATGATCTTGCAGACCGGCGGACGGGCGTCCGGGGCCACCTCGACCAGGTCGAGATCGGCCTCGTAGGCCAAGCGAAGCGCATCTTCAACACGCACGATGCCCACCTGCTCCGAGTTGGGTCCGACGAGTCGGACCTCAGGGACGCGGATGCGCTCGTTGATGCGGGTCTCAGTGCTGATGGGGCCTCCTTGTTCAATCCTGCAGTGGTAACCGTCGCGTCGTGGCGAGGGACGTATGCAAGAGAACCTGCGGGACACCTCAGCAAGGAAGCCCCGGGACTGATGTCCGCGGGGCTCCGATACCGACCGGTTCGTCCACGCGTGCCAGTGCTGACACACGCTGCCGACGACGTACAGCTCAGCATCCAGAGATGCGATCTGCGACGATCGGCGTGAACCGGACCGTGCAACTGCGAGAACCTCGCGTCGAACGGTGGGAGCGGAACTCCACTTACGACCCCGGCGCATACCAGGGCGGTCGTGCTATGGGAGTCTAACAGCCATGGCCGAGAACTCCTATTCGTCACCTGCACCGTTACCCCCGGAGGGTGCGACGGGCGATGGCGCCGACCTGGGAGATGCGGCGCACACCGATCCCGACAACGTCCGTGACCTGGGCGATATTCCGGCCATCGAGGTCATCACCCGATCCATCGTCATGCTGATGAGCGCGGCGGCCGAGAAGCTCGGCCTGGCCGAGGGGACCCCGGCCGACCGGATCGACCTGCCCGAGGCCCGCACCCTGATCACCGCCCTGGCCGGCATCGTCGACGCGTCGAAAGCCGATCTCGGCATCCACGCCGCGCCCATCCGCGACGGCCTCAAAGGGCTGCAGCTGGCGTTCCGGGAGGCCAGTGCATACCCGGACGAACCCGGCGAGGGCCCGGGCGAGAAATACACCGGCCCGGTTCGCGCGCCTCGGCGGTAGTGGCCTCGACACGCTGCGGCCTCGCTCCGCTCGGTCGGCGCTGCTCGACCAGCGGAGGGCCTACGCTGGACCCATGACGAATGCCGAGGAGCCCGGACGGTCCGACGAGATCATCGATGCGGAGATCGTGCCGACCGGCCCGGTGCCCGGAGCGGTTCCCGATCCGAATTACTCCGACAGCGGCGTCCCGACCTTCGACTTCGTGCGCGACAAGATCGAGAACCGCATCACCACCGCGATCGGGTCGCAGGAGCTGGCGGAGGCGAGCGCCGAAGGCCAGTCCGTCGACGAGATGATGCGCAAACGCGACGAGGCCGCGAAGAAGCGACTCGAGGAGATCCGCAAGTCGATGGGTTCGTAGCGCACTCCCCCCGCCGCGCATTCCCCCTCAGAACACGCAAATCGCCACTCCCGTTGACGTGTGCCGCGGTAACCGGCGCTCCTGCAACGGAAGTGGCGATTCGCGTTCGGTGGCTCAGCCGACCGACGCCACCGCGTGGTCGATGTCGACGATCTCGGCCAGGAATTTGCCGGTGTGGCTGCCCGGGGTCGAGGCGATGTCCTCCGGAGTACCTTCGCCGACCACGGTTCCACCACCCGCGCCACCCTCGGGTCCCATGTCGATGACCCAGTCGGCGGTCTTGATGACATCGAGGTTGTGCTCGATCACGATGACCGTGTTGCCCTTGTCGACCAGACCGTTGATCACGGCGAGCAGCTTCTTGATGTCCTCGAAGTGCAGACCGGTGGTCGGCTCGTCGAGGATGTAGACCGTCCGGCCCATCGACCGCTTCTGCAATTCGGCCGCCAGCTTCACGCGCTGTGCCTCACCGCCGGACAGCGTCGGCGCCGGCTGCCCGAGCCGGACATAGCCCAGACCGACGTCGACGAGTGTCTTCAGGTAGCGATGGATCGAGGTGACTGGCTCGAAGAAGTCGGCGGCCTCCTCGATCGGCATGTCGAGGACCTCGGAGATGGTCTTGCCCTTGTAGTGCACCTCGAGGGTCTCACGGTTGTACCGCGCGCCGTGGCAGACCTCGCACGGGACGTACACGTCCGGCAGGAAGTTCATCTCGATCTTGATCGTGCCCTCACCGGTGCACGCCTCGCAGCGGCCGCCCTTGACGTTGAACGAGAACCGCCCCGGTTGATAGCCGCGGACCTTCGCCTCGGTCGTCGCCGCGAACAACGTGCGGATCTTGTCGAAGACACCGGTGTAGGTGGCCGGGTTCGACCGCGGGGTGCGCCCGATCGGCGACTGGTCGACCTGCACGAGCTTGTCCAGGTTGTCCAGACCCTTGATGCGGGTGTGACGCCCGGGCACCTGACGCGCGCCGTTGAGCTTGTTGGCGAGCACGGTGGCCAGGATGTCGTTGACGAGCGTCGACTTGCCCGACCCCGAGACACCGGTGACCGCGGTCATCACGCCGAGCGGGAACGACACGTCAATGCCACGGAGATTGTGTTCCCGTGCGCCGACGACCGTCAGCTGGCGCTTGCGATCGATCGGCCGCCGGATGTCCGGCACCGGCAGGGTGTCGCGACCGGCGAGGTAAGCACCGGTCAGCGACTTCCGGTTCTTCAGCAGGTCCTTGTAACTGCCGCTGTGCACCACGTGCCCGCCGTGCTCCCCGGCACGGGGCCCGATGTCGACGATCCAATCGGCGGCGCGGATGGTGTCCTCGTCGTGTTCGACGACGATCAGTGTGTTGCCCAGATCCCGAAGCCGCGTCAACGTGTCGATGAGTCGGCGGTTGTCGCGCTGGTGCAGACCGATCGACGGCTCGTCGAGAACATAGAGGACGCCCGCGAGACCCGAACCGATCTGGGTGGCCAGGCGGATGCGCTGCGCCTCACCGCCCGACAACGAACCCGCGGCGCGCTCGAGCGACAGGTACTCGAGTCCGACGTCGAGCAGGAAGCGGATGCGGGCCTGGACCTCCTTGAGGACCCGTCCCGCGATCGCGGCCTGCCGGGAGTCGAGCCGCAGTTGGTCGAGGAAGTCGGCGCAATCGGCGACCGACAGGGCGCACACCTCGGCGATCGACTTCGGCCCGAACTCCGGGTGGTCGAGCGTGACGGCGAGGATCTCCGGGCGCAGGCGCGCACCCTGACAGGCAGGACACGGCACGTCCCGCATGTAGCCCTCGTACCGCTCCTTCATCTGCTCGGACTCGGTCTGGTCCATGCGGCGCGCGAGGAACGAGAGCACGCCCTCGAACTCGGTGTAGTACGAGCGGGTGCGGCCGTACCGGTTGCGGAACTTGACGTGGACCTGGTGGTCGCTGCCGTTGAGCAGGGCCCTGCGCGCCTTGATCGGCAGCTTCTTCCAGGGCGTGTTGATGTCGAACTTCATCTGATCGGCCAGACCGGACATCAACCGGAGGAAGTAATCGGCGTTGTGCCCGGTCGACCACGGCGCGATGGCACCCTCGGCGAGCGACATCTCCGGGTCGGGCACGACGAGCTCCTCGTCGACCTCCTTGCGGATGCCGAGCCCGTCGCATTCCGGGCATGCGCCGTACGGCGAGTTGAACGAGAACGACCGCGGTTCGAGGTCGTCGATCGCGATCGGATGCGCATTCGGGCAGGCCATCCGCTCCGAGAAGCGGCGCTCGCGTTCCGGGTCGTCCTCCTCGAGGTCGACGAAGTCGAGCACGATGATGCCGTCGGCCAGACGCAGACCGGTCTCGACCGAATCCGTCAGGCGCTGCTTGGCGCTGGCCTTGACGACCAGGCGGTCGACGACCACCTCGATGTCGTGCTTCTCCTGTTTCTTCAGCTTCGGCGGATCGGTCAGCTGATGGACGACGCCGTCGATGCGGGCGCGGGAGAAGCCCTGGGTCTGGAGCTCGGCGAAGAGGTCGACGAACTCTCCCTTGCGGGTACGCACGACCGGCGCGAGCACCTGGAAGCGCGTGCCCTCGTCCATCGCGAGCACCTGATCCACGATCTGCTGGGGTGTCTGCTTGGCGATGGGCTCGCCGCAGATCGGGCAGTGCGCCTTGCCGGCGCGGGCGTAGAGGAGACGGAGGTAGTCGTAGACCTCGGTGATGGTGCCGACGGTCGACCGGGGATTGCGGTTGGTCGACTTCTGATCGATGGACACCGCGGGCGAGAGGCCCTCGATGAAGTCCACATCCGGCTTGTCCATCTGCCCGAGGAACTGCCTCGCATAGGCGGACAGTGACTCCACGTAGCGCCGCTGCCCCTCCGCGAAGATCGTGTCGAAGGCGAGGGATGACTTGCCCGATCCCGACAACCCCGTGAAGACGATGAGGCTTTCCCGGGGCAGGTCGACATCGATGCCGCGCAGATTGTGTTCGCGGGCACCTCGGACGATCAGACGATCAACCACTGCAGTCCTTACATTCTCGAGTCACAGGGCGCACAGACGGCGCACGGGCACAGTACCGACGGCCACCGACAGAAACGTCGCCATGCACTCGCCCCGGGGAGATTCGGAGTCCGACGACCGGGCGATCGGTCTCGCCGCCCGCGTGTCATCGCCGAACCGATGGTCCAGGGTACGCGCGCCACGCCGGGTTTCATGGTCGCGACCGTCACATTCCGGCTGCCCGCTGTCATAGCCTGTCGGCATGACCTCCCCAGCGACACCGATCAGCGACGACTACACCGGCGACCTCTCCGAGTCGAAGACCCCACAGCGCCGCACGCTGTCGTCGGCCACCATCGTCAAGCTGTCCGTCGGCCCGATGGACAACAACGTCTACCTGGTGACCTCGCGTGCGACGGGCGATCAGCTGATCATCGACGCGGCCAACGACGCGGAGACGATCACCGAGGTCTTGTCGGCCGTCGAGGGAACGCCGAAGCTCATCTTCACGACCCACCAGCATTTCGATCACTGGCAGGCCCTCGCCGCCGTCACCGAGTCCACCGGGGTGCCGACCGCGGCGGGGCGCCTCGACGCCGGTGAACTGCCCGTCACCCCCGACCGCCTCGTCGACGACGGTGACGTCCTCGAGGTCGGCGACCTCACGTTCGAGGCCATCCACCTCGTCGGGCACACCCCGGGATCGATCGCTCTCGCACTCACCGACGTCGACGATAGCGGCGAGCGAACCGTGCACCTCTTCACCGGTGACTGCCTCTTCCCCGGCGGGATCGGCAAGACCTGGAAGCCGGAGGACTTCGACACCCTCCTCACGGACGTCTCGACGAAGCTGTTCGACCGCTTCGACGACTCGACCATCGTTTACCCCGGCCACGGCAAGGACACCACTCTGGGCGCCGAGCGCGGGTCACTACCCGAATGGCGTGAGCGCCGCTGGTGATCCGGAAGCTGGCGACGCCGGTCGACTCCCGAGTGTTTGGTCGCCGTCGCGGGCGGTTACCTGTTCCTCGGATCGTTCGGCGAGTCGTGACCCGCGATGCCCGTAGGTACGTAAACCGGTCACGGCACGCCGAGTGACCTGCAGATTCGTTGCGACAGGGTAGCGTTGAACGGGCCAGAAACGCGCTTCACCCGACGGATCTCGATAGCCAAACCCGACTGAAGAAGGTTGTGACCGATGATTCTCCGCCGTATAGCCCGTCCGCTCCTCGCCTCGGCGTTCGTCGCCAGCGGCGTGGACGCCATCCGGAGCCCCAAACCGATCGCGCAGTCCGCCGAGCCGGTCGTGGACAAGGCCCGGTCGTCGCTCCCGCCCGAGGTGGCCGGCCGGATCCCGGAGAACACCGAGACCCTGGTGCAGATCAACGCCGCCGCCCAGATCGGCGGCGGAATCCTGCTCGCCACCGGCAAGTTCCCGCGCGTGGCGTCCGTCGTCCTGGCCGGCACCCTGATCCCGACGACGGCAGCGGGCACCGACTTCTGGAACGAGGCCGACCCGGTCAAGAAGGAAGCCCAGCGCAACGCGTTCATCAAGAACGTCGGCCTGCTCGGCGGAGTCCTGTTGGCGGCGGTCGACACCGAGGGCAAGCCGTCGCTCGCGTGGCGCGGCCGTCAGAAGGCATCCGCTGTGGCCGCGGCGCTGCCGATCGGTGCCGCCGCCGGGTCGTCGACCTGGGAGCACCTCGTCGAGCGCACCCACGACGGCGCCGAGATCGTCTCCGAGCGGTCCGCCGACGCCGCGGCGAAGTTCCGCGAGCACGCACCCGAGATCGCCGAGGCCGCGCAGAAGCGCTCCCTCGAGCTGGCCGGCAAGGCCGCCGAGACCGCCTCCGATGTCGCGGATCGCATCAAGGACCGCGCTCCGGTCGTCGCCGACGCGGCTCTCCACCGGTCGTCGGAGCTCGCCGACACGGCGCTCGCGCGTTCGTCTGATCTCGCCGAGACCGCGCGCAAGCGGGGCCCGAAGCTCGTGAAGGAAGCGCAGAAGCGAGCCGAGAAGGCTCAGAAGCAGGCGAAGAAGAAGGCTCCGAAGATCGCCGATTCGGCCCGCGACCGCGCGTCCGATCTCGCCGACACCGCCCGCAAGCGCGCACCGGAGTTCGCCGACGTGGCACGCGATCGGTCCGCCGAACTCGCCGACGTCGCCCGCGCACGGTCGGCCGAGCTCGCCGAGACCGCACGCCAGCTCGCCGCAGCTGCCGAGGACTCCGCCGAGCAGAGTCGCAAGCGTCTGCGCAAGGCACGTCGCTGATCCCTCGGGGTCTCCACGCGCACGAGCAACGGATACGAGCACGACCCTGAGCACAACCGATCTCACGACCACGGACGCGGTGCACCCGCCAGAGGATTATCCCTGGGTGCCCGCGTCCGCGGGGCTGAGAGAGGCCTCGCTGCACGAGATGACGCTCGCGGGTCCGCCGTTCGGGACGGTCCCGTCGGTGGGCTCGCGGCTCGTGGTAGCGGTCGGGTCGAATGCCGCCCCCGACGTTCTCCGTCGCAAGCTCGCCCACGTTCCGTCGACGGACCGGATCTGCCTCCGCACGGTCCGCGTCACGAACATCACAGTCGGCCATTCCGCCCATGTAGCGGCCCGGGGATACATTCCGGCCGCACCGATCCTCGCAGGTGAGGGCGCGATCACGACGACCGCGGCCTGGCTGGGTCCCACCCACATCGATGCTCTCGACGCCACCGACCCCAACTATGATCGACAGACAGTGACTACGCGCGACCACCCCGTTCTCGGCCGTCCCTCTCCCCTCCTTCCGGACGAGTGGACCCCGCCTGCGACCTTCGACCTGTACGTGTCCCGGCACGGCGTCCTCGCCGACCCGGTCACCGGTGACCCCGTCCCCTTCGGCGCACAGACCGACGTTCTCGAGTGGCTGTCCCGCCGACTCGACGACGAGACACTCGCCGACCCGGCGTCGCAGGTCTGCCGCCGCTTGTCCGCCGACCCCCGCGCGATGACCGCCCGCATCCGGGCCGCCGGACTGGCCCGGTCCCACGGGTCCCGCGCACCGCTGTCGATCGGGGACGGCCGATGACCGCCCTCTCGCCGGACGCCGACCCCCGCGTGGACGAGGAACAACGGCACCTCGACCGCGTGTACGGCAGGCTGGACCGGATGCGTCGGACCACCCAGCGTCGGTTGTCGTCGACGCTCTCCGAACGCGGCGGCACACCGCAGGCGCTGTCCGAACGCGAGTCCTACGAGCGGATGTACAACGAGGATCTCGCCAAATTCGATGCCGCCGAACACAATCTGTATTTCGGTCGTCTCGACCTCGAGGACGGCGAGATCCGGCGCATCGGACGCATCGGTGTCCTCGACGACGGTTTCGCCGACGACGGCGAACTCGACGCCACCGCCACCGACGCCACCCTGCTGCTGGACTGGCGCGCGCCGCTGGCCCGGCCGTTCTATCTGGCGACGCCCGCCGCGCCCGAGGACGTCGCGCGCCGTCGCCATATCCGCACCCGCAGCCGCAAGGTCCGCGGGGTGAGCGATGAGTCCCTGACCGCAGGCGATGCGCTGCTCGACGACTTCGGACACGGCGACGTCGTCAACGAGTCGGCTCTTGTCGCGGCCCTCAACGCCGCCCGCACCGGCGAGATGACCGACATCGTCGAGACGATCCAGCGCGAGCAGGACCTGATCATCCGGTCGACGCATCGCGGGGTCACCGTCATCCAGGGCGGCCCCGGAACCGGCAAGACCGCCGTGGCGCTGCACCGAGCCGCCTACCTGCTCTACACACATCGCGAGAACCTCTCGCGCAGCGGCATTCTCATCATCGGACCCAACGACGACTTCCTGAACTACATCGGCCAGGTGCTGCCCTCGCTGGGCGAGTCCGGCGTGCTCCTCTCGACCATCGGGGACCTGTTCCCCGGCGTCCGCGCGGGCACCGCCGACCCGCGGACGACCGCCGCGGTCAAGGGCGGACTGCGCATGGTCGACGTCCTCAAGCGGGCGGTGCGTGCCCAACAGTCGCTGCCGTCCCGGCCCGAGGCAGTCGATTTCGACAGCTACACCGTCGAGATCGACTCGGCCCTGGTCAAGGCCGCGCGCGCCAAGGCCCGCGCGACTCGACGCGCCCACAATCTCTCGCAGAACGCCTTCCTGAAGGCGGGACTCGCCGAACTCGCGGCGCGGCACGCGGCGGCCATCGGATCGAGCCTGCTCGACGGTTCGCAGTTGCTCAGCCCCGCCGACATCGCCGACATCCGCGACGACATGAGCCGCGATCCCGACATCCGTGCCGCGTTGCTGCGGTACTGGCCGACGCTGACCCCGCAGGCCCTGCTTCGCGACCTGCTCGGCGACGAACGCGCGATCCGCAAGGCCACCCCGGGTTGGACGGACGCCGATCGTGCGGCGCTGCACCGTCCGTCGCGCCCTGCCACGACGTCGGGCGCGGACTTCTCGCCTGCCGACGTCCCATTGCTGGACGAACTCGCCGAGCTGATCGGTTACGGCACCGAGGACGCGGAGCGGGCCGAACGCGCACGCTGGCGTCGCCAGTTGGCCGAGGCGCAGGACGCACTGGACATCCTGACCGGCTCGGCGCCGCAGGACCTCGAGGACGAACTCGATCCCGAGATCCTGATGGCCTACGACCTGATCGACGCAGAACAGCTCGCGTCCCGCCAGACCGAGACACGACGCGCCACGACGGCCGAACGTGCCTACGGCGACCGCACCTGGACGTTCGGCCACGTCATCGTCGACGAGGCCCAAGAGCTCTCCCCCATGTCCTGGCGGATGGTGATGCGACGCATCCCGAATCGGTGGATGACGATCATCGGCGACACCGCTCAGACATCCGACGAGGCGGGCACGCGCTCGTGGGCCGAGGTCCTGGAGCCGTATGTCGCGAAGCGCTGGCAGTTCAAAGAGCTGTCGGTCAACTACCGGACCCCGAGCGAGATCATGGAGTACGCCGCGCGCGTCCTCGACGAGATCGGCAACGGCGAGAAGGCCCCGACCTCGTTGCGCAGCAACGGGATCGAGCCGGTGGCGCTGCGGGCGGACAACGACTCCCCGCGGAGCATCGCCGACGCCGTCCTCCGAGCCGTCGGGCTCGCCGAACCCGACGGCCTCACCGCCGTCGTGGTCCCCGATCACCTGCACGACGCGATCGATGCGGCGCTGGCGCCGGATTGCTTCACGCTCCCCGACCGGGAGCCACCCCGGGTGTACACGGTGCGGAGCTGTAAGGGTCTGGAGTTCGACACGACCATCGTCCTCGAGCCCACCGCGATCATCGACCAGTCACCACGCGGGCTCAGCGACCTGTACGTCGCCCTCACCCGGGCGACCCAGCGACTCGTCGTCGTCCATCGGGACGACCTCCCCGACGCCCTCGCGGATCTGCCGGCCGGCTGAGGGCGCGCGATCCGCGCTCCGCTCCCGGTTGATGCGACCTGCCGACCCCGTTTACTGCGAAAGCACTCGTTGTGATCGGAGCGGCCCAATTACTGCTCCCTGAGGAGGCCGGAGCTTGCGGAGGCCGTCACGAAGGGTCTTGGCGAGACGGGTTGCGAAGACCCTTCGTGACGCGCCCTCCGCAAGCTCCGGGCGCTCCTCAGGGAGCGGGGGTCGGCCGCGCCCTCCGCAAGCCCCGGGCGCTCCTCAGCCTGGATCCGTGGACGGGTGCGGGGTGTCGATAACGTGAAAATGCCCTCTGAGCTGGAATGATTGGTGGTGTTGAGACACAAAACATTCCAGCTCAGAAGGCACTTTCAGTGAAAGTATCGCACACGTTCTCCGCCACGTCCGCGGTCTTCGACGACAACAACCTGGTGTCGCACGCCGGACTGGTACCGGTCATGAGAGTGGCCGAGTCGACCGGGTTGGCGTCCCTGCTGGGCGAACGGGTCGATCTCGGCACCACCCAGGTCGCCTCCGCTGGGGCCAACCTCGACGCGAAACTGTTGACCGTGATCGGCGGATTGTGTTGCGGCGCTGACAGTATCGACGACCTCGGAATGGTCCGTAGTGGTGGGCACA
>NZ_LNQO01000034.1:0-25378 GCF_001456905.1 Gordonia sp. SGD-V-85
TGGTGGCGGCGTTGCCGGGCAACGAGGTCCACAATCTGTACGGTCCGACCGAGGCGGCGGTGGACGTGACCGCTCATCAGGTGCGGGCGGGGGAGGCGTCGGTGCCGATCGGCGTCCCCGTGCCCAATACTGCTGTACGAGTTCTGGATTCGCGCCTGCACCGGGTGCCGGTCGGCGTACCCGGTGAGCTGTACCTGTCGGGTGTCCAGCTGGCGCGGGGATACGCGTCGCGCCCCGATCTCACTGCGGATCGCTTCGTCGCCGATCCGTACGCCGCGCCGGGCGGCCGGATGTACCGGACCGGTGACCTCGTCCGCTGGAATGCGCGTGGCCAGTTGGAATACCTGGGCCGCACGGACTTCCAGGTGAAGCTCCGCGGCCAGCGACTCGAGCTCGGCGAGGTCGAGACGGTTCTGGCGTCCGTACCGGGAGTGGTCCACGCCGCCGCGACGGTGGCCGAGTCGCCTCGCTCGGGACAGCATCTGGTGGCATACTTCGCTCCCGACACCGTGTCTACGGACGCGGTCAAGGCGGCTGTGGTCCGGGAACTGCCGGAGTACATGCGTCCCACGGTGTGGATGCCGCTGCCCGACATCGCCCTCAACAGCTCGGGCAAGATCGACCGGAAATCCCTGCCGCAGCCGCACTTCGGCAGCAGCGAGACCGTCGCTCCCACCACCCCCGTCGAGGAGTCGGTGGCCGCTGTCTTCGCCGATGTCCTCGGTGTCGACCGGGTGGGCGTGACCGACAGCTTCTTCGACCTCGGCGGCAACTCGCTGTCGGCGATGCGCCTGGCCGCGCGCGTCGGCGACGTGCTCGGCACCGAGATCACGGTCCGGGACCTCTTCGATGCGCCGAACGTCCGTGACCTTATCGCGGCCGGTTCGCAGCATGCCGACGGACGCGCCCCGATCGTCGCGGTGTCGCCTCGCCCCGAACGCATCCCGCTGTCGTTCGCACAGCAGCGCATGTGGTTCATCAACCAGTTCGATCCGAGTCTGCCCACCTACAACATCCCGGCGGTCGTCCGGATGTCGGGCCGACTCGACGTCGAGGCCCTGCGCGCGGCGATCGCCGACGTGGTGGTCCGGCACGAGGTGCTGCGGACGACGTTCCCGCAGGATGCCGAGGGCCCACACCAGGTGATCGCCGATGCCGACGAGGTGCCGGCGCATCTCGACTTCTCGCTCGTGCGCACCCAGGGCGACTTCGAGGCCGAGGTGTCCCGCGGCTTCGACGTCGCCGCCCAGTGGCCGGTCCGCGCGTGCCTGTGGCAGGTCGACGCCGACGACCACGTTCTGGGACTCGTGACCCATCACATCGCCTCGGACGGCGAGTCGCTGCAGCCGCTCGTCGCCGACATGGTGACGGCCTACGTCGCGCGCAGCGCCGGGGAGACCCCGACGTTCGTCCCGCTCGAGGTGCAGTTCGCCGACTTCGCGATCTGGCAGCACGAGGAGCTCGGTTCGTCCGCCGATCCGGAGTCCGTCCTCGGCCGGCAGCTGGCCCACTGGACCGGTCGCCTGGCCGGCCTTCCCGACGTGCTGGAGCTTCCGGCCGACCGCCCGCGCCCGGCGATCGCCACCGCCCGGGGCGCTCGGATCGGCTTCGAGATCCCGGCCGAGGTCGCCGACGCGGTGGCGGACGCCGCCCGCGCGCACGGGGTCACCCCGTTCATGGTCGTGCACGCCGCCCTCGCGGTGCTCCTCGCGCGCCTCTCGGCCACCGACGACATCGCGATCGCGACGCCGGTCGCCGGTCGCGGGTCGCGGGTGCTCGATCCGCTCGTCGGCATGTTCGTCAACACGCTCGTGCTGCGCTCACGCGTGGTCCCCGGCATGACGGTCGACGAGTTGCTGGCCCAGGTCCGCACCACCGATCTCGACGCGTTCACCAACGCCGACCTCCCGTTCGAGACCCTCGTCGAACACCTCGATCCCATCCGGTCCGAGGCGTTCGCCCCGCTCGCCCAGGTCATGTTGACCATGGACCAGTCGCTGCTGTCCGGGGCCGCACTGCCGGTCGACGGCAGCGGTTCCGCCGAACTGCCGGAACTCGCCGGGCTGTCCATCACGCCCGTCGATCCGCCACAGGTCTCGGCGCAACTCGACCTGGCCGTTGCCGTTGCGGCCGACGTCCCCGGCCGCGCCTGGTCGGGCACGATGATCTACGCGCAGGACCTGTTCGACCCCGAGACGGTGACCGAACTCGCGACCCGGCTGGTGTCGGTGCTGAGCGATCTCGCCGTCGCCGGGCGCCGATCCCGTGCGGTGGGCGATCTGGCACTGGTCTCCGCCGCCGACCGCGCGCGCGTCGCCGAGTGGTCCGTGGGGCCGTCGGCGACCTTCGGCCGGTCGGTGATCGCCGAGGCGGTGGCCGACGGTGTCGCCGCACACGCGGCACAGATCGCGGTGCGGTTCGCCGACCGTGAGGTCACCTACCGTGAATTCGGTTCACGCGTCGCCGATCTCGCGCGTGTACTGATCGGATCCGGAGTGGGTCCGGACGTCGCCGTCGGTGTCTGCATCGACCGGTCGGTGGAGATGGTCGTCGCCGTGCACGCCGTCCTCGCCGCCGGTGGCCAGTACGTTCCCATCGATCCCGGAGCGCCCACCGACCGCGTCGAGTACATGGTCGACACCGCGCAGGCGCGGATTGTGCTGGTGGCCGCAGGAACCCGGCCGCCCGCGATCGACGGCCTCGGCGACCGCGTGCAGGTCGTCGAGGTGGACACCTCGACGCCGCCGACGGATGCCGCGCCGGTCTCCGATGCCGAGCGTCTGGCGCCGTTGCGCGGCGATCACGCCGCATACACGCTCTTCACCTCCGGCTCGACCGGCCGCCCCAAGGGCGTGACGGTGTCGCATGCCGCCGTGATGAACCGCCTCTGGTGGGGGCTCGGGGAGTTCCCCTGGGCCATCGGTGACCGTGTCGTGCAGAAAACGCCGTACACGTTCGACGTCTCGGTCCCGGAACTGTTCGGCCCGTTGCTGACCGGCGCGACGATGGTCGTGGCGCGGCCCGGCGGACACACCGACCCGGAGTATCTGGCGGACCTGATCGTCGACACCCGGGCCACCTCCGTTCACTTCGTGCCCTCGATGATGTCGATCTTCCTCGACCTCGTCCCGGACGCGCGGTTCGCCGAGTTCTCGTCGCTCCGTTGGGTGTTCGCGTCCGGCGAGGCGCTGCCCCCGGCCGTCGTCGCCCGGCTGCACGCCCTGCTGCCGCAGGTGCAGATCGTCAACCTCTTCGGTCCGACCGAGGCGGCGGTCGAGGTCGCCGTCGCGGACGTGACCTCGGCCCCCACGCTGATCCCGATCGGCGTGCCGGTGGCGAACACGTCCACCTGGGTCCTCGACGCCCGGCTGCGGCCGGTGCCTGCCGGTGTCCCGGGTGAGCTCTACCTCGGTGGCGTACAGCTGGCGCGCGGTTACGCGGCGCGCCCCGACCTGTCCGCCGAGCGTTTCGTCGCCGACCCCTTCGGCGCGCCGGGCTCCCGGTTGTACCGCACCGGCGACCTGGTGCGGTGGCAGGCCGACGGCTCGCTGGAATACTTGGGCCGCACCGACTTCCAGGTGAAGTTGCGTGGCCAGCGCATCGAACTCGGCGAGATCGAGTCGGTGATCGCTGCCGTCGACGGCGTCGTGCACACCGCCGTGACGGTCGCCAAGGCCCCGACCGGCGCCGACCATCTGGTCGGTTACGTGGCACCGGAGGACGTCGACCTCGACTCGGTCAAGGCGGCCGTGGCGGCGGAGCTGCCGGAGTACATGCGACCGACGGTCTGGGTGACGGTTCCGTTCCTGGAGCTGAACACCGCGGGCAAGATCGACCGGAAGGCGTTGCCCGAACCCGACTTCGGCGTGCACACCGAGGACTATGTGGCGCCGGCGAGCTCGACCGAGGAAACGCTGGCCGCGATCGTCGCGCACCTGATCGGTGTCGACCGCGTCTCGGTCACCGAGTCGTTCTTCGCTCTGGGTGGCGACTCGATCATGTCGATTCAGCTGGCCTCGGCGGCGCGTGCCGCCGGTCTCGACCTGTCCCCGCGCGAGATCTTCGAACTCCGCACGATCCGGGCGATGGCCGCGACGGCCGACAACGGTGCCGCACGCCTGGAGATGCTCGAGGAGAGCGAACCGGCCGGCGTCGGCCAGGTCACGGTGTCGCCGGTCGTCCACTGGATGATCGAGCATTCCCAGGAGCCGGCCGACTTCGCCGACTTCGTCCAGGCTGCCGTGCTGCTGGCGCCGGAGGACCTCGACGTCGCGCAGATGAGCGATCTGCTCGCCGCGGTCGTCGCTGCGCATCCGATGCTCACCGCGACGCTGATCGAGACCGAAGACGGCTGGCAGTCGGTCGCGGGCCACGGCTTCGACGCGACCGAGGCCGTCATCGGCGTCACGAGCACCGCGCCGATCGGCACCGCCGGGTTCGACGCCGATCTGCGCGCCGCGTTCCGGACCATCTCGGCCACGCTGGATCCGGCGACCGGCCGTCTCGCGCGTGCCGCGGTCGTCCGGGACCCCGGCGGCGCCGGACGCGTGCTCGTCGTGATCCACCACCTCGGCGTCGACGCCGTGTCGTGGCCGGTCCTGATCGAGGACCTGGTCACCGGCTGGGCCCAGCTGTCCAGTGGTCGCGACATCGATCTGCGAGCGGAACAGACGAGTGCCCTGGCCTGGACCAATGCTCTTGCGGCGCGGACTGATTCGTGGTCGGGACAGGTCGGCCACTGGCTCGACCGGCTGCCTGCCCGGCCCACCTCGCTGGGCGTCGAGCTGGACCGGGACCGAGACCGTATGTCCACCGAACGCCTCGTCTCCGTCGAGATCGACGCCGACGTCACGGCGGCGGTGCTGACCTCGGTGCCCGAGGCATTCGGGGGCAACGTCAACGACGTTCTCCTGGGGGCGTTCGCACGCGCCGTCCGGTCGTGGCAGACCCATCGCGAGGTCGCCGACACCGCACCGGTCACGGTCCTCACCGAGGGGCACGGGCGATACGAAGAGGTACTCGCCACCGGGCCGTCGCCGCGCCGCGCCGACCTGTCCCGGTCGGTGGGCTGGTTCACCACGCTGGTCCCGGTGTCCCTCGACCCGGGCGAGGACGTCGTGCACGCGGTCAAGGCGGCCAAGGAGGAACGACTGGCCCAGCCGGACAACGGCATCGGGTTCGGCTGGTTGCGGTACGGGCCCGGAGCCGACGCCGAACTCGCGTCACGACCGCTGCCGACCATCTCGTTCAACTACTTCGGCGCAGGCAGCGGGGCCGCTGCCGCCCAGACCGACGCCCTGCCGTTCACCAACGCGCCCGACGCGCCGGTCCTCGGCTCGTCCGCGTCCGGCGCGATGGTGTCGCTGGCCGCGCTCGGTGTCACCGTCACCACGTCGCACGACGCGGACGGCAGGCGAAAGCTGGTGGCCGGGGCCAACTTCCCGGATGCGCTCTTCACCGAGGACGAGATCGACGCGCTGTTCGGACTGTGGGCGCACGAGCTGTCGGCCGTCGTCGACCTGGTCCGGGCGGGCACGTCGATCGGACTGTCGCCGTCTGACGTGCCGGGCACCGAACTCACCCAACACGAACTCGACGCACTGGCGGCGTCCCACCCGGGCGCGGACATCTGGCCGCTGACGCCGTTGCAGCGGGGACTGCACTTCCAGGCCGAGCTCGCGCAGGGCGGTATCTCCGAAGGCGCCGTCGATGTCTATGTGACGCAGGCGATCCTGACGCTGGGCGGTGATGTGGATGTGACGTCGCTCCAGCGCGCGGCGCAGGCACTGTTCACCCACCACCGCGTGCTGCGATCGGGATATGTGCGCACTGCGGGTGGAACCGTCGTCGCGGTCGTGCCACCGTCGGTGGAAATCCCGTGGGACGTCGTGGACCGCAGTACGCCGGTCGCCGGCGCAGCACCCGAAGACCTCGACACGGTCGTCGCGGAACTCGCCGATGCACAACGGATCCGTCCGTTCGACCTCGCGTCGCCGCCACTCGTCCGCTTCGTGGTGGTCCGTGGACCGGACACCACCCGGGTCATCGTCACCAACCACCACATCATCCTGGACGGATGGTCCGGCCCGCTGGTTCTCGCTGATCTGTTGTCCCTGTACGCAACCGGGCAGACATATACGGGACAGGTTGCCCGGACCACCCAGGACTTCGCCGACTACCTGCGCCGTATCAACGGGACCGATCAGGCAGCCGGTGTGGCTGCCTGGGCGCACATCCTCGCCGACGTGGACGAACCGACGCTGGTCGCCCCGGGCGTCGAGGCCACCGCGGACACGCTCCCGCAGCGGCATGACGTGGTGGTCGATGCTCGCGTCGCCTCGGCGGTCGACGCGCTCACGCGCGACCACGGCATCACCACGGCGACCGCGCTGCAGGTGGCATGGGCGATCCTGCTGTCGCGGCTGACGGGCAACCGGGTGGTCACGTTCGGCGAAACCGTCTCGGGGCGGCCGTCGGATCTCGATGGAGTCGAGTCGATGGTCGGCCTGTTCATCAACACGCTGCCCGCGGTCGTCGACGTCGATCCGCAGTCCTCGGTTCTGGACATCCTCGCCGACGTACAGGCGAAGAAGGTGACGGTCCTCGATCACCAACACCTGGGGTTGTCCGACATCCTCTCGTCGGTCACGTCACCGGTGGCGTTCGACACGCTCGCGGTGCATGAGTCGTACCCGGTCGACGTCGAATCGATCTCCGAGGTGGACACCGGCCAAGGGGTCAGTTTGCTCGATGTCGAGACCACCGACGCAACGCACTACCCCCTGAGCTTCGTGACCTCGCGCCGGGGGGACGAGATAGTTCTCGGTCTCTCCTATCTGCCCTCTGCCTTCGACGACGCCCAGATCCGGGTGTTCACCGAGGCGCTGGCGCAGATCCTGGCCGCGATGGCGCAGCATCCGGACACGCTGTCCGCCGACATCGCTTTCGCGGACGCATCGCTGCTCGACACGGTGCGTACCTGGTCGGTCGGTCGGTCGGTCGCCGTTGCCGAACGGTCGCTCGCCGACGCCGTCGTGGCCCAGACTGCGGCCACGCCTGATGATGTCGCGATCGTGTTCGAGGACCGCACCGTCTCCTACGCCGAGTTCGGCGCCCGGGTCTCGGCTCTGGCGCGGGACCTGGTCGCGGCCGGAGCGGGCCCCGACGTGGCAGTGGGTGTCTGCATCGATCGTTCGGTCGAGATGGTGGTCGCCGCCCACGCCGTGGTCGCCGCCGGCGGTCAGTACGTCCCCATCGACACCGGCGCACCGGCGGACCGGGTGGCGTACATGGTCGACACCGCAGGTGTCCGAGTGGTGCTCGTCGCTGCGGGGGAGTCCCCGACCGGTCTCGCCGGGACGGCCGACCGCGTACGCGTGATCGAGGTGGACTGCTCGGCCGCAGTGGATCCCTCGACCCAGCAGATCTCCGACTCCGATCGGGTCCGACCGATTCGACCCGATGACGCCGCCTACACGCTGTTCACCTCCGGCTCGACCGGCCGGCCCAAGGGGGTGACCGTCCCACACTCCGCGGTCATGAACTTCATGGCCTGGCGAGGTTCGTTGGTGCCGGACGCGTCTGAGCAGATCACCCTTCTCAAGGCCCCGTACACGTTCGATGCCTCGGTGTGGGAGATGTTCTGGCCGTTGATGACGGGCGGTCGAGTGGTCGTCGCCGCGCCGGGCGGACACGCGGATCCCCGGTACCTGCGAGACCTCATCGGTCGGCATGGTGTGACCGCGGTGCAATTCGTTCCCTCGATGCTCGCGGTGTACCTGGAGTTGGCCGACGACGAGTCCGGCAGCACGTCCCTCCGGCACCTGTTCACCGGTGGCGAGGCACTGTCGGACTCCCTGGCCGCGAATCTGCACCGCACCTCCCCGGACGTGCGTCTGCTGAATCAGTACGGTCCGACCGAGACCACCGTGGATCTCACCACGACGCACGTCGTGCCGGGCGAGTCCGTCACCATGGGTCGTCCGGGCTGGAACACCACGACCTGGGTCCTCGACTCCCGTTTGCGGCCGGTACCGGCCGGAATCGCGGGTGAGCTGTACCTCGGCGGCGCGCAGGTCGCTCGCGGATATGCGGGACAGCCCGGTCTGACGGCAGAACGGTTCATCGCAGATCCCTTCGCCGACAACGGTGCGCGGCTCTACCGCACCGGCGACCTCGTGCGCTGGAACACCTCCGGCGAACTCGAGTACCTCGGGCGCACCGACTTCCAGGTCAAGCTGCGCGGGCAGCGGATCGAGCTCGGCGAGATCGAATCCGTGCTGATGTCGGTACCCGGCGTGGTGCACGCGGCGGCGACGGTCGTCGACGACCAGCTGATCGGTTACGTGGCACCTGCATCCGTCGATCTGGATGCAGTCAAGGACGTCGTCGCCGGTGCTCTCCCGGAGTACATGCGTCCCAGCGTCTGGATGCCGTTGGACGCCATGCCGCTGAACACCGCGGGTAAGGTCGCCCGTCGCGAGCTCCCCGCGCCGGAGATCCGCTTCGACGATTTCGTGGCGCCGAAGAACGCAGCCGAGCGCCGCGTCGCCGACATCGTGGCCGAGGTCCTCGGCGTCGACGAAGTCGGTGTCACAGCGTCCTTCTTCGAGATGGGCGGCAACTCCCTGTCGGCGACTCGTGTCATCGCGAGGGTCGGCGACGCCCTGGGCGTCGAGGTGTCGGTGCGTGACCTCTTCGAGTCGCCGACCGTACGGGAACTCGTCGCCCGGCTGTCAGGTCGTGGCGCCGGCGTGGCCCCGGTGGTCGCCGTCTCCCCGAGACCGGAACTGATTCCGCTGTCGTTCGCGCAGCAGCGCATCTGGTTCCTGAACCGTTTCGAGCCGGGGTCGGCAACGCACAACCTCCCGGCCGTGCTGCGTCTGTCGGGTGATCTCGACGCCGATGTCCTGCACAGCGCGCTGGTCGACGTCGTCCGACGGCACGAGGTGCTGCGGACGACCTTCCCCGATCAGGCCGGCGTGCCCTATCAGCTCATCCATCCCGAGGCATCGGTCGCCGATGGGCTCGACTGGGGTATCGCCGGTTCCCAGGACGAGCTCGTCGCAGCCGTGACCGCCGGCTTCGATGTCACGACCCAGTGGCCCATCCGTGTCCGCCTCTGGCGCGCCGCGGCCGGGGAGCATGTGCTCGCCATCGTGTTGCACCACATCGGCGCCGACGGGGAGTCGATGGCGCCGTTCGTCTCCGATCTCGTTGCCGCGTACGGCGCCCGCGTCGTCGGCGAGGCTCCCGGTTTCGTGCCGCTAACGGTGCAGTTCGCCGATTTCGCGATCTGGCAACACTCCGTGCTCGGCTCCGCGGACGACCCGGAATCGGTTGTCGGACGTCAATTGGCCTACTGGACTGCACAGTTGGCCGGTCTGCCGGATGTGCTCGAGCTGCCGGCGGATCGGCCGCGTCCGGCGGTCGCGTCGGGCCGGGGTGACCGGTACGACGTGGGAATCCCGGCTGAGATCGGTGCGCGTGTCGCAGAGGTGGCACGCGGGGCCGATGTGACGCCGTTCATGGTGGTGCACACGGCGCTCGCAGTGTTGTTGGCTCGGTTGTCGGCCACCGACGACATCGCGATCGCCACCCCGATCGCCGGTCGTGGACAGGCGGTGCTCGATCCGCTCGTCGGCATGTTCGTCAACACCTTGGTGCTGCGCACCGCGGTCGACGGTGCCCAGCCGTTCGACCGTCTGCTCGCGCAGGTCCGCGACACCGATCTCAACGCCTTCGCGCATGCCGACGTCCCGTTCGAGACCCTGGTCGATCGTCTCAATCCGGTTCGCTCCGAGGCGTTTTCACCATTGGCGCAGGTGACCTTCTCGTTCGATCCGGCGGCCTCGGCCGCCGAGGCGCTCGGGGACGCCGGCGGGTTGACGGTCACACCGTACGGCGAGGTCGCGGTCACCGCGCAGACCGACCTGTGGATCACGGTGACGTCCGGGGCGGCCGGCCAGGACTGGGGGCTGTCGATCATCTACGCGACCGACCTCTTCGAGGAAGCGACCGTCGTCGAGTTCGCCGACCGCTTCACCCGCTTGCTCGCCGCGTTGACCGCGGCTCCGGGAACCGCAGTGGGCGACGCGCCCTTCGTCGCGCCGGCGACGGTGGCCGAGATCGAGACCGCCGAATGGGGCGATCCCGTGGAGTTGCCCGCCGTGCAGACGGTCAGTGACGCCGTGGCCGCGCAGGCCCGACGCACGCCCGACGCGACCGCGCTCGTCTTCGGTGAGCGTGAGGTGTCCTACGCGGAGTTCTCGGCCCGGGTCAACACGCTCGCCCGTGCCCTGATCGCCGCCGGGGTCGGTCCCGATGTCGCTGTGGCGCTGTGTGTTCCGCGATCGGTCGAGATGATGGTGGCCATCCATGCCGTCGTCGCCGCCGGTGGTCAGTACGTACCCGTCGACGTGGCCGCACCCGCGGACCGCGTTCGCTACATGTACGAGACCGCCGGTGCGCGAGTGCTGCTGGTCGCCGACGCGGACGGGGTACCCGGCGCGGTGAACGCCGCGCACGAGGCCGGGGTCCGTGTCATGACCGTCGACGCCTCGGCACAGCTGGACGTCGACGCGGCGTCCGCCGCCCCGGTGTCCGACGACGAGCGACTCGCGCCGCTGCGCCCGGACGATGCGGCATACACCCTCTTCACCTCCGGGTCGACCGGACGTCCGAAGGGTGTGACCCTCTCACACGCGGCCGTGCTCAACCGCCTGTGGTGGGGCCTGGACGCGCTGCCGATCGGCCCCGACGACGTCGTGATGCAGAAGACGCCGTACACCTTCGACTGCTCGGTGCCGGAACTGTTCGCGCCGTTGGCGATCGGCGCGCGCGTGGTCGTCCTCGCCGACGGTGGTCACCTCAATCCGCGGCAGGTGGCCGACGAGATCGCCCGCACCGGCACGACGATGGTGCACTTCGTGCCGTCCATGCTCTCGGTGTTCCTCGAGGTCGTCGACCGCGAACAGCTCGCCGCGCTCGACACCCTCCGGATCGTCTCGACCACGGGTGAGGCGTTGCCGCCTGCGGTCGCGGCACCGGTGCGCGAACTGTGGCCGGATGCCTGGTTCTTCAACCTGTACGGCCCGACCGAGGCCGCGGTGGAGATCACGTTCGAGCGGATTCACTCCGTCGCCGCGGATGATCCGACGGTGCCCATCGGCGTTCCGGTCTGGAATTCGTCTGCAGTGGTGTTGGATTCGCGGTTGCGCCGGGTCCCTCCCGGCGTGCCCGGCGAGCTCTACCTCGGCGGGGTCCAACTCGCCCGCGGTTACGCCGCCCGCCCGGACCTCACTGCCGAGAGATTCGTCGCCGACCCGTACGGCGAGCCGGGCTCGCGTCTGTACCGCACCGGCGACCTGGTGCGCCGCCGTCCCGATGGCGTGCTGGAGTATCTCGGCCGCACCGACTTCCAGGTCAAGCTGCGCGGACAGCGCATCGAACTCGGTGAGATCGAAGCGGTCATCGCGTCGGCGCCCGGCGTCGTGCACGCTGCGGCGACGGTGGCCACGGCGCCCGGTGGCGGCGAACACCTCGTCGGTTACGTGGCGGGGGTCCCGGGCGATCGTCTCGACATCGACGCGGTGAAGTCCGTTGTCGCGGCGTCGCTCCCGGAGTACATGCGGCCCAGCGTGTGGATGCCCGTCGAGGACATCGCGCTGAACACCGCAGGCAAGATCGACCGTCGTGCACTGCCTGAGCCGGTGTTCTCCGCCGGTGAGTACGTCGAGCCCGCCGATGAGTCGGAGGCCGCGGTGGCGGCCGTGTTCGCCGACGTCCTCGGCCTCGACCGCGTGAGCGTCACCGACTCCTTCTTCGACCTCGGTGGCAACTCGCTGTCGGCGATGCGGTTGGCCGCGCGCGTCGGTGAGGTCACCGGCAGCGAGATCTCGGTCCGCGACCTGTTCGACGCGCCGAGCGTGCGGGAACTGGCCCGTGCCAGCGCCGATCTCGACGCAGCCCGGGCGCCCATCGTCGCGGTCAGTCCGCGTCCGGAACGCATCCCGCTGGCCTTTGCGCAGCAACGGATGTGGTTCGTCAACCAAGCCGATACCACGTCGCCGGCCTACAACATCCCGGTGGTGCTGCGTCTGTCCGGTTCCCTCGACGAAGACGCTCTGCACGCCGCCCTGATCGACGTGGTATCGCGCCACGAGTCGCTGCGGACCACGTTCCCGTCCGCCGACGGCACGCCGTATCAGAAGATCAACCGCGCGACCTCGGTCGCCGCGCGTCTGGACTGGGATGTGGTCTCCTCGCAAGAGGAGATCGAGGCCGCGGTGTCGGCCGGCTTCGACGTCTCGCGCGACTGGCCGATCCGCGCCCGGATCTGGGAGGTGGCGCCGGATGAGCACGTGTTCGCGGTCGTCACCCACCACATCGCCTCCGACGGTGAGTCGATGATGCCCCTGGTGAGCGATGTCGTCACCGCTTATCTGGCCGAAACCGCCGATGCCGACCCGGATTTCGCAGATCTCGAGGTCCAGTTCGCCGACTTCGCGATCTGGCAGCACGACGTGCTCGGCTCGCCCGACGATCCGGAATCCGTTGTCGGTCGCCAGCTCGCCTACTGGGTCGAGCGGTTGGCCGGTCTGCCGGACGTGATCGACGTGCCCACCGACCGGCCCCGCCCGGCTCGTGCCAGCCAGCGCGGCGGACGCGCCTCCTTCACCGTGCCGGCCGAGGTCGGTGACCGGATCGCGCGCGTCGCGCAGGACACCGGCGCCACACCCTTCATGGTCGTGCACGCGGCGTTGGCCGCGCTGCTCTCGCGCCTGTCGGCGACCGACGACATCGCGATCGGCACCCCGGTCGCGGGTCGAGGTCAACGCGTGCTCGATCCGCTGATCGGAATGTTCGTCAACACGCTCGTGCTGCGCACCAGCGTCGACCTCGACCGCGGCTTCGCCGATCTGCTCGAGGCCACCAGGGAGGCCGATCTCGGCGCGTTCGCGAATGCCGATGTGCCTTTCGAGATCGTCGTCGATGCCGCCGGTGCCCAGCGGTCGGCGGCCTTCGCTCCGTTCACCCAGGTCTGGCTCACCTTCGACCAATCCACCCTGCCGGAGCTCGCCGGCGCCGACCTGTCGGTGGGAGAGGTCGCCGGCCTCCAGGTGAGTGCGGTGGACACCGGTCAGACCCCGGCGCGCGTCGACCTGCTCATCGGGATGACCCAGCCCGGCCGCGGCGAGGAGTGGGCGGGCACCATCACCTACGCCACGGACCTGTTTGACGAGTCGACCGCGGTCCGCCTGGGCGAGCAGCTCGTCGGACTGCTGACCGAGGCCGTGGACGATCCCCGGACCCCGCTGCGGCAGATCACCCTCGGCGACACGATGTCGCTGGCCGAACTCGCCCGCGCCGCAGCGCAACCCGAGCCGGAGCGCACAACGGTGTCGATCGCCGACTCCGACGCGGTCGTCACCGGGGGACCGGGAACCGAGCCGGTCGTCCTGGGCGATCTGTTCGCCCGGGCCGCCGCGAAGTGGGGTCCGCGTCAGGCCGTCGTCGACGCCGACAACGTCTGGCTGTCCTACGCCGATCTCGACGCGCGGTCGAACCGCCTGGCGCGCTGGATGATCGGTCAGGGCATCGGCCCGGAGAAGCTGGTCGCTCTGGCGATCGGCCGCTCCGCGCAGTTGCTCGTCGCGATCTGGGCGGTCGCCAAGACCGGTGGTGGGTATGTGCCGATCGACCCGGACTATCCCGCCGAACGGGTGGCGAACATGGTCGAGGACTCGGGTGCGATCCTGGGCCTGGCCGTCCAGGCGTCGGGAACCCTTCCCGGGGAACGCTTCTCGTGGCTCCGTCTCGACGACGCCACGCTGTCCGCCGAGATCGAGACACTGTCCGACGCGCCGATCACCGCAGCGGATCGTCGTGGGCCGGTGCGGGTGGACAACGTCGCCTACGTGATCTACACCTCGGGCTCCACCGGGCGACCGAAGGGTGTCGCCGTGACCCACTCCGGCCTCGCGAACTTCGCCGCGGAGGAGATTCGCCGGTCGGGTGCCGACGAGTACTCGCGGGTGCTCGGCTTCGCCTCGCCCAGCTTCGACGCGTCGGTGCTCGAGTACCTGCTCGCGATCGTGTCCGGCGGCGTGCTGATCTACCGCCCCGCCGACGCCGTCGGCGGCCCGCCGCTGCAGGACCTCATGATGCGGCAGGCGATCACCCACACGTTCCTGACGCCGACCGTGCTCGCGACCATCGAACCGCAGGCCGTCCCGGCCCTCCGGGTCGTCTACGCCGGTGGCGAGGCCGTGCCGCAGGCGCTCAAGGACAGCTGGGCGCCGTTCCGGCGGATCCAGAACCTCTACGGCCCCACCGAGACCACGATCGGCGTGACCATCAGTGCGCCGATGGCGGTGGGCGAGCCGGTTTCGCTCGGCGGCCCGCTCGCCGGCGTGGGCCTGATGGTGCTCGACGCGCAGTTGCGTCCGGTCCCCATCGGGGTCGCAGGTGAGCTGTATGTCAACGGCGGCGCGCTGTCGCGCGGATACCTCGACCGTCCGGGCCTGACCGCCGATCGGTTCGTGGCGAACCCGCACGGTCACCCGGGTGACCGGATGTATCGCACCGGCGACATCGTGCGCTGGAAGCAGGATTCCGCCGGCGCCCCGGTCATCGAGTACTCCGGGCGCAGCGACGACCAGGTGAAGCTGCGCGGTCTGCGCATCGAACTCGGTGAGATCGAGGCAGTTCTCGCCGAGCATCCGGCGGTCCGCTCGGCCGTGGTCGTCGGTGTCGGCGGTTCGGTCGCCACCGCACTGGCCGCCTACGTGGTCACCACCGGGGCCGAGGTCGATCCGGCAGAGCTGAGAGCATTTGTCGGCGAACGACTTCCGGCGCACATGGTGCCGGCATCGGTGGCGGTGCTCGACGAGCTCCCGCTCACCCCGGTCGGCAAGCTCGACAAGGCGGCGCTCCCCGCACCGGTGATCGAGGTCGGTGAGATCGTGGCACCGGAGACCGACCAAGAAGTCGCGGTCGCCGCGGTGTTCGCCGAGGTCCTGGGCATCGACCAGGTCAGCGTGACCGAGTCCTTCTTCGACCTCGGTGGCAACTCGCTGTCGGCGACGCGCGTCGCCGCCCGGGTGGGCGAGGTGCTCGGCGTCGAGACCTCGGTGCGCGACCTGTTCGAGGCCCCGACGGTGCGTGCGCTGGTGGGCGAGGTGTCCGGACACGCGGAGGCGCTGCCCCCGATCGTCGCGAATGCCGAACGGCCGGAACTCGTCCCGCTGTCGTTCGCACAGCAGCGGATGTGGTTCATCAACCAGTTCGATCCGTCGCTGCCGACCTACAACATCCCGGTGGTGTTGCAGGTGACCGGGCCTCTGGACACCGACGCACTGCACCAGGCGATGGCCGACGTGGTGGGGCGCCATGAGGTCCTGCGCACCACCTTCCCGTCCGTCGAGGGGGCGGCGTATCAGCTGATCCACCCGCGCGAGCAGATCGCCGAACGCCTCGACTGGGACATCGTGGCGGATCAGCACGAACTGGAAAGCGCGATCGTCGCGGGCTTCGACGTGAGCGCCGACTGGCCGGTCCGTGCGCGGGTCTGGCCGGTCGAGCCGGGGCGATCCGTGGTCGCAGTGGTCGTCCATCACATCGCCGCCGACGGCGAGTCGATGAATCCGCTCCTGGCCGACGTGATGAACGCCTACGACGCGCGGGTCGCCGGGCGGGCACCCGACTTCGAACCGCTCGAGGTCCAGTTCGCCGACTTCGCGCTCTGGCAGCACGAGGTCCTCGGCGACGGGTCCGACCAGGACTCGGTCATCGGCGCCCAGTTGTCCTACTGGACAACCAAACTCGCAGATCTGCCCGAGGTGCTCACGCTGCCGTTCGATCGGCCGCGGCCGCTCGTCGCCTCGCAGCGGGGCGGCCGGGTCGGTGCGGCGATACCCGCCGAGATCGGTGACCGCGTACGCGATCTCGCCCGTGAGGCCGACGCGACTCCGTTCATCGTGGTGCATGCGGCGCTCGCGGTACTGCTGGCGCGTCTGTCGGCGGGGGAGGACGTGGCGATCGCGACGCCGGTGGCGGGCCGCGGCCAGCGTGTCCTCGACCCGCTGGTCGGTATGTTCGTCAACACCCTCGTCCTCCGCGCGCAGATCGCTCCGTCGATGACGTTCGCCGAACTCCTCGAGCAGGCGCGCGAGACCGATCTCGAGGCCTTCGCCAACGCCGATGTCGCCTTCGAGATGCTCGTCGAGCGACTCAACCCCGTGCGGTCGGAGGCGTTCGCACCACTCGCGCAGGTGATGTTGACCTTCGGTCAGACGGCGATCCCCGAGATGGGAGCCGATACGGCCCCGGCGTCCGTCGCCGGCCTCGACATCGAACCGATGGTGCCTGCGGACCCGCCGGCGAAACTCGACCTGACCGTCGGTGTCACCGTCCCCGAGGGCGACGGCGACTGGCCGCTCGAGTTCGTGTTCGCCCGGGACCTGTTCGACGAGGACACCGTCGCTCAACTGGCCCGCAGGTTCGTCGCGCTTCTCGATCAGCTGACGGCGCGGACCGAGGCACCGGTGGCCGAGGCGGTGCTCCTCGAGCCCGCCGAGGTCGAAGAGATACTGCGACGATCGCGCGGTGCCGAGATCGCCGTCCCGGCGGAATCGGTGGCCGATGCGCTCTGGTTTCGCGGGGCGCGGTCGCTCGACTCGATCGCGCTGACCTTCGCCGACCGTGAGCTGACCTACCGTGAATTCGGTGCTCGCGTCGCCGATCTCGCCCGGGAACTCCTCGGGCTGGGGGTTGGACCCGATGTCGCGGTGGCGATCTGCATCGATCGCGGTGTGGAGATGGTCGTGGCGGTCCACGCGGTGACCGCGGCGGGTGGCCGGTACGTGCCCATCGACACCGCGGCCCCGGGCGACCGCGTGCGCTACATGGTCGAGACCGCGGGCGCGCGGGTCCTCCTCGTCGGACCGCGGCCCGTGGCGGCCGACCTGTCCGGTCTCGACGACGGGATCCAGCGTGTCGTCGTCGATTCGACCCGCGACATCGATCCGTCGACACCGCCGGTCACCGACGCCGAACGTGTCCGGCCGATCCGCGGTGACGATGCGCTGTACACGCTCTTCACCTCCGGCTCGACCGGACGACCCAAGGGCGTGACCGTCTCCCACGCCGCGGTGGCCAACCGGTTGTGGTGGGGACTCGACGAGTATCCCTGGACCGTGGGTGACCGGATCATCCAGAAGACGCCGTACACCTTCGACGTCTCGGTGCCGGAGCTGTTCGCGCCGTTGCTGACCGGTGCGACGATGGTGATCGCCGAACCGGGCGGCCATGCCGATCCGCTCTACATCGCCGACCTGATCGCGTCCAGCGGTGCCACCTCGGTGCATTTCGTCCCGTCGATGCTGTCGGTGTTCCTCGATGTCGTGCCGGCCGAGACGATCTCGCGCCTGGGTACGCTCCGCTGGCTGTTCGCCTCCGGTGAGGCGCTGCCGCCCGCGGTGGTGGCCCGTGCCCACGAGCTGCTGCCCCACGTCCGGATCGTGAACCTGTTCGGTCCCACCGAGGCGGCGGTCGAGGTGGCCTACGCCGACGTGACCCGGGCACCGTCGATCGTGCCGATCGGCGTGCCGGTGTGGAACACGACCACCCATGTGCTCGACGCGCGTCTGAACCCGGTCCCGACGGGAGTTCCGGGCGAGCTGTATCTCGGTGGCGACCAGGTGGCCCGCGGGTACGCCGCGCAACCGGGACTGTCCGCCGAACGCTTCGTGGCCGACCCGTTCGGCCGGCCCGGCTCGCGGCTCTACCGCACCGGCGACCTCGTGCGGTGGAACACCGACGGGGAGATCGAATACCTCGGCCGCACCGACTTCCAGGTGAAGCTGCGCGGCCAGCGCATCGAGCTCGGTGAGATCGAGTCCGTCGTGGCGGCCGCGCCCGGGGTCGTACACGCCGCGGTGACGGTGGCCGACGCGCCGGGCGGCGGACAGCATCTGGTCGCCTATGTCGCGCCGTCGACCGTGGACCTCGAGGTCCTGCGGGACGCGGTGACCCGGGCACTCCCGGAGTACATGCGTCCTACGCTGTGGATGCCGATCGACGAGGTGGTGCTGAACAGCGCGGGCAAGCTCGACCGCCGCGCCCTGCCCGCCCCCGACTTCGCGGGGCTCGACGCCGATCACGTCGCGCCCGCCAACGCGACGGAGGAGACCCTGGCGACCATCGTGGCGGGTCTGCTCGGACTGGACCGGGTCTCGGTCACCCAGTCGTTCTTCGCGCTCGGCGGTGACTCGATCATGTCGATCCAGCTCGCCTCGGCGGTTCGCGCCGCCGGGTTCACCCTGACACCGCGAGACATCTTCGAGCAACGGACCATTCGGGCGATGGCCCGCGTGGTCGCCGGGGAGGCGCACCGTCTGCCCGCTCTCGACGAACCCGCGGGCGGCGGGCACGGCGACCTGCCGCTGCTGCCGGTGACGTCATGGATGATCGAACACTCCACGGACGCATCTGATTTCGCGGACTTCTCGCAGTACCGGGTGCTCCACGCGCCGGCGGGTCTCACCGTGGACGCGTTGTCGGAGTTGCTGTCCGAGCTCATCGCGGTGCACCCGATGCTGTCCGCGCGTCTCACCCGGAGCGATGACCGCTGGCGATTGGTCGCTGGATCGGATGAGAACGCCGGTGGTCCGAGCGCGGCGCCCTATGTGTTCGCACGCTCCTCGGTCGCACCGGTGGGCAGTCCCGGCCACGACGCGGATCTTCGTGCCGCACATGCCGAGGCACTGGCTCGCCTCGATCCGTCGGCCGGTGTGCTCGTCGCGGCGGGCATCGTCACCGACGTCGACGGCGTCGGCCGGGTGGTCCTGGCGATCCACCATCTCGGTGTCGACGCGGTGTCCTGGCCGATCCTCGTCGAGGATCTGGTCACCGGATGGGCGCAGCGGGCATCGGAGCAGCCGATCGCGCTGCGTGCCGAGGCGACGTCCGAGCGGGCGTGGGCCCACGCGGTGGGCGCACAGGCCGACCGGCGCTCCGCCGAGCTGCCGTACTGGCTCGACCGGCTCCCGGCCCGGCCCACCGATCTCGGGATCGACTTCGACGCGTCGCGGGACCGGTTCGGCACCGAGGTGTCGGTGGTCCACGCATTCGACGCGCAGGTGACCGAGGCGGCGCTGACCTCGGTGCCGGAAGCGTTCCGCGGCAACGCCAACGACGTCCTGCTCGGTACGTTCGCACGTGCGGTGCGGGCGTGGCAGGCCGCGCGCGGTATCGCCGACGTCGCACCCGTCACGGTCCTGGTGGAGGGCCACGGGCGCAAGGACGAGATCGTCACCGCCGACGGTGAACGAGCAGTCGACCTGTCCCGCACGGTCGGCTGGTTCACCACCATCGCCCCGGTCGCTGTCGATCCGTCCACCGACGTCACCCATGCGGTGAAGTCGGCCAAGGAGGAACGTCTCGGGCAACCCGACGGCGGTCTCGGCTTCGGTGCGCTGCGTTACGGCGCCGACACCGAGCTGTCGCAGCGTCCGCTGCCGAGCATCGGTTTCAACTTCTTCGGTGCCGGACGCGCGGGACGCCCCGCGGCGGAACCCGCGCCCGACGTCATCCCGTTCACCGGTGCGCCCGGCGCGCCGGGGATGCCGCCGTCGGTGTCTGGTGCGATGGTCGCGCTGAACCCGTTGAGCGTCAACGTCGGAACGCGAAGCGACGGCGAGACCCGGCGCCTCACGGCAAACTTCACGTTCCCGTCGGCTCTGTTCGGGACCGACGACATCACGGCGCTCGCCGAGTTGTGGGCCGCCGAGCTCACCGCACTCGCCGAGCACGTCGCGGTCGTCGGTGACCCGGGCCGGTCGCCGTCGGACGTGCCCGGTACGCCCGTCACCCAGACCGAACTCGACGCGCTCGCGGTGCGGTTCCCGGGTGCGGACGTCTGGCCGCTCACGCCGCTGCAGGCCGGTCTGTACTTCCAGTCGCAGATGGCTGCGCAGAACACCGCGGGAGCCGACGGTGTCGCTCCCACGGGCTCCGACAATGTGGACGTCTACGTCACGCAGGCGGTGCTGCATCTCGGCGGTGAGGTCGACCGGGCGCGATTGCGTTCGGCGGCCGAGGAACTCGTCGCACATCATCGTGTGCTGCGCAGCGGGTATGTGCGCACGGCGGGCGGGGCCCTGGTGGCCGTCGTACCCCCGCGCGTCGACCTGCCGTGGTCCGAGGTGTCCCTGGAACCCGACCTCGACGGTGACGAGGCAGCGCGACGAGTGCGCGAGATCGCCGACACCGAACGGATCGAACCGTTCGATCTCGCGGCGCCGCCGCTGGTGCGGTTCGTGAGCGTCGAGCACGGCTCCGGATCCGACACGACGCTGAGCCTGATCGTGACCAACCATCACATCCTGCTCGACGGCTGGTCCGGTCCGCTGGTTCTCGCCGACCTGCTCGCGCTCTACGCCGGGGTGGGTCCGTACACGGCAACCATTTCCGCGGACTCCGACTTCGGCGACCACGTCCGGCGGGTCGCCGCCGCCGACCCGGCCGCGGGTCTCGCCGCCTGGCGGGATGTGCTGGCGCCGCTGGCGGAGCCGACGCTGGTGTCCGGCGCCGAGGAGGCCACGACCACGTCGTTGCCGCGTGACCACGAGGAGTGGATCGACGCCGAGACGACGGCGGCGATCAACCGGCTGGCGCGCGAACGCGGTGTCACGGTCAGCACGATCCTGCAGTTCGCCTGGGCGGTGCTGCTGTCGCGCATGACCGGCAACCAGGTGGTCGCCTTCGGCGAGACCGTGTCGGGGCGCCCGTCGGACCTCGACGGTGTCGAGGGCATGGTCGGCCTGTTCATCAACACGGTCCCGAGCGTCGTCGACGTCGACCCGGCTGCCCCGATCGGCGACGTGCTCGCCGCGATGCAGGCCGACAAGGTCGCAGTCCTCGACCACCAGCACGTCGGTCTCGCCGACCTCACCGCGCTTGCGGGGATCGGTGCGCTCTTCGACACGCTGACCGTGTTCGAGTCGTTCCCGGTGGACTCCGACTCGCTGTCCACGGCGGACACGTCGCTGGCCGGCGGTCTGCAGATCGTCGGCGTGGACGCCGGCGACTCGACGCACTATCCGCTCAACCTCGCGTCGTCACCGTCCGGTGACCGCCTGCTGCTGAAGCTCAAGTACCTCCCGTCGGCCTTCGCCGACGACCAGGTGGGGGTGTTCGGCGCGGCGCTGCGCGAGATCCTGCGGACGACCGTCGACGATGCGGATTCGCCGACCTCGTCGATCGCGCTCCTCGACGCCGCGGCAGCTGCCGAGCTCACGCCGGTGAACGGTCCGGCGGCGCCGGAACCGCGTCTGCTGGGCGAGGTGTTCGCCGACTTCGCGGCCGCGCACGCGGGGATCGTCGCGGTCACCGACGGCGACGGCGCGTCGCTCACCTACGCCGAGCTCGACGAGCGCTCGAACCGGCTCGCGCGGTGGATGATCGGCCGCGGGATCGGCGTGGACTCGGTCGTGGGGCTGGCGCTCGGTCGCACCGTCGACCGGCTGGCGGGGCAATGGGCCCTGGCGAAGCTGGGCGCGGCGTACCTGTCCATCGACCCGACGCTGCCCGCCGACCGCATCGCGCACATGGTCACCGATTCCGGTGTGCGTCTGGTGATCGCGTCGGCATCGGGAAGTCCGGAACAGGGCGGCCCGGGGCCGGAAGCGGGTGCCCGCGGTGACGTCGAATGGATCGACGTGTCCGCCGTCGCCGACGCCATGCGTGGCATCGAGGGTACCGCCCTCGCGCCGGGCGAGCTGGTGGGTACCCCGCGTCTGGATGCACTCGCCTATGTCATCTACACCTCCGGGTCGACCGGTGTGCCCAAGGGCGTGGCGGTCACCCAGCGCGGTGCGCACGCCTTCGCCGTCGCCGAGGCGCACCGGTTCGGCATCGATCCGGGTTCGCGGGTACTCGGTTACGCCTCACCGAGTTTCGATGCCTCGGTGCTGGAGTGGCTGCTGGCCTCGACCTCGGGTTCGACGCTGGTGTACCGGCCGGACGACATCGTCGGTGGCGAGGCGCTGACCGCCTTCCTCCGCGAGCACGAACTGACGCACGTGTTCCTCACACCGAGTGTGCTGGCGACCGTCGAACCCGACGACCTGCCCGCACTGCGGATGCTGGCCTCGGGTGGCGAGGCGGTCTCCACCGCTCTCGTCCGCACCTGGGCGGGCCGCGTCGCGTTCCACAACGCGTACGGGCCGACGGAGACGTCGGTGGCGGTCACCATCAGCGGTCCGCTCGATCCGGATGGACCGGTGACCATCGGCGCGCCCGTGCCGGGTACCGGTCTGCTGGTCCTCGACCAGCGCCTGGCGCCGGTACCCGTCGGGATGGCCGGCGAGCTGTACGCCACCGGCGTCTCGCTGGCACGCGGTTACCTCGGGCGCCCGCAACTGACCGCCGAACGGTTCGTGGCGTCCCCGTTCGGGGTGCCCGGCGATCGCATGTACCGCACGGGCGACCGTGTCCGGTGGGTGCGCTCGGCGTCTGGCGAGCTCGAGCTCGAGTACCTCGGACGGTCGGACGACCAGGTGAAGCTGCGCGGCCTGCGCATCGAACTCGGCGAGATCGAGAACGCGCTGACCTCGCATCCGGCGGTGAAGACCGCGGTGGTGCTCGGGGTCGGCGGGTCGGTCGCGTCGTCGTTGGCCGCCTACGTGGTGTCGGCGTCGGAGGCGCCTGCCGTCGACGTCGGCGAGCTGCGCGACCATCTCGCGGATCAGTTGCCCACGTACATGATCCCGGCGACGATCACGGTCCTCGACGCCCTGCCGCTCACCCCGACGGGCAAGCTGGACAAGCGGGCCCTGCCCGCCCCGGAGATCGCGGCGGACGACCTCGTGGCCCCGGAGACCGCGGCCGAGGCGCGCGTCGTGGCCGTCTTCGCCGACCTGCTGGGCGTCGACGCGGTGTCAGTGACGGGTGACTTCTTCGCCCTCGGCGGCAACTCGCTGTCGGCGACCCGACTGGCCGCACGCGTCGGCGACGCGTTGAACGCCGACATCGGCGTCCGGGACGTGTTCGAGTCGCCCACCCCGCGGGCCCTGGCCGCTCTCGGAGAACACCGCGGCGGGTTGCGCGCTCCCGTGATCCGGGTCGAGCCCAGACCGGCGGAGATCCCGCTGTCGTTCGCGCAGCAGCGGATCTGGTTCATCAACCGCCTCGACCCGGCGTCGGCGGCGTACAACCTGCCGATCGGTGTCGAACTCGGCGGCGAGCTCGACGTCGAGGCCCTGAGCGCGGCGATCGGCGACGTCGTCGCCCGGCAAGAGATCCTGCGGACCACCTTCCCCGCCGTCGACGGCCGGCCGACGCAGGTCGTCCACGACGCCGACGGTCCGGCCGCGCTGCCCCGGCTCGTCGAATGTGCCTCGGAGGCCGCGCTTCTCGACGCGCTGTCGGTCGGTTTCGACGTCACCACCGAGGTGCCCGTCCGGATCCGGTTGTGGCAACGCGGCGAGGGTTCGTGGGTCCTGCTCGCGGTACTGCATCACATCGTCGGTGACGGTGAGTCCATGCGGCCCTTGATGGCCGACGTCGTGACCGCCTACCGCGACCGTGCCGCCGGCCGGGTCCCGGAACTGCCGCCGCTGCCGGTCCAGTTCGCCGACTACGCACTGTGGCAGCAACGCGAGCTCGGGGCGGTCGACGACCCGACGTCGGTGGTCGGCCGGCAACTGTCGTACTGGCTGCGTCAGCTCGCCGGGGTTCCCGATGTGCTGGAACTGCCCGCCGACCGCCCGCGCCCGACCGTGGCGTCGATGCGGGGTGCGCGGGTGGACTTCGAGATCCCACACGACGTCGCGACGCGGATCTCAGCGCTGGCGCGCGACCGCGGGATGACGCCGTTCATGGTGGTGCACGCGGGCCTGTCGGTGCTGCTCGCCCGGGTCACCGCGACCGACGACATCGCGGTGGCCACGCCCATCGCGGGTCGCGGACGCGCCGAGATCGACCAACTGATCGGCATGTTCGTCAACACCCTGGTCCTGCGGGCCGAGGTCGACCCGTCGATGAGCTTCGCCGAACTGCTCGAGGACACCCGGGTCGTCGACCTCGACGCCTTCACCAACGCCGACGTGCCGTTCGAGACACTGGTCGAACGTCTGAACCCGACCCGGTCGAGGGCGTTCTCGCCGCTGGCACAGGTCATGCTCACGCTGACCAACGCCGGCAGCGGTTCACCGGTGCTCGAGGCGGAGGGGCTGCGGGTCGCGCCACTCGAGTCGCCGGTCACGTCCGCCCAGCTCGACCTGACGGTCGCGGTGGTCGCCCGTCCGGACCGGTCCTGGTCGGCGTCGATGGTGTACGCCACGGACCTGTTCGACGAGGGGACCGTCGAACTGCTCGCGCAGCGCCTGGTTACGCTCCTCGACGGGCTCACCGCCCGACCGGATGCCGCGGTCGGGGAGTGTCCGCTCGTGACGCCCGCGGAACGTGATCGCGTGCTGGCGTGGTCGGCGGGTGCCGCGACGCGGCCGACCGGCGCCACCCTGCCGGGCATCGTCGGATCCCGGCAGTCCGGTGCGGGGGAGCCGGGAGTCGGCGAGAACGGTGTGGCCGGCCGCGAGGTCGGGTACAACGGTCGCGGTGGGGACGAGAGTCGCTACGGTGACGATGGTTCCGACAGTGGTCCCGGTGGGGATGACTGAGCGGAGAGAACACCCGGGGCGCAGCGAACACACGGGGGGAATGGGGAACGCAGGACGAGACGGCAGGCGACGAGGCGAGATGGAGGCCCAACGGTGACCGATGTGGTGCATGTGGCGACGAGGTCCGACGTACCGGCCATCGTGTTCGGTTCGCGTCGCGTCAGCTACGCCGAGTTCGGTGCACGGGTCGACTCACTGGCCCGTCATCTGATCTCCATCGGTGTCGGACCCGACGTCGCCGTCGCGGTCGCCATCCCGCGGTCGGTCGAGCTTCTCGTCGCCATCCACGGCGTCGTCGCGGCGGGCGGTCACTACGTTCCGCTCGACATCGACGCGCCGTCTGACCGCACCCGGTACATGCTCGACACCGCGGACGCCCGGCTGGCCCTCGTCGCCGCCGATTCCGCCGTCGAACTGCCGGCGGACGTCACCGCGGTCGTGGTCGACACGACCACCGAGGTCGACCTCGCCACCGCGCCGGTCACCGACGACGAACGGCTCGCGCCCCTGCAGCCCGCCGATGCGGCGTACACGTTGTTCACCTCGGGGTCGACGGGTCGTCCGAAGGGTGTGACGGTGTCGCATGCGGCGATCGTGAACCGTCTGGAGTGGATGCGGGACTGGTATTCGATCAAGGACTCGGATGTCTTCGTGCAGAAGACGCCGGTGACGTTCGATGTGTCGGTGTGGGAGTT
>NZ_LNQO01000035.1:0-23229 GCF_001456905.1 Gordonia sp. SGD-V-85
TTCTTCACGCACCGACGCCGCGCAGTGCCCACACGTCATTCCGGAGACGATCACTGTCGATGTGCTCATGAGATGTGCCCTTTCGGTACAGCAGTTGTCAACTTCAGAAGACGGCTGCACTCGTTGCAGGCGTTTCGAGGGTGAGTGCACGTGTCTTCTGACATTCTGATGTCAGAAGTGCGGTGCACGGTCGCACGCTCGGCTCTCGGTGACAGGGAGGCTTGTGATGGACCCCGACAAGCTCGACGTCGTGGAGACCGGTGTGCTGACAGCGTCGGGGGAGCGGTGGTCTCAGGCTGAGGCCCGTTTCGCTGTCCTGGCTCCCTTGCTGGAGATGCATCCGGTGCGTTCGGAAGCGGTCGACGATGCCGCGCAACGGTTGGGATTGTCCAGGCGGCAGGTCTACACGTTGGTCGGCAGGCTCAGGAACGGGACGGGGACAGTCACCGATCTTCTGACGAAGGTCTCGTCGGGAGGGCGTGGCCGCAGCCGAGTGACGGCTGAGGTCGAGGAAGTGATCGGCGATCATCTTACCCGCTATTTTCTTCACCGCCAGAAGCTGAGTGTCGCTGCGCTGCACCGACGTATAGCACTGGCGTGCCACCGCGCGGGTCTGCCAGTGCCGGCCAGAAATACCGTCACCGCGCGTATCGCCGCGCTCCATCCGGCATCGGTGGCCAGGTCACGTGGAGGACCCGATGCCGCCCGCCCACGTCAGTCCGCCGGCGACAGTCCACCGACGGTTTCCGGGATTCTCGATCAGGTCCAGATCGACCACACCGTCGTTGATCTGATGGTCGTTGACGAGTACGAGCGGCAACCGATCGGCCGCCCCTACCTGACGATCGCCATTGATGTCTTCAGCCGTTCCGTACTCGGGTTCGTCGTCACTCTGGAGCCGCCGTCGTCGATATCGGTCGGGTTGTGCCTGGAACGCGTCTGCTGCGAGAAGCAGACATGGCTGGAGGCGTGCAAGCTCGCGGAGCAGGTGCAGTGGCCGATGGCAGGGAAGCCGAAACAGTTGTATCTCGACAACGCCTCCGAGTTCAAAAGCGAAGCGCTGCGCCGCGGATGCGCCCAGCACGCCATCACACTCGAATACCGTCCTCCGGGCCGACCGCACTACGGCGGGATCGTCGAACGCATCATCGGAACGGCGATGACGGCGGTGCACGAGCTGCCTGGGACCACCTTCTCGAACCCAGCGGACCGAGGAAGTTACGACTCGGACAAGCACGCGGCGTTGACATTGCGTGAGTTGGAGCGCTGGCTGGTCCTGGCCATAGCCGCGTATCACGTGAGCGTTCACACAGGGATCGGGAACACTCCGGCCGCCGTGTGGGCCGGCGAGGTCGCCGCAGTTGGTCACGCCCCTCGTGTGGTGCTCGGCGAAACCGCGTTCCTGGTGGACTTTCTTCCCGTCATCCGGCGACGTCTGACGCGCACGGGCTTCGTTCTCGATCACGTGCACTACTTCTCGAACGCGCTCAAACCGTGGGTTGCGCGGCGAGAGGACCTGGGGCGGTTCGTGATACGACGTGACCCACGCGATTTGAGCAGAATCTGGGTCCTCGAACCAGACGGTGCCGGCTATGTCGAGGTGCCGTACCGGACGATGTCACATCCCGCGGTGACACTGTGGGAGCACAGAGCTGCTATCGCCCGTCTCCGCGAACAAGGTCGGTCGAACGTCGATGAGAGCGCACTGTTTTCGATGATCGAGCAGATGCGCGAGGTCACCGACCGCTCGCAGAAAGCCACCCGCAAAGCCCGGCGCAACCGTGCCCGCCGCACGCATCTCACCGGCGACGCCGCGTGTGCACCGATCCCGGCGATCCACCCGCCGGTGGAGCCTCGAGCGGACGGCGGCACCGCAACGCCTGTCTTCAGCGACATCGAGGAATGGTGAGGCGATGACCGCATCGACAGGAAGCAGCGACGAACCCACCGAGTCGTCCATCGAGGATGTGGGGCACCTGCGGGAGTCGGTTCGACCGCTCACCGCACTCGACGACGCGGAGCGGATCCATCGAACCGGCCGGATCGACGAGGCGACGTGATCGGCGAGGAGCAACGTTCCACCTGGACGCAGCACTCGCGACATTTCCGCGAGCGCGATGTCCGTGGAGGGGATGGCGCAGAGCGAGAACGTGCACACCACGGTGTCGAAAGATGCATCGGGAAAATCCAGAGCGTGAGCGTCCCCGAGAGCTAGGCGAGCGTCGGGTCTGACGCCGGCGGCCCGAGTATGCGCCTGCGCGAGCATGTCCGGGCTCAGCTCGATTCCGGTCAACGACGTCCCTGCCGGGTAGTGCTCGAGATTGAGTCCAGTTCCCACTGCGACCTCGAGAACCTTGCCTCGGGCGCGACTGCAGATCCAGGACCTGGTGTCGCGGAAGAGGACTCGGTCGAGAAAGGTCATGTGTTTGTCGTAACCGGCCGCTTGCTTGTCCCAGAATCGCTGCCACCGGGCGAGACGGTGCGTTGGATCGACGACCATCGCTCAGTGCTCTCGGCCGGGAGCGATGGGTGCCGCGGCGGTGCGTGAGGCCCCGGGCTCGGGGTGCGCCGCGAGATAACGCTTCTTGACCAGTTCCGATTCCTGCGCTTTGCGGGAGTTCGTCAGATCGCGCGGCAGCATGTGCCGTACGAGGCGGCGTTGCCGATTCTCTTCCATGTACGAGGCGGTGAAGAACACCGAGAGCAGGACCGCGAGAAGCACCATGGAACCACGCAGCCACAGCTCACCCGGAAAGAACATGAACACGGCGTAGATGGGAAGAAACGGAACCTGGCCGCGAATCAGGTGCCGAACGACGGCGTGATCACCCGTCAGATCGTTGGCCACCCAGTCCGTCATGGTCGAGGGAAGAGTGCGGCCGAAGGCGTAGCTGACCCACTGCCACGGCGTAGGGCGGGTCCTGTCGCGGTTCACCGGGTCGGCGTCATTGTGCTCTGGCGCATCCCCAGCCGCCGCATTGCCAAGCTGGCCGGGCACCATCCGACTGCCGAGTACAGCAGCAGATTCCCGCCGACGAATGCTGTCAGGGCATGCCAGCGGCGGTCGTGAAGGGAACCGGCGGCGAGGCTGGCGAGGATCATGGTGCCCGCCAGCGCGGGGACTGCGCGTTCGATACTCGGTCCGCCGGGGCCGGTGAGAGTGTCGGTGCATGACATGCGGTAGAGCCTCGCTTCTCTGCGTGTGGTGCGGTCGTTCGTGCATACCCTAGGGGGTAGAAGGAATGGTATCACCATACCCCTGGGGGTACTGTGTTACGGTTTCTCCATCATCCCGACCAGTAAGGACATGATGTGAGTTCTACGGACGTTCGAACCGACGAGAGTTCTGCAGACAGCTCGCCGCCAGGGATCACCGGGGGGCCGTTGGCGCGCTTCGGTGCGCGCATGGCAGGCAATTTCAAGTGGGTGGTGACCGCGTGGCTCGTGGTGATCATCGGATTGGGAGCGTTTGCCCCGTCGGTGTTCGGCTCTCTCGCCGGTGCCGGTTGGCAGGCCAATGGATCGGAGTCGGTCCAGGTTCGCGAACTCGCACAGGAGCACTTCGGCGGGAACTCTTCTGCCGCGATACAGGTTGTGGTGCACTCGGACACCGAGCAGGTGACGGATCCCGCTGTTGCGGCTGTCATTTCCGAGGTCACCGACATTCTGGCCGCTGACTCGCGGATTTCCGAGGTGATCCCCCCGCAACCGGGGATGTCGATCAGCCCCGACGGGCACACCGGAATCCTCATCGGTGGAGCGAACGGGACGACCGACGAGATGGTGAAGGCCGTCGACGATCTCAAGGGTGACTTGACCGCAGCCTCCACGGACTCGATCGAGGTCTACCCGACCGGAGCATCGGCGCTGTGGAGTGACTTCAACAAGGCCAACCACGACGCGATGATCAAGGCCGAAATCATCTCCTGGCCGGTCACATTGGCGATCATGGTGCTTGCGTTCGGATCGCTCGTCGCGGCAGGTCTGCCCCTGCTGTTGACGCTGGCCGGTCTGGTGGCATCTGCGGGTGGCTTGGTTCTGCTGAACGAAATCACGCCGATCTCGGTGTGGGCCATGAACTTTGCGATGATGTTCGCGCTGGCGCTCGGTATCGACTACGCGCTCTTCCTCGTCGTTCGATTCCGGGATGCGCTCCGTAAGACCATCGACGCCGGACGGATCGACCCGCAGCGTGCAGTGGCAGAAACGATGGACACGGCAGGCAAAGCAGTCCTGCTGTCCGGTCTGACCGTGCTGATCAGCTTGTCTGCCGTGCTTCTGGTACCGGCACCTGCTGTGCGCACGATGGCGGTGGGCATCATGCTCGCGGTGGTGTTCGTCCTCGCGGCCACCCTCACACTGCTCCCCGCAGTTCTGGGCAAACTCGGAGCCAAGGTCAATGCCGGGTCCCTCCCGTACGCGAAGCGACAGGTGCACCGTTCGCCGAAATTCGCGTCCTGGGGTCAGCTGCTGCACAAGCATCCGTGGCCGTTCGCCATCGGCTCGCTGTTGATTCTGGTGGCGCTGTCGATTCCGGCACTGGGCCTGAAGGTCGCCATGCCGTCCATTTCGGTTGTGCCCGAGGACGCTCCGGTCCGGCAGGGCTACGAACTGGTGCAGGCGCAGATGGGTGAAGGTGCACCAGGAATGCTGCAGATCATCGCCCCCACATCGGAGGCGGAGCAGACCGCACAGATCGCAGCGAGCGTCGACGGCGTATCGATGGTGACGCCGCCCATGCCCGCCATGGACGGATCCGACTTCGTCATGCTGCAGGCCATCCCGAACGTGGACCCGTCGGACCCCGCACTCGAGACCACACTCGACGCGTTGCGTGCCGAGCTGCCCGAGGGAGCGATCGTCGGCGGTGCACCCGCGGAGAACCTGGACCTGCAGACCGCGTTGAACGAGTATCTGCCGATCGTGGTGTCGGTGATCCTCGTACTCGGATTCCTGCTGCTGCTGATCGCACTGCAGGCACCGCTGATCGCCCTGCTGGGGACCGTGGTCAGCCTGCTGTCCACCGGAGCGGCCTTCGGTGTGGCGAAGCTGATCTTCCAGGACGGTCACGGCTCGTCGCTACTCGGATTCACCCCGCAAGGATTCCTGAACGGCTGGGGACCGGTGTTCTTCTTCGCGATGATCTTCGCAATCGCGATGGACTACACGGTGTTTCTGCTGTCGAGCGTCAAGGAACACTACGAGAACACCGGTGATCCGCACGGTTCTCAGGTCGACGGAATGGCGCATTCGGGTCGGGTTATCTTCGCGGCTGCCGCGGTGATGATCGCGGTGTTCTTCTCGTTCGCGCTCGCCGAACCACTGCCACCCAAGGAGATGGGAATCATCCTCGGCGTCGCCGTACTGCTGGACGCGATACTCATCCGCCTGGTTCTGCTGCCGGTGTTGTTGCGGTTGACCGGCCACGCCGCATGGTGGTCACCCACGTGGTTACGAGCAGTACTACCCAAGATCGGCTTCTCGCACAGCTGAGTGTCAGCAATCTCGAGCAACACAGTGGTGGCCGATACCGTCCGGTGTCGGCCACCACGACCACTCTTACCCCTAGGGGTAAACTGGAGTTTCATCGAACGAAGGACTGAACGACATGACCGGTGACACCGAAAGCATCGCATTGGTATTGAACCGTCTGCGGCGTGCGCAGGGTCAGCTTGCAGGAGTGATTGCCATGATCGAGAGCGGTCGGGACTGCAAGGATGTCGTCACCCAGCTGGCCGCGGTATCGAAGGCTCTCGATCGGGCGGGCTTCAAGATCGTGGCCACCGGACTCCGTGAGTGCATCACGGGCGCGGAGACGGGCGAGAAGATGACCGAGGCCGAGCTCGAGAAGCTGTTTCTCGCCCTCGCCTGACAACGGTCCGATCACCCCCGCATCGATGCACGGGGGTGATCGGAGCGAGGCAGGGTATTCGGTTCGAGGTGGGGTGATCGGGCCCGCGACGTGTCAGCTCCTGCGCGCTGGACCGGGCTGCTCGTCCGGGCGGGTGAACACCACACGTGCCCAGAGAACAGTGGAGAGCAACGCGGCCACCGCACCCAGATACAGTCCGATCGATGGACCTGCCACCGTCGCGGTCGGTGCCAGTGACTGACGCGCCCAGATCGCAAGCACACCGAACACCGTGGTGACACCGTTGCCCGCCAAAGCCAGAGCAGCCCACCGAAACCGCCGAACCAGTCGCGCGATCGAGGCCGCTACGACGGTGAACGTGAGAGTGAATGCGGTGAACAGCGTCGCCAACACGCCCGCTGACTCCGCGTCGGCGCTTTCGGTGCGCAGAAGAACGTCGTACCCGTGTGCGCCGCCGGTGTGCGGAAGCGCCATTCCGAGCACGGCCGCCGACACCAGAACGAACAGATACGGGGTGAGCCGGGTGATCACCACCTCCGGTATCACGCGTCGTTCGATGGCCTCGAACACCGACCGGTAGTGGCTCAGGTCGCCCTCGCGGTCGTAACTGTGCGGCGGTCGACCGTTCACGCTCGGCCGGTGAGAATGGCATTCCAATACAACGCCGGCAGTCCGCGTCTCTTGAGGAACCACATGTCGCGGCGTTCGCGGGTGGTGTCGATCAGCGGTATCGAGGGAGCCGGCTGCATCGTGTAGTCGAACTCGGCCAGAAGCATCGTCTTGCGAGAGGTGGTCAAGGGGCAGGAGGCGTACCCGCCGTACTGTGCGGTCAGTGGACGGCCGGCGATGCTCGCCTGCAGGTTCTCGGCAACCACGGGTGCTTGCTTGCGGATGGCGGCACCGGTCTTGGAGTTCGGTGACGATCCGGCGTCACCGAGGGCGAAGATGTTGTCGAACCTGTTGTGTCGCAGTGTGTTCTTGTCGATCTGGACGTATCCGGCTGGATTCTCGGGGTCCGCTATGGGGCTGGCCTTGATCCAGTCCGGTGCGGATTGGCGCGGTACGACGTGGAGCAGGTCGTAGGGTAGCTCGTCGGTGGTACCTGCGCTGTTATCAGTGATCGTCACCGATCGGCCGTCCGGGTCGACGGCGGTGACTTCGCTGTTCTTGCGCACCTCGATGCCGTAGCGCGCCACGACTCGTTCGAGCTCCTCGGCGAACACCGGTACCCCGAACATTCCGGGTGTGGGCAGGACGAGGACAACTCGGATGGCGTCGAGCACGCCCTGCTCTCGCCAGTAGTCGGCCGCGAGGTACGCGATCTTCTGCGGGGCACCCGCGCATTTGATGGGGCCGGACGGCATCGTGAACACTGCGGTGCCCGACCGCATCTTCTGAATCATCTGCCACGTCTTGGGCGCGAGATCGTAGCGGTAGTTGCTCGAGACCTGCGGGGTGTCGATCGATTCGGCCATGCCGGGCACCGAATCCCAGTCGAGCTGGATGCCGGGGCACACCACCAGGTGGTCGTAATGGATCGTAGTTCCCGAGGAGGTGCTGACCGTCTGGGCATCCGGGTCGACCCCCTCGGCGCGATCCTTGATCCAGCCGACGCCCTGGGGCATCACCGACGCCTCGCTACGCGCACTTTCCGCGGCCGGGGCGCGGCCTCCACCGACGAGCGTCCACAAAGGTTGGTAATAGTGGGTCTCTGCCGGCTCGATGATGCCGATGTCGGTCATTCCTGCTCGCCGCAGACGTGCCGCGAGCGAAATACCGGCGTTGCCTCCGCCGATGATCGCGACTTTGTGGTCGATGGTGTGCGCGGACATGTGGTCCTCCTGTTCGAGACACGAGCTCGGTGAGCTGTCTCGATTTCGGTTGGTGCCGGGGTGGTTCAGCTCGACGTCGGTGTGGCGCGAGCTGAGTGGTCACGACATTGGTGGTCACTGAGGCCAGGTGCACTGCATCCACAGCAGTCGTGCTGGAAGGTCATTCCGGCGTTCGAGCAGGTGGTGCAAGGACACGTGCCGAGGTGTACGTTGCCCTCTCCTTGATTGATCGTCCGGATGTACGTACATTATGGATGAGGCTAGTCGCCGATTCCGGCAAACGCCACACTCGGGACGAATGAAGTTTCCTCGTCCATCCCGAGTCGGCGAGTGCCGGACGACTGAGGAGGACGTGATGGTCGGCAACCGCTGCGGTGCCGCTGTGAGTCGTCGCGCCTCGCTGGATCGGCCGGTTCCCACGCCCCTGGGTGTTCGTTGGTATGCCGACCCAATCCACCTCCACCCCGTGAGATCGGGAGCGTGCGCCTCGCCGCACAGGACCTCTTGAAAATACCCCACGGGGTACCATGAATCTTGACACCTGTACGAACGCCGCCACGATCGACAAGGAGATTTCGATGCTTCTCGAACGCATCTACGACGAAGACCTCGCCCAAGCCGGATACTTCATCGGCTGTCAGGCCAAGGGGGAGGCAGTGGTGGTCGACGCCCGCCGCGACATCGGTGTGTATCTGGACCTGGCCGCTCGGCATGGCATGACCATCACCGCCGTGACCGAGACCCACATCCATGCCGACTACCTGTCCGGCACTCGCGAGCTAGCCGAGGCCACCGGGGCGGTCACCTACGTCTCAGGAGAGGGCGGCGACGACTGGCAGTACGGCTTCGAGGCCGAACGCCTCCACGATGGTGACACGCTGGCTCTGGGTAACATCACCGTGCAAGCCGTTCACACGCCCGGTCATACCCCGGAGCACCTCTCGTTCCTGGTGACCGACGGTGCCTTCGCCGATGCTCCGGGATACATGTTGACGGGCGACTTCGTCTTTGCCGGCGATCTCGGCCGACCGGACCTACTCGACGAAGCTGCAGACGGTGTCGACACCCGGTTCGAGGGTGCCAAACAGATCTTCCGCAGCCTGAAGCGATCGTTTGTCACGCAGCCGGACCATATCCAGGTCTTTCCGGGTCACGGTTCGGGCAGTGCCTGCGGAAAAGCTCTCGGCGCGCTCCCGTCGACCAGCGTCGGCTACGAACGCCGTTTCGCTTGGTGGGCCGGGTATGTCGAGCGCGACGACGAGCAGGGCTTCGTCGATGAGATGCTCGACGGCCAACCGGATGCACACGCCTATTTCGGCCGGATGAAGCGTCAGAACAAGCAGGGCCCGGTCGTTCTCGGGCCACTCTCTCCGCTGCACGAGTACGACTCCGCAGACTTGGCACGCGCTCTCGACTCCGACGAGGTCGTCCTCCTCGACACCCGCGGCCACGATGAGGTGCACGGCGGCGCTGTCCCCGGAGCGCTCAACATCCCCGGCATCGGCAAGGCAGCCTCGTTCGGTGCCTGGGTCTACGACCCCGAGCGAGAGGACACTCCACTGGTGGTGCTCGCCGAGGACCGCACTGTCGCCGACGAGCTCCGTGATCACCTGCTGCGGGTCGGCATCGATACGGTGACCGGGTACGTCACAAGTCTACGAGGACTCCCCATGACGACACCCGAGACAATCGGTGCGGACGAGCTGGATTCGTTCGACTCGGCAATGGTGCTGGACGTGCGCAACAAAACCGAACACGCCGACGGCCACATACCTGGCTCCGAACAGCTCAGCGGCGGCCGATTGCTGTGGAACCTCGACGGACTGCCCACGGGCGGACCGATCGTGACCTATTGCCAGAGTGGCGTCCGTAACGCGGTCGCAGCCAGCGCCCTGCGCCGCGCCGGCTACCGAGTTGTCGAACTCGAGGGCAGTTACGCCGCCTGGGCCGAGCGCAAGCTCGAAACAGTCTGATCGAACACGCCCGAATCGGGGGCGGTCGTGCTGTCCGCCGCCGGTTCGGTCCTGTGCTCGCCCTGTCGGCTCGTTGCCACCTGCGGTAGAGCAGACCCCGGGGCGACACTCCCGATCCGGTACCCGACTGGGAAGCGAGGTGATGCCGCGTCGCTGCGCCGACGGATTCGCCAGGTTCGGCGCGATCTCCACCAGGAGCTCGTTCGTGCTCGGCGAGAACTTTTCTCGATGCGAGGGTCGTCTCGTTGCGTGTCGACGACGCCGACGGATGGTCCGTCGGGGGACGGGGGAGCTGCGGTCCCCGAGATCCTCGGTCGACATCGCTTCGACGCGTAGGGAGCATCACCGCCGTCCGTACGGATGTACGTACATTTGTTGTACAGTGGCCCCGAGGGTCAGCAGCAGGCGGCTCGAATTCGGATTCCGACACAGATCGACAGGAGGGCCTCTGATGGTTGAACCAGATCGCAGTGCCGCGCTCGACCGCTCCAGTGCGATGCCGCTGTGGGCGCAACTGCATGCCGATCTGGTCCGCCGAATCGGTGACGACGAATTCGCCGGCTCCGAGTTCCCGGGCGAGCATGCGTTGACGACGAGCTACGGCGTCAGCCGTCACACCACCCGCGAGGCCCTGCGGCACCTGCGGAACGAAGGAATCCTGATTGCAGAGCGTGGCCGGCCTTCTCGGTTGGCGGCTCCGCCGGTGATCGAGCAGCCACTCGGTGCGCTCTACAGTCTCTTCGCTGCTGTGGAAGCCACGGGTGTTGCTCAGCACAGCGTGGTGCGTGCACTCGAACTGCGGACCGACCCCGCGGTGGCCGCTACCTTGCAGGTCGGTCCCAAGGCTCCGCTGCTCTACCTGGAGCGCATCCGTATGGCAGGGACCATGCCGTTGGCGCTCGACTATGCCTGGTTGCCGGGGGATCTGGCACGCGACCTCCTGGATGCGGACTTCACTCACACGGCTCTGTACATCGAGCTCGAGAAACGCTGCGGCATCCGCCTGACCGGTGGCCGCGAGGACGTCACTGCCGTCGTCCCGGATCCGGAGGATGCGGCAGCACTCGAACTCGATTCGAAGACCGCCGCGCTGTCGATCCGCCGCTTGGGCTGCATGAATTCCCGGCCGGTGGAGTTGCGGCACACAGTGATTCGAGGAGATCGGTTCACCGTCTCGGCCACGTTCTCACCGAGCGAGGGCTATCGCTTCGTGCCGGCCACGCCGCTGCACGCCCTGTAAGCACCCACTGATCCAAGGAGCGTTGTTCATGACTGAAGCACCACCGGAAGCCGATCCGGCCGCCGCACACGCACTGATCGCCGAATCAGGAGCCATCCTGATCGATGTCCGCGAGGACGACGAATGGGCAGCCGGCCACGCCCCGGACGCCGTCCATGTACGCCTCGGCGATCTCGATCCTGCTGCCTACCCTCCTGATCAGAAATTGGTCGTGGTGTGCCGCTCGGGCGCTCGGTCGAGCAAAGCTGTCGCGGCCCTCACTGATGCCGGTCGCACAGCGCACAATCTGTCGGGCGGAATGAAAGCGTGGCACGAAGACGGCCGCCCTGTGGTCCGCGATGACGGCACCCCCGGCGCAGTGATCTGACATGATCGCCACCCTCGCGATCGCAGTCGCCGCAGGGATTCTCATCGGGCTCTCCCTCGGCGCACTCGGTGGTGGGGGATCGATACTGACTGTTCCTGCCCTGGTGTATCTCCTGGCGGTCGAACCGCAATCGGCAACGAGCGCCTCGCTGATCATCGTCGGAATCACCTCGATCATCGCGGCCGTCAGCCATGCGCGAGCACTGCACGTTCGGTGGCGGGCAGCGGCAGTGTTCGGAATCCTGGGCTCGGTCACCGCCTTCGGTGGATCGATCCTCAACCGATCGGTCGACCCGCAGATCTTGCTGCTCGCGTTCGCGGCACTGATGATCGTCGCCGCCGGCGCGATGCTGCGCCGCACCAGGCGCGGACACGATACGGACCTGCCGACACCGAACCCGGCCGAGACCCCGGGAACACGCCCGAGCGCCGTCGCGGTCGCCACCAAGCCCGCAAAAGTGAAGATCACCGCGTCGCAGGTAGTCAAGCTGGTCGCCTCCGCGCTCGTCGTCGGCTTCCTCACGGGTTTTCTGGGAGTGGGTGGCGGCTTCCTCATCGTCCCCGCTCTGGTTCTGGCACTGGGCTACTCGATGCCCGTCGCGGTCGGAACGTCACTGGTGATCATCTCCATCACCAGCGCGGGGGCCTTCATCGAACGCCTCGGCACGGGTGCCGCCATCCCGTGGGAGATTGTCGTACCGTTCACCCTCGCGGCAATTGCAGGCTCGTTCGCAGGAAAAGTCATCAGCGACAAAGTCACTGCCACCACACTCACCCGTAGCTTCGCCGCCCTGTTGCTCGCCGTGGCCGTCTACGTCACCGTCCAGGCCTCCATGGCCCTGTAACGCACATCGTTGTGCATCACAGCCTATTTCTGCGCACGCAAATGCGGCGCATCGCACACCTGGATCGAGGAGATCGTCGATGACCGCACTGATTCCCCGCCCTGAGGCGGCCAGGCCGTATCCGATGCGTCACGAGCCGAAGGGCTCGACGCTGTTCCAGCTGGTGACCACCACCGATCACAAGACGATCGGCAAGATGTATCTGGTCACCTCGTTCGGGCTCTTCCTCATCGGCGGGTTGATGGCGCTGCTCATGCGCACCGAACTCGCCGTACCGGGGTTGCAGTTCCTGTCCAACGAACAGTACAACCAGCTCTTCACCATGCACGGCACGATCATGCTGCTGCTCTACGCCGTCCCTGTCGCATACGGATTCGCCAATTACATTCTGCCGCTGCAGATCGGGGCACCCGACGTCGCGTTCCCGCGACTCAACGCGTTCGCGTACTGGCTGTATGTCTTCGGATCGCTGATCGTGCTCGCCGGGTTCATCACCCCGGGAGGTGCCGCGGACTTCGGGTGGACCGCCTATACGCCGCTGACGAGCGCACTGCATTCCCCCGGTGTCGGTGCCGACCTGTGGGTACTGGGCCTGATCCTGTCCGGCTTGGGCACGATCTTGGGTGCGGTCAACTTCATCACCACCGTGGTGTGCCTGCGCGCACCCGGCATGACTATGTTCCGGATGCCGGTCTTCACCTGGAACATGCTCGTGACCTCGGTGCTGGTACTGCTGGCGTTCCCGACCTTCGCGGCCGCGTTGGCCGGGCTGGCCTTCGATCGACACTTCGATGGTCACGTGTTCGACCCGGCGACCGGGGGAGCGGTGCTCTGGCAGCACCTGTTCTGGTTCTTCGGCCATCCCGAGGTCTACATCGTCGCGCTCCCGTTCTTCGGCATCGTCTCCGAAATCTTTCCGGTCTTCAGCCGCAAACCCATCTTCGGCTACAAGGGTCTGATCTTCGCCACCCTCGGCATCGCAGCGCTCTCGATCACGGTGTGGGCGCACCACATGTACGCCACCGGAGCTGTTCTGCTGCCGTTCTTTTCGTTCATGTCCTTCCTCATCGCCGTGCCGACCGGGGTGAAGTTGTTCAACTGGATCGGCACCATGTGGCGAGGACAGGTCACCCTGGAAACCCCGATGCTGTTCAGCATCGGATTTCTGATCACGTTCCTGTTCGGCGGACTGACCGGTGTGCTGCTGGCCAGCCCCCCGATCGATTTCCACGTCACCGACACCTATTTCGTGGTGGCGCACTTCCACTACGTGCTGTTCGGGACCATCGTCTTCGCCACCTACGCCGGGGTGTACTTCTGGTTTCCCAAGATCACCGGACGCATGCTCGACGAACGCCTCGGCAAGTGGCACTTCTGGACGACGTTCGTCGGGTTCCACATGACGTTCCTGGTCCAGCACTGGCTCGGCAACGAAGGGATGCCGCGCCGATACGCCGACTACCTGCCCTCCGACGGATTCACCACCTTGAACCTGATCTCCTCGATCGGAGCGTTCATCCTCGGGCTGTCCACGCTGCCGTTCGTGTGGAACGTGTTCAAGTCCTACCGATACGGCGAGGTCGCCACCGTCGACGATCCGTGGGGCTACGGCAACTCTCTCGAATGGGCCACCACCTGCCCACCGCCCCGCCACAATTTCACCGAAATACCCCGGATTCGCTCCGAGCGGCCGGCGTTCGAGCTGCACTACCCTCACATGGTCGAGCGCATGCGCACCGAAGCCCACGTCGGGCTGACGGGCCACACCGCCGACGTGCGGGCACCCTCCGAAATCATCGCCGACGGCGTCGAAGAGGGCACCGCCAGCGGGACCCCAGAGGACAGACGGTGACGAGCACGCGGAGACTGCGCTCGACAGGTGCCGCTGTCCTGGTACCGGGGCGAGTGTCGTACGCGATCGCGGTCGCCATGGGGTTCTACGTGCTCGCGCTGATACTGGTGTTCACCTTCCTCGTCCCTCGACTCTCACCCGGGTCGGCGACCGCTGTCACCGCTGCCGTGGTGGCCGGCTTCGCGGTGCTGCTGATGGCGGCGATGATGTTCGCAGCCCGCACACCGCTGCATCCTGCAGCGGTGTCTCCGGTCCGCGACACGGCGGCGGAGCGAGAGGACGACATCGTCGAAGGGTGGGCGGTGGTCCTGAGCATCGACATCGATTCACGACGGGTGGAACTGGAAGTGACGGTGCCCGGGTCCGGAACGTACCGGTGCGATGTGCGTGCAGAACGGTCGACCGTCCGCGCACTGGTGACCGGTGCCACTATCTCGGTGTGGGTCGATCCTCATCATCGTCGGTCGTTGACCTTGGTCGGGGTCGGTCCGAGCATCGGCGACGATACCTCCGGGAACGGGCGTTGCTGATCGAGCAACCTCGCCCGCACCCCGCGGCGGCGCAAATCCGGGGTCGCAGACGTCGATCGCAACTACCCTCGACTGCCCTCCGGACGGCTGGCTGCGCCGGTGGCCGACGTGAGTGTGCCTGCGTGACATCGATTGTCCCGCGACGGAGCCCCCGCTTGCCGGCGATGGCGAGTGTGGTCGTGGTGTTGCACCTGATCGGGTGGGGGCTGTTCGTTCACTACGATGCGGACCTGCGCATGCACGGTCCGACCGGTCGACGCCGCGACAGGCGAGACCACGAAGACCGGGACCGCGACAACCGAGATCGCGAAGAAATGTGACTCGGGTCGCAGCCCTGGCAGGATCAGGGCTGCGGACCGCGATCTACTTCTTGGAGAACATGCGGGAGAACAATCCCGGTGACTTCGGATCGGAGTCGTGCCCCTTGCAGCGATTGGACGCCGGAACGCCCCGCATCACCTGATCGACGTGTTGACCACATCCCGCCCAGGTCGTTTTTCCGCATTTCTTGCACGTGACAGCCCTGCACATGAGTCTCTCCTTCGGTCGATAATTCACTTCCCAATATACCCTATGGGGTATCTGATTCTGGGTGTCGGGGATGATCGGTCATCGCGGTGGGCGGGGTCCGCCCAAGTGGGCGAGGTCGCAGACGAACTGTTCGGGTACCGCGCTGGTCCACGGCCGCAGGCCGAGTGCGGTCTTGATACCGATCAGGGCCTGTGCGATGGGTGGGCACCGGCGACACTGCCGCAGGTGCGTATCGATGCGGGCCGAGGCGTCGACATCGAGACGCCCGTCCAGGTAGTCCGATGCCGCGGCGAGTGTGCGCCGGCACGCCTGGGAGTCGTTTCGCGGGTGTGCGGGACCGTTGTCGAGGGCGCGTAGCAGCTTCACCCGTGCGCGGTGGATGCGCTTGTACACCGCCGCGGTGGTGAGCGCGCCGACCGCACCGATCTGTGTCGCCGTCCAGCCCTCGCCGTCGTGCAGTGCCAGGACCATTCGATCCTCGACGGTCAACGTCGCCAGCGCCGCTCGCACCGTGGACCGATCGCTGAGCGCCTGCGCCACCGTCTCGGGATGCTCGAGGTCGCTGATCGGTCCATCGATGTCGCCCGTGCCCGACGGTTCGGTGCGCTGATTCTCCGCGCGTGCGGCCACATCGCGGGCACGATTGATCGCGATTCGATACAGCCACGTCGAGAGCGCCGATTCGGATCGAAACGTTCTCCGGTTGCGCCACGCGCGTTCGAGGACGTCCTGCACCAGATCGTCGGTATCGGCCGGTGATCGTGTTATCGCGGCTGCGAAGCGACGAAGAGTCGTGCCCTGGTCGATCAGATCGCGCGCGAAGCGCTCGTCGTATGCCGCGCTGTCGAGGTCGGGGCTGGGCTGTTCGCGCGAGGAGCCGCGGATTGGTCCACTTCGGCGTTCTCGCCCGTCCAACAGTGAAAGTCCCTCTACAGAACTGGAATCATCATGTCGTTCGTCGAATTCATGCGCAGTACTGCCGGACGCGCACCGCGCATCGTCGTGGGAATCGCTCTGATCGTGGTCGCCGTCGCACTCGGCGGTGTCGGGGGCATCGTGGTGGGAGTGATCGGCGGCGTCTTCGTTCTGACCGGGGTGATCAACGTGTGTCTGCTCGGCCCGCTGTTCTCCGTCGATCTTCGAGGTCGACCCAAGACGTCCTGAACAGGGCGCGCGGGCGGGCAGCTCAGAAATGGGGGATCACCTTGAACGCGGTGTACCCGTCGCTGCTCTGGGCCAATGCGACACCGTTCGAGGTCACTGCTGTCGGTGCGGCACTCGGTGATGTACCGGTGACGCGGCCGGAGGTCGCATCGATGGCAGTCACCCCCGAGTCCGACGCGCCGTAGACGACGCCGCCGACCAGAGCGAAGCGGTCGGCACCGGGAAATTGATCGGCGGTGAAACCTCGGGTGCCGTATTGCTCGAACAGGACAGCGATGCCGTCGTCGGTGAGGTCTGCGGTGGTGATCATCGTCGCCCCGCTACTGCTGTCGGCGGTCACCACCATCGGACTGCGGCTACCGCTGATCCATCGGATCTCGGCATCGGAGAGTCGATAGACCGCCTGGATCGGTTCGGGACGGGTCGGGATCGTCCATGCCACGACCACTGCATTGCCGGCGGTGGCGACGAATCGTGCGGTCCCGGGGATCGCTGCGGGGGGCGGGGTGAGGGTGTCGGTGGACCAGGCGGTGTTGCCGGTGTCGGCGGTCACGATGCGCGCTGTGTCGCCGTCGACGGTGACCGCGTATCCACCGGATTCGGAGATCGCACCCGTCAGGTCGGTGCGGTGTCCGTCGGTTGCCGAGATGGCGGCCACGGCCGCGGGCTTTGCTGTCTGCGAGCAGTCGGCGTCGATCAGCAGCCCGGACCCGGTCAGGCAGCCTGCAGTGGAGACCGGACCCCATACGAGGTCGCCGGTGCGGGTATCGCGGGCGGTCATCGTGGCCGGTGCACCCGAACCGGGATCATCGATGTCCTCGGTGATCAACAGCTCACGGTTGTGTGTGCTGGTCACCGCGAACTTGTCGCGATCGGCGGGTACGTCCACGCCGAACCGTGGTGTGCCGGTGTCGTCGAGTACCTGCACCCGGTGCGAACCGGATGCGTCCGAGGAGTCGACGACTCCGACGAACCCGTCCTTGACGATCTTCGGCTGCGACAAGAACGGGATCGACCACAATGCCGTGTCTCCGAAGCCCGCGGGCGGCGCGGACGGCGACGACGGGTGCGCCGCCGGATCAGTGCCCGTGGCCTCTCGAGCAGGCGAGGAACTGCATCCCGACACCACCGCGACGGCGCACAGTGCAACGGTCCCGATCGCCGCCGCCGCTCTGCCGATACGGTGCGCACCCATCTACGTGGTGGTGCTGTCTCCGCCGAGTGCCATGATCGCGCTCTGCAGCAGTGCTGTGGCCCGGTCGGCGACCTCGGCCAGGCCCGCTGCATCCGAGAGCCCCACCATCACCTGGGGGTTCATCGCTTCGACGATGGTGCTGCTGCCGTCGGCTCGCACCACCACGTTGCACGGCAGCAGCAACCCCACCTGCCGATCAGTGTCGATCGCAGCCTTCGCCAACTGCGGATTGCACGCGCCGAGAATGACGTAGCGTTCGATGTCGGCGTCGATCTTGCTCTTCAACGTCGACTGCATGTCGATCTCGGTGAGCACTCCGAACCCTTGTTCGGCGAGTGCCTCACGGGTTGCGTCGACAGTTTCCTCGAACGGCATGTCCACTCGGGTACCGATGGCCAATTCGGTCATAGTTCGTTCGGTTCCTTTCGATCGGTTCGGGTGTCGGTCACGCGATGGTCGGTGCGCGGGTGAGCAGGTGCTCGGTCATACTGCGCAGGACGCGGAGGTGCAGTCGCGTTTGCGCCATCGGACGATCACCGCTGCCGTCAGCATCGCCAGGGACACCCCGGCGAGGATGGGTTGTATCGGTGCCCACAACCCCAGTGCACCCGAGGTGCCGAGCGCGAGAAGTACCAGCTTGTTGCACACCGGACACCCGACGGCGAAGAAGGTCAGTACGACACCGAGAGCGGCGGGTGTGCCGGTCCGCTCGACCCGCGCGGGTTTGTCGATCCCGAACCACAGTGCGGTCAACAGGGCAGTGGCCAGCAGAACTGGAAGCTCCCACGCCCGCACCGGCACCTCACGGCCGAAGACCGGCGTGTCGATGATGTCGGTGGGAATGCCCACTACCAACACCGTGACCGCACCGGCGACGGTGCCGCGTGCCGCCCGTATCCCCCAACGCCCGTACCGAGCGATCACCTCGTCATCGGAACGGCCTGCGGTTTCGACGACGAGGCGGTCGGACGTGGCGGGCTCGGTCATCAGCGAGTATCTCCTACGGGTTGTAGTTGTGTGAGTAGGGTGACACTGTGAGTGTATACCCAGATGGGTATCGCTGCCAGTATTGCCGACTGCCGAAAGGTATTGCATGACTTCGACATCTCGCTCCACTCGCCGACGAGACATCGTGCTCCTGGCCATCGCCGTGGTGGTGGCGGCCGTGCTCGTGGGAGCTCTCGTGCTCGGAACGACAGGTGACGGCGAGCAGTCGGAGGCGGCACCGGACGCCGGGTCGAGCAGCGTGAGCGGCCCGCCGGTGATGGGACCGCTCGGCGATCTGGCGCACCGCGAGCCCGATGATCCGATGGCCCTCGGCGACGTCGACGCCCCGGTGGTGATGATCGCCTTCTCGGATTTCCGGTGTCCGTTCTGCGCCCAGTTCAGCCGGGAAACCGAGCCGCAGCTGATCGATCGATACGTCGATACCGGCACCCTGCGCATCGAATGGCGAGATCTACCCATTTTCGGGCAACAATCATTCGATGCGGCCCGGGCCGGACGCGCCGCCGCCGCCCAGGGCAAGTTCTGGGAGTTCACCCGCGCCGTCTACGCCGATGCACCCGAGACCGGTCACGCGGACCTGACACTGGAGACGCTGCAAAGCTACGCGCAACAAGCCGGGGTACCGGACTTAGCTCGGTTCACCGCCGCCGCCACCGGCACCGCATTCGATGCCGCGATCACCGCCGACTCCACCGAAGCGCAGTCGCTGGGTATCCCGGCCACTCCAGCGTTCTCGGTCAACGGTGATCCGGTTCTGGGCGCGCAACCGTTCTCGGAATTCGTCGATCTGATCGACACCGCAGCCGGCGCGTAGGGCGGCCCACGATGTCGCAGATCGGACTTCTCGGAGCATTTCTCGGCGGGCTGCTGGCACTTCTCAGTCCATGCTCGGCCCTGCTACTTCCTTCCTTCTTCGCGTACGCCTTCGACGGGGCCGGCAAGCTCGCCGGCCGCACCGGGATCTTCTACCTCGGGCTGGCAGCGGTCTTGGTGCCCCTCGGTGCCGGAGTCGGTGCCATCGGCTCGGCGATCACCCGGTATCGCGAGGTCACCACGATGATCGGCGGCGTGGTCATCATCGCCCTCGGAGTGATGATCATCGTCGGTCGCGGCTTCGCGCTGGGGTCCGCTCAGAGAGCAGCCGCGCGCATCGACGTCTCCTCCACCGGATCGGTGTTCGCCCTCGGCGCGGTCTACGGGCTCGCAGGGTTCTGCTCGGGACCCCTGCTCGGCGCGGTCCTGACCGTTGCCGTCGCCGGCGGTCAGGCCGTATACGGCGGAGTGCTCATGGCACTCTACGCAGCGGGGATGGTGATACCCCTGTTCGTGCTGGCGCTGGTCTGGGACCGATTCTCGCTCGGATCACGAACGTGGCTGCGCGGCAAGGAAATCAGCATAGGACCGCTGAAAACGCACACGACGTCTCTGATATCGGGGGTGCTTTTCATCGGTATCGGAGTGCTGTTCCTGCTCACGGAGGGCACAGCGAACCTCGGCGGCGTCATGGGGGTCGACAGTCAGTACTCGCTGCAGGTCTGGATCAGCGACGTGGCCGACGCGGTACCGAACACCGCAGTGCTCCTGATCGCAGTGCTGGTGATCATCGCAGTCCTGACGGTACGCATCGTCCGTGGTCGAGACCGCGACACCGCAGCCGAGTCCTCCGAGCTCGGTGAACGCGAGAACCGAACTCTCTGAGACGGTGTGCCTACGACACTGGAGCGGGGATGTGATGTCAGGTGTAGAGCTGTGACCACCCATCTCGCTGACGGCGAGCGAGATGGAGCACTGCAGCGAGAACCACTTCGACACCCATCAGCAGATCGTCGTCACCGAGCCCTCTGCCCTCCAGACTGTTACGGCATGCTTTCACCGTGATGGAGGCCGAATCGATCAACGCCCGCATCTCCAATGAGATATCCGAACACCGCAGGGCCGCATCGAGGCCCGGTCCGAAGCACACGACTTCGATCGTCACCAGCTCGGTCGCAGCATCGAGAAGGTTGTGGATCGCCCGCACCACGGCGGTGGGTGTGGTGTTGACGGCGAACACCACACGCAGGGGAGTCGGATGATCGGTCACGTGAAGGCTCCGTTCTTCAGATCACGGTGAGCTGCGGTGCCCCACGGCTGTGCATGGAGAAGAACATCGATGGCCCGACCTTCGCCGACAGGGCGGACCAGATGTTCCAGCTCGTGGACCTGCAATCCGCTCGCGGCGCGGGCGAGGTCGTCGATGGCGGGCAGGATCGACGGATCGGGTGGGCCTCCGACTCCGTGAGTGAAGTTCTCGAGCGCATGACCGAGATACAACAGCCGTCCACCCGGTGCGAGCCAGCTTCCTGCACCGGCAAGGACGGCAACCAACTCGTCGACCGGTAGATGCAGGAAGCCGATGGCCACCAGATCCACCGGGCCGGGTGGCTCCCAGGCCCGGACGTCGGCGACGGTGTAGTCGATCGACCGGTCCTCCCCGCCGCTGCGTGCGAGTTCGATTGCCACAGAAGAAAAATCGACAGCGTGCACTGTCCACCCCGCGTCGCCCAACCATCGAGCGTGGCGCCCGTCCCCGCACCCCAAATCGACCGCCCGACCAGGGGTCAGCTCCGCAAACCGCGCAGACAGTGCCGCCGCCGGGGCCGACCCCCACGGATGCTCGACGCTGCTGTACCGAGCATCCCAGTCCGACGAATTCACTGATTCACGCCTTTCCACTGTTGACCACCGCTGGGTCGGACAACCCGACGCGTCGACGAAGCTGTGAGTCACTTCACTGTACCCCGGGGGGTAACAGTGTGAACGGGTGCCCTGGTCAGGGCTGCGCGGTCAACCGCAGATAAGGCTTCAAGGTTCGATATCCAGGGAACCGTGTTGTTGCCTCGTCGTCGGAAACGCCCAGTCCGATGATCACGTCTTGACCCGGCTGCCAGTCGGCGGGCGTAGCCACTGGCTGACCGTAGGTCAGTTGCAAGCTGTCGATCGCGCGCAGAATTTCCGTGAAGTTGCGGCCGGTGGACATCGGGTAAGTGAGGATCAGCTGTATCGACTTGTCCGGGGCGATGACGAACACCGAACGTACGGTGGCCGCCGCGCTGGCGCTCGGGTGAATCATGTCGTAGAGCTCGGAGACTGCGCGATCGGTGTCTGCGATCATCGGGAAATTCACTGCTGTGCCTTGCGTTTGACCGACATCGCCTTCCCATGCCAGATGCGAATTCACCGAGTCCACAGAAAGGCCGAGTAGCTTGACTCCACGTCGGTCGAACTCAGGTTTCAGCCGCGCTGCCGCACCGAGTTCGGTTGTGCATACGGGCGTGAAGTCACCGGGGTGGGAGAACAGCATTCCCCACGATTCTCCCAGCCATTCGTGGAAGGAGATCGTTCCTGTGGTTGTAGCGGCGGTGAAATCCGGAGCTGTATCGCCCAATCGAATACTCATCGGTGGCTCCTCTCAATTATCGGTGGAGCATAAATGATCGATCATTTATGATCGTACATGTGAAAGTCCCCTCGGAGTCGACGGATGCTCGGTCAAAGACAGGGCAGGGCGTCACGGTGACCGGTCTGCCCGAACAGATCAAAGATCTGCTGTGGGAACGAATAGCCGATGGCACGTACTCGCCAGGAGATCGGTTGATCGAGACGCGGATCGCTCGTGAGCTCGGCGTGAGCCAAGGTCCCGTCCGTGAAGCTCTTCGGCAGTTGGCCGGAATGGGCCTGGTGGTCTTCGAAGCCCACCGCGGGTGCCGAGTCAGACGGGTCGACCAGGACGAGCTCGATGAGGTGTCAGTGGTGCGCGCAGCACTGGAAGAGACAGCAGCACGACTTGCAGCCGGTCGCGGCATGGCGGTGGACCGCATTGCCGATGAAGTCGACGGTATGCGCTCCGCCGCCGTCGCCGCGAACGGTCGAGCATGGGTCGCGCACGCTATGGCATTCCATCGGCTCATCGTCGCGGCCTCCGGCAACAGCACACTGCTGTCGACGTGGGAGCATCTGTCGATCGAAGGTCGAACCGCTCAACTCGTATTGGCACCAGGATTCGACATGGGTGCCAGCACGGAACAGCACCAAGTAATACTCGAAGCGCTCGGTGCGGGCGATGCCGAAAGGGCCGCTCGGCTGTCCCGCGAACACGAAGAGACCTTCATCTGCGGCGACCCCACGTCAGATTGAGCGGAGGGCGCGACCACAACGACCGCAGCTGCCTCTGCTACGCGGCCCGTCACCTATCCAAACGGCAAGGCCGGTTCGGTGGATTCGGACGTCAAGCGACGCTATGCGCGATCCACATCCAGCCATAGTGACGGTGTATGAAACCCGTGCTCAGTTATTCGAAGATCGAACAAACCCGAACCGCGCCCCCCGGGGGGGGTAACGCGCCCTCTTATCGGAGGATTCCGTAGCACTCGCTCACGCCGCTCACTCTGATTCCGTTTGTCGGTGAGACGGCTGCTGGCTTCGTCAACGAGATTGTGGACATCACTCTTTAAGCTATGGCGACTTAGTCGACCCTCTAGTGCAGTCCACTTCTGACACAGTGCAGTCGTCTTCTGAAACTGACAGCAGTGGTGCCGACGACCCTCAGGAGGCCTGCCGCTGTGGCGTCTCGCCACACCACCTTTATACCCTACCCCCCTAGGGTAATCAATGGGTGGAGGTGGGTTGAGCTTCGGTGGGGGCGGAGACGCTGAGCCATCCGCGGCGGTGCAACATCAACAGGGCGGACGCCGCCGCCATGCCGGTGAGGACTAGAGCGATCCACACCAGTTCGGGCATGTCGCGGGTGGTGGCCGCGCTGAACAGCCACCCGGTCGCGGC
>NZ_LNQO01000036.1:0-21059 GCF_001456905.1 Gordonia sp. SGD-V-85
GATGTTCCCGGCGGTGATCATCATGCTCAGCGGCCGGCCGCGGCCGTCGCAGACCAGGTGCAGTTTGGTCGTCAGCCCGCCGCGGGAGCGTCCGACCGCGTGATCAGGCGGCTCGCGCGTCGTTCCATCCGACTTGCCGGGATGCATCGGCGATCGGCAGGTCGGTTTCCTCGATCAGTCGCGTGAACTCCGTCAGGCGGGTCTCGATGAGGAACCGCATGGGGGCGACACCGACCTGCTGGGTGAAAACGCGTGTGAGATGGGCGCGGGAGACGGCCACCTCCGCGGCGAGCCTGCCGACCGTCCACGGCTCGGTCATGCGCGAGCGCAGCAGGACGACCGAGCGGCGCACGGGGCGAGCGATTGGCGGCTGCGCGAGCCGGCCGCGCACCGGGAGGACGAACCTCTCGGGCACAGCGCCGTCGTCGGCGAGCAGCGTCGGTAGGGCAATCTCGACGGCGCGGGAGAACAGAGAGATCAGTCGGGTGGTCGCGACCTCCGGTGGCGCGGTCTCGTTCACGAGGCTGATCTGGCGCCACAGCGGTTCGATGCGGTGCAGGATGTCCACGCCAGGCTGCAGCACGAGTGCCGAGCCGTCCCAGGCGTCAGGATGCACGCCCGGACGGACGCGCGTGGTGTCGGCGAGCACCCATCGCATGTGGGAGCGGAGGAAGGACTCGTCGAAGTAGAGCGTCCATAGCCGCACAGTCGGGTCTGGGCGCACTGAGCACCACATGCCGGCCCCGAGAGCCATCGCGTAGCCCGGTGTCAACTCGTGGATGCCTGTGGCTGTCTCAATGTGTGCGGCGCCCTCGAGGACGTGGACGATCTTGGCGTGCCCAAACACGGCGCGGTGGATGCGTTCGGCGCGCACGCTCTCCACCGCCGACAACGGCGGACCGGCCGGCCGGCCAATAACGTAGCCGCGGCCGGTATCGTCACGATCCCGCAGGGGTGGGACCGCATCCCGTCCGATCAATGGCGCCGTCACGCGTTCATCGACACGACCAGTTCCGTGGCCTCCGGAAGGTTGCGCCGTGGTCACGCCCGATAGCCGATGACAGTGGTCATGCCGGTTTCGGCGTGGTAGATGTTGTGGCAGTGGGCGACCCAGAGACCTGGGTTGTCAGCGTCGAAGTCGACGGTGAGGGTCTGCTTGGGCAGGATGATCGACGTGTCTTTCCGCGGGCCGCCACCTTCATGCTGGTAGGTGTGACCGTGTAGATGGAATGGGTGCCACATCTCGGTGTCATTAGTGATCGTGAACCGGACGCGTTCGCCTTCGCGGATCTCGTGCGCGCCGTCGAGGGGCTGATTCATATCGAACCGTCGCCCGTCGATGCCCCAGTCGTATTCGGCCATACCTCCGGTGAGAGTGATCGCCACGGTCCGATCAGGCTGCCGTGAGGACAGCGCAACGCTGCTATCTGACGTCAGCAGCTGTGCGGTCCCGATCCGGCTGCTAGTGAGCTCCGGGATGCTCACATCGGCCGTCGGTGCTGCCGCGGCGCTGCCGGTGCGGATGACGGCGAAACCGCGATCGCGTTTGCCCTCGGCCTGAGCGATGAGGGGGAACGCGCCGTCATCCAGGGTAATGATCGCGTCGTAGCGTTCGCCCATGCCGATGAGGATGCTGTCGACTTCGACCGGTTCCACGGGGAATCCGTCGGTATGGGTGATGGTGAGCGTGTGACCGCCGATGGCGAGGCGGAACGCGGTGTCGCTGCCGGCGTTGATGATCCGCAGCCGCACCTTCTCGCCGGCCCGCCCGGTGAACTGGGTCGGGTCGGCGGGGGGCTTCCCGTTGACGAGGTAGAGGGGATAGTAGACGTCGCCGGCGTCGCCGCCGAGCAGGTCGGAGGTGGCGCCCATGAGGGTGTTGCCCATCCGCATGAACATGTCGCCCATCCCGCCCATGTCGCCCATCCCGGCGGACAGCTCGTCAAGGACGTCGTCGGGGGTGGCGGTGACGCCGTCGAGCCAGTCGTCGAGGATGATGACCCACTCGTCCTCGTACCCGCCGGGCTCGGCGGGGTCCTCGACGATCAGCGCCCCGTACAGGCCACGGTCCAGCTGCACCCCGACGTGGGGGTGGAACCAGTAGGTGCCGGGATCGGGCGCGATGAACTCGTAGTCGAAACTGGCCCCGGCCTTGATGGGCTGCTGGGTGACCGGCGGGACGCCGTCCATGTCGTTGCGCAGCGCGAGCCCGTGCCAGTGCACGGAGGTGTCCGCCTCGAGCTGGTTCCGGACGGTGGCCTTCAGAGTGTCTCCGGCGCCGAGACGGATCACGGGCGCCGGAACAGACCCGAACGCCCAGGTCGGCGCGGTCGCCCCGGCTAGGTCCAGCACGGTCGGGGCGGCGGTGAGGGTCGCGGTGGTGACCTTCCCGGTGCCGCCGCGGCGCCGCTCGGCGCCTTGGACCTGGGCGCCGTCGGGCTGCACCCAGTTCGCCGCCGGCGCGCAGGATGCCAGCGCGACCGTCGCGACGGCGCCAATGCTGACGCCGAGGAACCCTCGCCGAGTTAGGAGGAAGCGGGGGCGTGGGGCGGGCGACGGGTTCATCGTTGTTTCCTTTCCGGCCGGGAGCGCGGGCCGTGGTTTTCGTCAGGGAGGCCGTCCGGGTCGGACGTCGCATGATCGGCGGAGGCTCGTGGGGCACGATTGCCGGTTGCCGTGACGGCCGAGGGCTCTGAGCGCCTGGATCCGATGGCGAGCAACGCCATTGCGATCAGCACGATCACGGTCCCGATCCAGCCCCACAGGCCCGGGTCCTCGCGCAGGATCAGCAGCGACAGCAGGATCCCGAAGACCGGCACGAGCAGCGTCCACGCGGCGAGGAGGTCGAGCCGGGCACGTCCGATCTCGGTGAACCAGGCGACCGTGGTGGCGGCGGTGCCGACCAGTGATAGGAACAGCAGGGTGAGGATGAACCGGATGTTCCAGTCGATCGTGGGCGGCCCTTCTGTGACGGCTGCGGTGCCGGCGAGGATCGCACCTCCGATGAGCAGCTGAGCTGCCGCCACGACTCGGACGTCTGCGTGCACGATCCGGCCGATAAGGGTGCCGGCGGTGATCGCGGCGGCGGAGGTCAGTGAGAGCCACGCTCCGGTGCCGAGCCCGGAGGGAAGGACGATGATGAGTAGGCCGGTGAAGCCCAGGCCGATCGCGGCGATCGCGGCGGGGGTGGGACGCTCGCGGTAGAGCCACCACGCGGGCAGCAGGATCAGGATTGGCTGCGCGTTGGCGAGCACCGAGGCGATCCCGGTCGACAGTCCGGTCGCGGCGACGAACATCGTCGCGAATGCCAGGGCGATGTTCACCAGTCCGAGGCAGCCGATCAGTGCCCATGTCTTCGGGTCGCGGGGAAGAGGTGCCCGCTGGATGCCGGCGACGGTTGCGAGCGCGACCCCGGCGATGAGGGCTCTCAGTGCCGCGAGCCACAGCGGCGGGGCGTCTTGCAGGCCGACGGTGATCGCGACGAAGCACGACCCCCAAGCGAGCGTGACCCACAGCATCCGCAGCGGTCGGGGGTGCCCGTGCCGGCTGGCGTCCGCGAGGGGGCGGACGACGGTGTTCACGACGACTCTCGCGTGTCGGTCCCGCTGTCGCCCCCGTGGCGTCGATGATTCGAGTCGTGGGCGCCGGTGTGGTGGCGGTGGCCGAACAGGTGCATGGCGGCCATGCCGATGATCGCGACGTAGGGCAGCACTGCGACGACGTGGGGAAGGTGGTCGATGAACAGGTAGATCGCGGTCCCGAGCACGGAGATCCCGATGATCAGCCACGACGTCACAGGCATCCGTCGCCGCGGGTCGCCTTCGCCGGGATGGTCGGCGGGCGGTTGGTGGTCACCGGTCATGGTCGGGCTCCTCCGCCGGTGTGAGGAAGTCCTGGCGCATGCCGAGGCTCTCGTCGGTGAGGCGGATCGAGGTTGCGGCGTCGGGGACGGTGCCCGTCAGCGCGCGGATCGCGTCGATCGTCTCGGGCACGACGATGGCCTCGTTGTAGACCTGGTAGGCGAGGTAGGCCTCGCTGCCGTTCACGGTGACCAGGTCCTCCCACACGGCGACCTCCCACATGTCTCCCCGGGGGCGGCCGAGATCGCGCATCAGCTCGACGGTGGAGTTGAGGGCGACCAGGCCATCGGACATCCGGATGAACGCGATGCGGGGCGCGGCGTGCAGGGCGTCCAGCACCTCGTCGCGGGTCGCCTCCCGGGTCAGTTGTAGCGTCCAGTAGTGGCTGTGGGTCTGCGTGTGGGCGCCTTTGGCGGCGATGGTGACGACATCGAGTCCGGGGAGCACGGTCTGTGCGTCGGGGCCCTGATGAGAGGGGATGGTCGGTTCTGGGACCATCGTGTTCATGATCCCGCCGAGGTGCGATTCCCATGGGTCGGTGGCGCGGCGGATGAGCACCCCACGGGCGCGCAGCAGGAGTTCGGCCGCATCCAGCGCGCCGAGGATCCGCACGATGCTGGTGGTGTTGCAGGAGACCACCCGGGTGCTGTCCCTGCCGATGGCGCTGGCGTAGTTGGCTTGGGCGACGAAGGAGTGGCCGGTGGTGGAGTGGGACTCGCCGCCTTGGAGCACTGCCTTGACGCCGAGGGCGCGGTAGCGCTCCAGGTTTCCCGCTGCCACATGCTTGGGGGTGGTGTCGACGACGACGTCGCACTGCGCGAGAAGGTCGTCGAGCACTCCCTGTGCGGGCACGTCGGCGCCCCGCATGGCCTGCTGCGCCTCGATGGTGGAGGCGAACACGGGCAGGCGGTTCGCTGCGGACTTGATCCGCCAGTCGGTGGCGATGTCCGCGACGCCGACCAGGTCCATGTCCGACTGCAGCAGGACCGCGTCGGCGACGCGCTTGCCGATGACGCCGTAGCCGTTGACGCCGACTCGAATGGTGTTCATGTGTGTGCCTTTCTGATGAGGGATGGGAGCCGCGGCGGTCATCGCCGTCGCCGCGTGGTCCAGAGCAGGTAGCCGCCCAGTGCGGTGACCACGCTCGCGCCGGCGCCGATCATGACGCCTTCCCGCGAGCGCCATCTCGTGTTCCCGCTGACGAGTTCGCCGATGCCGTTGATCAGGGCGGCGGTGATCATGCCGGCGATCAGGCGATTGCCGATCCGCTCAGCCCGTCCCACGAGCGGTTCCAGTTCGGCCGCGCGCAGGTGCACCTCGAGGCCGCCGTTCTCCAGCACCCGCCGGAGCTGCTTGAGTGTTCCGGGCAGCTCGAGCAGCAGTGCTCCGGCATCCGCGGATGCCTGTGCCCAGCGTTTCGCCAGGGCGGGGAGGGAGAACTGTCGCTGCACGATCCGCTCCGAGAAGGGGGTGAGCGCCTGCAGCATCTCGAACTCGGGGTCGAGCCGTGCCGCCAGTGCCTCGCCCATCATCAGGACCTTGAACAGCAGAGCGATCTGCTGCGGCAGCTGGAGGTGGTGGTGTCGCAGCAGGGCGAGCAGCTCTCCGAGCAGGTGGCTGAGGTTAATGTCGGACAGGGGGCGTCCGAGATACCGCGACACGAAGACGTCCAGGGAGCGGCCTAGCTCGCCGCGGTCGGAGGTGTTCTTGGTGATCGAGAGCGCGAGCAGGGCGGTGGCGAGCGCGTTGGAGTCTCCGCGGGTGAAGGCGAGCAGCACGTCGGAGAGCTGCTCGGTGACCTCTTCGTCGAGTTGGCCGACCATGCCGAAGTCGATGAGGGCGATGGATCCGTCGGTTTGGATGAACAGGTTGCCCGGGTGCGGGTCGGCGTGGAAGAAGCGGTTCTCGAACACCATGGTGAGGATGAGGTCTGCGCCTCGCCTGGCCAGCTGGTTCCGGTCGATGCCGGCCGCGTCCAGGGCGGGCAGGTCGTCGACTCGGATGCCGTGCATCCGTTCCAGGGTCAGCACGCGTGACGTGGTCGTCTCCCAGAACACCTGGGGGACGGCGACGTCGGGTGAGTCGGCGAAGTCGGCGGCGAACCGCTCCGCGTTCCGGCCCTCCTGCAGATAGTCGAGCTCGGCGCGCAGCGTGCGGGAGAACTCCTCGACGATGCCCGGCAGGTTGTACTGGCGGGCGGCATCCCACCGCTTGTCGGCGCGCTCGGCGAGGTTCTGCAGGATCTCCAGGTCTTCGTGGATCTGGGCGACCGCGCCGGGTCGGCGGACCTTCACGACGACCTGGGTGCCGTCGTGAAGGGTCGCAGCGTATGCCTGCCCGATCGACGCGGCGGCCAGCGGTTGCGGGTCGAACTGTGCGAAGAGCTGTTCGGGGTCCGCGCCGAGCTCCTCGCGGATCACCGCCTTCATCGGCTCCCAGGCCTCGGGCGGCGCGGCGTCCTGAAGCTTGACCAACTCGGCGAGGTAAGCGGCGGGCAGCAGGTCGTTGCGGGTGGACAGCAGCTGGCCGAGTTTGATGAAGGTCGGTCCGAGCTCCTCGAGGGCGAGTCGGAGGTGTTCCGGACTGGTGTAGGGCTCGTCCCGGCGCGCATGCCCGAGAACGCCTTTGTTGAAGGGAATCCACTTCTCCAGCCCGAGCAGCCCGAGGCCGAGCCCGAGTCCGTGGTGCTCGAGGATAGTGGCGATGCGCCGATACCGGCTCCGATGCGTGCTCATCAGTCGAGGCCTCCTTCGCGGTTGGTCGCGTCGCGGGCCGAGGTGCCCGGGCCGATCGCGAACGTCTTGGTCTGTCCGGCCGAGAGCGGCACGGCGACCGCGCCGACGCGCACGTGGATCGCGGGTGCTGAGCCGGCGTGCACGCGAAGCTCCAGGCTGCGGTCACGGAGCATCACGTCGACGAGGTGGCCGCGGTATCGGATCTGGAACCCGACCCGGGTGAGGTTCGGCGGCAGTCGGGGGGCGAAGACGAGCTCGTCGTCACCGAGGGCCATGCCGGCGAAGGAGCGGACGGGCAGGTCGATGGTGCCGGCCATCGCGCCGAGGTGGATCCCTTCGCGGGTGGTGCCGCCCTGGGAGTCGTCGAGATCGGCGGTCAGCGCCTCGCGGAACGCGATCCAGGAGCGGGACGGGTCGATGCCGGCCAGGACGGAGGCGTTCACGACTCGGCTGAGCGTCGACCCGTTGGCGGTGCGCGCGAGGTAGTACTCGACCGTGCGGGTCAGGTCCTGCTCGGAGAACGGGTAGCCGAGCGTGGCGAGTTGCGCCCGGAGCCCGTCGTGACCGAGCAGGTAGACCAGCATGACGACGTCGGGCTGCTTGGCGAGCTTGTACCGGTTGGTGCTGTCGTTCTCGGACTCGAGGATGAGATCGAGCCGGCCGATGTTCCCGTACTCCTCGCGGTAGTGGTCCCAGTCCAGCTCCTGCAGGCTCTCGTAGCCGTCGAACTGGGTGAGGATGCCGTCGCGGTGGAACCCCACCGCCAGTCGTGTGCTGAGCCGGGCCCATCCCGCGATCTCCTCGTCGGTGACGCGGAGCCGGTCGCGGAGGCCCTCGCCGCGGTGCCCGTGGAGCAGGGCGAGTGTCCGGGCCGCTCGCGTGGCGACCCACGAGGCGAGGACGTTGGTGTACGTGTTGTCGCGCAGGCCGCTGCCGGGAGCGTCCGGGGCGCCGTCGTGGAACTCGTCGGGTCCCATCACCCCGGCGATGTGGAAGCGGTCGGTGGCAGTGTCGTGCTCGGCGAGCGAGGCGAACAGGCGGGCGACCTCGATGATGAGCTCGCCGCCGCGTTCGGCGAGCCACTCGAGGTCGCCGGTGGCCTGGTAGTGCTGCCAGGCGTTGTAGGCGATGGCGAGGCCGACGTGGCGTTGACGGTGGGAGTTGTCCGGCATCCACCGACCGGAGCGCGGGTTGTAGAGCGCCTCGGGCGTCTCCTCGCGACCGTCGCTGCCGCTCTGCCAGGGGAAGAGGGCTCCGCGGAGTCCGGCGGCGGTCGCCGCGGCGCGGGCGGCGTCCAGTCGCCGCCAGCGGTAGTCGATCAGCGCCCGGCTGATCTCGGGCGTGCGCAGAGCGATCACGGGCAGGACGAACACCTCGTCCCAGAAGACGTGCCCCCGATACCCCTCGCCGTGCAGGCCGCGGGCGGGCACCCCGGCGTCGAGCTCGACGGTGTGCGGCGAGAGGGTCTGGAGCAGGTGGAAGACGTGCAGGTTCAGGATGAGTCGGCTGTGCGTGTCGGCGTCCAGGGTGACCGCGAAGCGTTCCCAGAGTCGCCGCCACGCCGCCGCGTGGCGTTCCCGCAGCGCCTCGACGTCGCCACCGCGTTCGGTGAGCAGGGTCAGGGCGGCACCACCCGGCTCGCTGATGGCCCGATCGTGGGAGGTGTAGATCGCGGCCGTCTTGGTGAGGGTGACCGGTCGACCCTGCTCCAGAGGGATGCGCAGCTCCCGGGTGTGCTGCGATGGCGTGTCGATGCGGTGATCGGTCGCGCTGTCGGTTCCGGTGAGGGTCGAGCGGACGGCGGTGGCGATGTGGACCCGGCTCTGCCGGGTCCACACCTCGCAGAGGGTGGTGTCGCCGACCTGGCGGAAAGTCGGCTGCGTGAGGTGGGTGGCGTCCGATCCGAGATACGCGGCCACGTTGCTGTTGCGCACCCCGGCGTCGATCCCGGCGCGGAGGGTGACCGTGCCGCTCCAGTCGGGGGCGGTGAGCGTGGTTTCCAGCACGGCCAGGTGAGGCTCGTCCAGGGAGGTGAACGTCGTCTGCACGAAGTCGAGTCGATCCCCGTTCGGACCGGTGAGGACCGCGCGGCGGACGACCAGGCCGCGGCGCAGGTCGAGCTCGCGTCGTTCGCTGTGCGTCACGACCTGGCCGGTGGACAGCCACGGCCCGTCTCCGAGGCGGAGGTCCACCGGAAGCCAGTTGGGAGTGTTGACGAGATGCTCCTCCTCGAGCTCGCGCCCGTGGATGGTGCTCGCCAGCCGGTTGTACACGCCGGCGAGGTAGGTGCCGGGATAGTGGATGCCGTCGTCGTGGTGCTCGGGCCGGGCGCCCCGGGTGGCCAGGTAGCCGTTGCCCAGCGCGGTGAGCGCCTCCCGGTGCCCTTCGTGCGCGGGGTCGAAGCCGTCGTAGACCAGCTGCCACGGATCCGTGGTGGAGACGCCCAGGTCGAGCTCGGCGACATCGGCCAGGACGAGGTCGGCGCCCGCGGCCTCGAGCTGCTCCCGCGCTCCGGCGCGGTCGATGCCGACGACGAAGCCGAAGCCTCCGCGCCTCCCGGCCGCCACGCCGGCGACCGAGTCCTCGACGACCGCGGTGCGGGCCGCAGCGACACCCAGTCGCCGGGCTGCCTCGACGAACATGGCGGGATCCGGCTTGCCTTTCAGGTGATGCGAGAGCGCGATCCGGCCGTCCACCACGGTGTCGAAGCAGCCGGCCAGTCCTGCGGCGGCGAGCATCTGGTGCGCGTTCCGGCTCGCGGTGACCAGCCCGACCGGAACGGCCGCGCCCCGCAGGCGATGCAGCAGCGCCACGGTGCCCGGATAGACGCGCAGCCCGCGGGTGCCCAGCTCCGCCAGGAACAGCTCGTTCTTGCGCGCCGCGAGCCCCTCGATCGTCCACGCCGTTGGTGGGTCGTCGGGATCTCCGGCGTCCAGGGCGATCCCACGGGCCGTCAGGTACGCCGATACCCCGTCCTCGCGGGTTCGCCCATCCACATAGCGGCGGTAGTCGGCGACCGGGTCGAAGGTCGTCTCGGGGTCGTCCACCTGCACACGCGGGTCTCGCAGCACCTCGTCGAACAGCTGCTTCCACGCGGCGGCATGGATCGCGGCGGTGTTCGTGACCACGCCGTCCATGTCGAACAGCACCGCGTCGTAGACGGCATCGAGGTGGTGAGTCCCGCGCTCTGCCGACCGCGGAGTCATCGCGGCGCCTCGCGTCCGGTCATGAGGCGCCGCCGGGCGTCGACGCCGGGGCGAGGCTGCTCGCCTCTGCCGGGGCCGCGGGGGCCTGGTGCGCGGGCAGCCGGAGCCGCTTGAGCAGGAGCGCGTTGACGGCGACGATCACGCTGGAGCCGGACATGCTGATGGCGGCGATCTCCGGGGAGAGCATGATCCCGAACGCGGGGTAGAACACGCCGGCGGCGATCGGCAGCGCGATCGCGTTGTAGCCGATGGCCCAGCCGAGGTTCTGCCGCATCTTCCGCAGCGTGCCCTTCCCGATCTTCAGCGCGATCGCCACGTCCAGCGGGTCGGAGCGCATCAGGACGACATCGGCGGTCTCGATGGCGACGTCGGTGCCGGCGCCGATCGCGATGCCGAGGTCCGCCTGGGCGAGGGCGGGGGCGTCGTTGACGCCGTCGCCGACCATCGCGACCTTCTTGCCGGATGCCTGGAGCTCGGCGATCTTGGCGGACTTGTCCTCGGGGAGCACGTCGGCGATCACGGTGTCGATGCCCAGCAGCGAGGCGATGCGCTCGGCGGTGGGCTTGTTGTCGCCCGTGAGCATCGCCACCTCGATGCCCTGCTCGTGGAGTGCGTCGATCGCGGCTTTCGCGGTGTCGCGGGGGGCGTCGGCGAGGGCGATCACGCCGGCGATCTGCCCGTCGACGGCGAACATGATCGCGGTGCGGCCGCCGTCCGCGAGGGCCTGCTGCTGCGAGACGACCGGGCCGGTGTCGATGCCCTGCGCGGCCATCAGCCGGGCGTTGCCGAGCACCACCTGCTTCCCGTTCACGGTGGCGATCGCGCCCTGCCCGGTGACGTTGCGGAACGCGGACGCGGTGCGGCGCGGGATGTTCCGGCTGTCGGCGTAGGTGACGATCGCCTTGGCCAGCGGGTGCTCCGACTCCCGCTCGAGCGCGGCGGCGAGGGCGAGCAGCTCCAGGTCGTCCATGCCGATGGGGATGTAGTCGGTGACCTCCGGCTCGCCCTTGGTGAGCGTGCCGGTCTTGTCCAGCACGACGGTGTCGATGTGCGCGGCGGTCTCGATGCCGGTCGCGTTCTTGAACAGCACGCCGCGCTTGGCGCCCAGGCCCGTGCCGACCATGATCGCGGTCGGCGTGGCGAGCCCGAGGGCGTCGGGGCAGGTGATGACGACGACGGTGATCGCGAACAGGATCGCCATCGGCAGCTCCGCCCCGGCGAGGAACCACACCAGGAAGGTCAGGGTGCCGCCGACGAGGGCGAGCAGAACGAGCCAGAACGCGGCCCGGTCGGCGAGGCGCTGGCCGGGGGCCTTGGAGTTCTGCGCCTCCTGCACCAGCTTCACGATCTGCGCCAGCGCGGTGTCCGCGCCGACCTTCGTGGCACGCACCCGGAGCGTGCCGACGGTGTTCACGGTCGCCCCGATCACCTCCGAGCCGGGCGCCTTCTCGACCGGCATGGACTCGCCGGTGACCATCGACTCGTCGATCTCGGACTCGCCGTCCTCGACGACGCCGTCGGTGGGGACTTTCGCGCCGGGGCGGATGAGCATGAGGTCGCCGGGGACGACCTCGGAGGTGGGGATCTCGACCTCCTCTCCGTCGCGGAGGACGACCGCGCGGGCGGGCGCGAGCTCCAGCAGCCGGCGGATGGCGTCGTTCGCACCTCCCCGGGCGCGCATCTCGACCCAGTGGCCGAGCAGCACGAAGGTGGCCAGCACGGTAGCGGCTTCGTAGAACACCTCGCCGCCTCCGGTGAGGGTGATGACCAGGCTGTAGATCCAGCCGGCGCCGACACCGACCGCGACCAGCACCATCATGTCCAGGGTGCGGGCGCGCAGAGCCCGGTAGGCGCCGTCGAAGAAGATCCAGGCTGAGTAGAAGATCACCGGCAGCGACAGGATCAGCATGAACACGTCGTCGCGCAGCCCGAACGGGGCCGGCACCTCGAAGCCGAGCACCTCCCGGCCGATCGGGGACCACAAGGTGATCGGGATCGACAGGATCAACGCGACCAGGAACCGGTTGCGCATGTCGCGGATCATCGCCGCCATCGACATGCCGCCGTGATGCCCGCCGTGGCCCATCACATCCTGCGCGCTGCGGCCGGCCGGCTGAGCCCCGTGATCGTGCCCACCCTCGGTGGCCGGAGCGTGACCGGCATGCTCACCGGCGTCCACTGCGGAGTGGTCAGCGTGGTCCGCTGCCGGGTGCGGGTGCTCGTGCCCCGCCGGGGTGTCATGACCGGTGGAGACCGCGCGTCCCTCGTGCTCGGCGTGCTCCTGATAGCCGTCGTGCGCGTCATGCTCGGCGTGGGCATCGTGCTCGGCGTGGTCGTGGTGGTCGGCGTGCTCGTGGGGTTCGTGGGCGGGGTCGCAGATGTGGTCCGGGACGGACTGCCCGGCGCAGTGGTAGCCGCATTCGATCACCCACTGCTGCAGGTGCGCGACCGAGGTGGTCTGCGGGTCGTAGGTGACGGTCGCGGTCTGGGAGACCGGGTTCGCGTCGACGGACAGGACGCCCGGCTGGCGGGCGAGGTGGGCTTCGGTGACGTTCTTGGAGGTCGCGCGGATCATGCCGCTGACCTGCAGGGTCACGGTCTTGGTGTCGGTCATCGGATTTCCTTCGCGGTGGAGGGGCGGTTCGGGTCGGTGTCGGGGTGGGGCCAGCGCCAGTCGGCGACGGCGGGGATGTCGGTGCCGTGCTCGCGGGTGTGGGCGCGGGCGCGCAGGCGGGCGTCGACGAGTTCCTGCCGCAGCTGCGCGTGGGTCGCGGCAAGGCCCGGGACGTGGTCGAGGACGTCGATCGCGAGCCGGTATCGGTCGAGGTCGTTGAGCATGACCATGTCGAACGGGGTCGTGGTGGTGCCCTTCTCCACGAAGCCGTGGACGTGCAGGTTCTGGTGCCCGGCGCGCTTGTAGGTGAGACGGTGGATCAGCCACGGGTAGCCGTGGTAGGCGAAGATCACCGGCTTGTCGGGGGTGAAGATCGCGTCGAACTCCCGGTCCGGCAGGCCGTGCGGGTGCTGGTCCTCGGATTGCAGACGGGTCAGGTCGACCACGTTCACGACCCGCACGGACAGGTCAGGGATGTGCTCGCGCAGCAACGCGGCCGCGGCGAGCACCTCGAGGGTGGGCACGTCGCCGGCGGCGGCGAGCACCACGTCCGGCTCGGCGCCCTCGGTCTCGGTGCCGGCCCAGGGCAGGATGCCCAGGCCCCGGGTGCAGTGCTCGATCGCCTCGTCCATGGTGAGCCACTGCGGGGCGGGCTGCTTTCCGGCGACGACGACGTTGATGTAGCCGGTGGAGCGCAGGCAGTGGTCGTAGGTGGACAGCAGCGTGTTCGCGTCGAACGGGAGGTAGACGCGGACGATGTCGGGGCTCTTGTTCAGGGCGAGGTCGATGAACCCGGGGTCCTGGTGGCTGAACCCGTTGTGGTCCTGCCGCCAGACGTGGCTGGAGAGCAGGTAGTTGAAGCTCGGCACCGGTTCCCGCCAGGGCACCTCGCTGGCGGCTTCGAGCCATTTGGCGTGCTGGTTGAACATCGAGTCGACGATGTGCGTGAACGCCTCGTAGCAGTTGAACAGGCCGTGCCGGCCGGTGAGGACGTACCCTTCGAGCCAGCCCTGGCACTGGTGCTCGCTGAGCACCTCCATCACCCGCCCGGTCGGCGCCAGATGCTCGTCCACCGGCAGCACGGTCGCGTTCCACTGCTTGCCGGTGGCCTCGAACACGGGCGGGGCGAGCCGGTTGGAGGCGGTCTCGTCGGGGCCGAAGATGCGGAAGTTGTCCGGGTTGTGCCGGATCACGTCGGCGAGCCATTCGCCGAGCATCCGGGTCGCCTCCGCCGTTCCCGTGCCTCGCGCCTCGGGGTCGACCGGGTGGGCGTGGTCGCGGAAGTCGCCCAGGCGCAGCGGGACGGTAAGCTGCCCGCCGTTCGCGACCGGGTTAGCGCTCATCCGCCGCGCTCCGGCCGGGGCGGCGGCGACCGTGGCGGGGAACGGGGCGCCGTCGGCGTCGAAGAGCTCGTCGGGCCGGTAGGAGGCCAGCCAGTCCTGGAGGAGCTGCAGGTGCTCGGGGGTGTCGCGGACCTCGGCGAGCGGCACCTGGTGGGACCGCCAGGTGCCCTCCACGGGGAGCCCGTCGATCACCGGCGGGCAGGTCCAGCCTTTCGGGCTGCGCAGCACAATCGCTGGCCACGCCGGCCGGCCTTCCAGGGTGCCGGCCGCCGCGGCGGTCTTGATGTCCGCGATCCGGTCCAGCACCTCGTCCAGCACGCCGGCGAACCGGGCGTGGGACTCCCGCGGGTCCTCGCCGTCGAAGCCGACGGTGACCACGAACGGCTCGTGGCCGTAGCCGCGCAGCAGCGCGACCAGCTCGTCCTCGGGGATGCGGGACAGCACCGTCGGGTTGGCGATCTTGTACCCGTTCAGGTGCAGGATCGGTAGCACCACCCCGTCCGCGGCTGGGTTGAGGAACTTGTTGCCGTGCCACGCGGTCGCCAGCGGCCCGGTCTCGGCCTCCCCGTCGCCGATCACGCACGCGACCAGCAGGTCCGGGTTGTCGAACGCGGCGCCGTAGGCGTGGACGAGGGAATAGCCGAGCTCGCCGCCCTCGTTGATCGACCCGGGCGTGTCCGGGGACGCGTGCGAGGGGATGCCGCCGGGGAAGGAGAACTGCCGGAACAGCGCCTTGAGCCCCTCCTCGGTGCGGTCGATCCGCGGGTACAGCTCCGTGTAGGTGCCGTCCAGGTAGGCGTTGGCGACCATGCCCGGCCCGCCGTGCCCCGGCCCGGTCACGTACAGGGTGTTCAGATCCCGGTCGGTGATCGCCCGGTTGAGGTGGGCGTACAGGAAGTTCAGGCCCGGGGTGGTGCCCCAGTGCCCCAGTAGTCGAGGCTTGATGTGCTCCGCGGTGAGCGGGTCGCGCAGCAGCGGGTTGTCGAGCAGGTAGATCTGCCCGATGCTCAGGTAGTTCGCCGCCCGCCACCACGCATCCACCTCCTCCAGTCGTTCCGGGGTGACGGCGGTGGTGCGGTATGCCCAGCGGGCCGGTGCGGTGCTCATGGTCGGTCTCCTCGAGGTTCGCGGCCGAAGCCGCCGAATGTGGTCATGGTGATAGTGGTCATTGTGCGGTCCCTGCCGGGAGGACGACGGTGGTCTCGGTGCCGTGGATCCAGACGATGCCGCGGTTGTCGACGAGCACGACCGCCCCATCTGCGTTCCCGAGCGCCTGGACGGTGCCCGTGGCGGCACCGACGCTGTCCCAGGATCCGTCGGTGGGGGCGCAGCCGGCGAGCACGAGCGCAGCGGCGAGCGCGCCGGTGCTCAGCGCGAGAATGCGGAAACGCACGGGTGGGTGTCCTTGTCTAGTCGGTCGAATGGTGAGTCGATTCCCGTGCCGTATGCGGGCACGGCGCAGCATCTCCCGGCACAGCGGTGACGGGAGGGCGGGGAATCAGGTTCGACTGATCGACAGGACGATGAGGGAAGGTGGTCGGGGGTGCGGTAACGCGGTGAGCACATTCCGCCCGTGCAGGCGCAGCAGGGCGAGGGCGGTGCGCAGGCGGGCCAGCAGCGCCGGGGCGAGCAGCGCGATGGTGGCGGCCAACAGCGCCAGCACGCACGCCATCATCAGCATCGAATGGTCCGGCATTCCGCCCGAGCCGTCGCAGTCGCCCTCACAGTGCCCGCCCGAAGCCTCGGGGCCTGTCCCGATGGTGTCCTCGAGCATGCTCCCGGTCGCGACGGTGCCGCCCAGGTCAGAGGCAGGCGCGGCATGGGCGGCTTCGGAGGCCGCTGCGGGGGTGTCGGCGTGCCCGCTGGTGAGCGTGCCGGTGAGGGTGTGCATGGCCAGCAGGCCGGCGATCAGCAGGAGCGCGGTCGCGAAGGTCAGCAGCAGCCGGTGCAGCCCGGATGGGGCGTGCACCAGGGTTCGGATGTGGTTCACCGCCGACCTCCTTCCCGCGTCCAGCGTACCCTGGTGTGCCTGGATCTCCACCGGCGCCGATCGGGCGCACGGCGGTCCTGCCCAGGCTGGTCGCCCGACCGATGCCTGGCCAGGGGCGATGGTCCCGGATGGGGACCGGTGCGCGGCAGCCGGCTCATCGGCGGCCCGTTCCGGCGCGGTGGGCCTTCTCCATCAGAGCCAGCAGCCCGAGGGTGTCGTCCTTGATCTGGGTGCGACCGACGACGGCCCAGTTGCGGGCGAGGTGATCGCGGAGGTAGTCGAGGATGTGCTCGAGCGGGACGGTGTGCCAGGAGCGGGACAGATTGGGGCGGGCGGTGTTGCCGAACGCGACCGTGCGGATCAGGTGGCCCTCCGGGGCAAGGACCTGCCCGGCCGTCAGCAGCTCCTGGACGAGCGCGGGCGCGTCGGCGGGGGTGCAGCAGCCGAACCGGGCGAACGCGGCCTCCAGCACCGCGGGGTCGCGCATCGCGGGGTTCAGCTTCGGGGCGCCCTCCTTGACCTCGCCGACGATCATGTCCGGCGCCCCGGGGCGGGCGCCGAGGGCCGGGTCGGGGTCGTCGCCGCGGATGTGGTGCAGTCGGATCGCGAGGATGTCCAGGTCGGTGACGGTGCGCGGCCCGTCCGGACCGGTCGCGTCCAGCACCGGGTACTCGGCGACGGTGAAGTACCCGTTCACCCGCAGGTAGGCCTGCACCAGCCCGACCGCTGTATCCATCCCGCGCCCCCTTTCCCTGCCGTCGTGGGTCAGGCGGCGTTGGCGTAGCGGGCGGGGTCGGCGTCAAACAGCGGCCCGCACTCGGGGCAGCAGAACCAGTACCGGGTGCCTTCGTAGTCGCGGAACAGGCCGCGCTTCTCGGCCCATGCCGGGTCGACCTGGTTGCCGGGCATGACCGGGCAGGTGACGAGGTTGGTCGCTCCGGCCGGGGGCTCGTGGTGATGATGCTCGTGGGACCCGTGATCGTGCGCGGCGGCGTCGTGGCCGGTGTGGTCGCGGTCGTGCGTCATGGCGGTCTCCTTGCGTGGGTGTCAGGCGTGGACGGGGGTGGTGTCGCGGCGGGGCGTCGGGACGGTGGGCGTCGGGGCGGGCAGGTGGCGGAAGCGGCGCAGTCGGAGGCTGTTGGTGACCACGAACACGCTGCTGAACGCCATCGCGGCGGCGGCGAGGATGGGGTTGAGCAGGGCGAGCATCGCGACCGGGATCGCGGCGACGTTGTACGCGAACGCCCAGAACAGGTTGCCCTTGATGGTGCCCAGGGTGCGGCGGGCGAGCCGGATCGCGTCCGGGACCAGGAGCAGGTCGCCGGAGACGATGGTCAGGTCCGCGGCGGTGATGGCCGCGTCGGTGCCGGTGCCCATCGCGATGCCGAGGTCCGCTTGGGCGAGGGCGGCGGCGTCGTTCACGCCGTCGCCCACCATCGCGACCACCCGTCCGGATGCCTGCAGCTCCCGGATGGTGTCGAGCTTGCCCTGCGGGGTGACTCCGGCGCGGACGTCCTCGATGCCGGCGTCGTCGGCGATGGTGCGGGCGGCGCCGGGGTTGTCGCCGGTGAGCAGGATCGGGGTCAGCCCGAGCCCGCGCAGTCGGGCGATCGCCTCACGGCTGGTGGGCTCGATGGTGTCGGCGACGCTGATCGCGCCGCGCGCCTGCCCGTCCCACGCCACCACGGTCACGGTCGCGCCCGCGGCCTCGTCGGCCGTGATCGTCGCGGCGAGCTCGTCGGGGATCGCGATCGCCCATTGCCCGGTGATCCAGGTGGCGCGGCCGGCGGCGACCATGCGGCCGTCGACGATGCCCTGCACGCCCTGCCCTGACTCGGCGGCGAACGACTCCACCGCATCCACCGGGCCATCCGCGGCGGCGGTGATCGCGCGGCCGATGGGGTGCTCAGAGCCGTGCTCGAGCGCCGCGGCGACCCGGATCAGCTCGGCTCGGTCGGCGCCGGGTGCGGGGTGGATGCCGGTGACGGTCATGGTGCCGGCGGTGATGGTGCCGGTCTTGTCGAGCACGACGGTGTCGATGCGGCGGGTCTGCTCGAGCACCTGGGGTCCGCGGATGAGGATGCCCAGCTGGGCGCCGCGGCCGGTGCCGACCAGCAGAGCGGTCGGCGTCGCCAGCCCCAGCGCGCACGGGCAGGCGATGATCAGGGTGGTCACCGCGGCGGTGAAGGCGACCTCCAAGGGCGCCCCCGCGATCAGCCACCCGGCGAACGCGATCAGGGCGAGAGCGATGACGATGGGGACGAAGACGGCCGACACCCGGTCGGCGAGGCGCTGCACCTGGGCCTTGCCGGTCTGCGCCTCCTCGACCAGCCGCGCCATCCGGGCCAGCTCGGTGTCGGCGCCGACGCGGGTTATCTGCACGAGCAGGCGCCCGCCGGTGTTCACGGTCGCGCCGACCACGCGGGAGCCGGGGGCGACTTCGACCGGCACGGACTCGCCGGTGAGCATCGACTCGTCCACCGCGGAGACGCCCTCGGTGACGAGGCCGTCGGCGGGGATCTTCTCACCCGGCCGCACCACCACGACATCACCCGGTACGAGCTGTGCGACGGGGATGCGCTGCTCGGCACCGGCCCGGAGGACCACGGCGTCCTTCGCGCCGAGCTCCAGCAGGGCGCGCAGGGCCTCCCCAGACTGCCGCTTCGCACGAACCTCGAGGTAACGGCCGAGGAGGATGAACACGGTCACCAGGGCGGCGACCTCCAGGTACACCTCATGACCGCCGGCCTGCGGGGTGCCGACGAAGGTGACGCTCATCCGCATTCCCGGCATCCCCGCACCGCCGAAGAACAGCGCGTACAGCGACCAGCCGAACGCGGCCAGCACCCCGACGCTGATCAGAGTGTCCATCGTCGCCGCCCCGTGCCGGGCATTGATCGCCGCGGCGCGGTGGAACGGCCACGCCCCCCACACCACCACCGGCGCGGCCAGGGTGAGCGTGAGCCACTGCCAGTAGGTGAACTGCAGGGCGGGGATCATCGACAGCACCGCGACCGGCACCGCCAGCACCGCCGAGACGATCAGCCGCTGCCGCAGCGACGCCAGCTCATCGTCCCGCGGGATGGTCTGCTCAGCCGTGTCGGGCACAGGCGGGGCTGGGAGGCTCGCTCCGTACCCCGCCTGCTCGACCGCCGCGATCAGCTCCTCCACCGGCACCGGGGCCTCCGAGTGCACGCGGGCCTTCTCGGTGGCGAAGTTGACCGTCGCCTCCACCCCGGGCAGCTTGTTCAGCTTCCGCTCGACCCGCGTCGCGCACGACGCGCAGGTCATCCCGGTGATGTCGAGATCGACGTCCAGCGTGCTCATGAGGCTGCGGCGAGGCTGTACCCGGCCTCCTCGACCGCCTCCCGCACCCGCTCCGCGTCCACCGGGGCGGTGCTGGACACGGTCACCGTGGACACGCCGCCGGCGTGCAGGTCGACCTCGACGCCGGAGACCCCGTCGATCGCGGAGACCTCCTCGGTGACGCTGCGCACGCAGTGCGAGCACGTCATCCCCTCCACCAGGAACTGCGCCGACACCTCGCCCGATGCCGGTTGCGCCGTCGCGGAGGCGGTGGTGTTGGCCGTGGCGGCGTGGGAGGTGGGGGCGCAACAGGCGCAGCCACCGCCGTTCGTCGCCTGCAGGCCGAGGTCCTGGAATCCTTGTCCGGTCATGTTGTGCTCCTTTCGTGAGCGTGTCGATGCGTGTGGTGTGAACGTTCTAGGAGCGGACCAGCCGCGCGATCGCGGCGTTCGCCTCGCGGAGCTTCTCCTCCGCGACCGGGCCGCCCTGCGCGGTCGCCTGCGCGACGCAATGCCCGAGATGGTCCTCCAGCAGCGTCAGCGCGACCGACTCCAGCGCCTTCGTCGCCGCCGAGACCTGGGTCAGGATGTCGATGCAGTACACGTCCTCGTCGACCATCCGCGCGATCCCGCGCACCTGCCCCTCCGCCCGACGCAACCGCGCCAGCAGCGCCTGCTTGTCATCCACGTATCCGTGTGCCATCTCAGCCACCTCCGACGTCGATCGTATACCCTCTAGCGGTATAAGGTACTTCGTGAAGAGGATATTCCCGGAGCGGGCAGAGCGAAAGGGCGAACGTGACCAACTGGTACGTCATCACCGGCGGGCCCAGCTCGGGCAAGACCACCACCGTGAACCTGCTGCGGGACCGCGGCTACACCACCACCATCGAGCATGCCCGGCACTATCTCGACCTGCAGCGCATCGCCGGCCGCACCGTCGAGGAGGTCCGGGCGAAGCAGCGGCAGTTCCAGCGCGGCGTCCTGGACATGCAGCTCGCGGAGGAAGCTGCCCTCGACCCGGACGCCACCGTGTTCCTCGACCGGGCGGTCCCCGACTCCCTCGCCTACTACCGCTTCCTCGACCTCGAGCCCGACCCCGCTCTGCTCACCGCGCTCGAGCACGTCGACTACCGCAAGACGTTCATCCTAGACCTGCTGCCCCTGGCCGCCGACTACGCCCGCACCGAGGACACCGCCGCCCAGCAGCGCATCCACGAACTGCTGACCCAGGTGTACGAAGCGCTGCCCTTCCCGGTCGTGCGGGTTCCGGTCCTCAGCGCCGAGGAGCGGGTGCAGTTCATCCTGGACCGGCTCTGACCGCTCTCGCCCGATCGGGGTGTCCTGTGCAACGCTTGGCGCCCAGGGCATATCTCACCGGCACAGGTCCAGGCGAGAACGCGCCCCACGGTCGAACAGGACGGATGTCTCGGATGCCCACTCAGGAACGTCTCCGGAAGGACCTGCTTGGCGGCGCTCTCACGACCGCGCTCGGCGTCTTCACCCTCGGGATCGGGGTCTACTTCCTGTTCCTTCGACCCTTCCTCCTGCCAGAAGACATCCGGCATACGGGTATCGACGCCGCCACGCTGCCAGTGGCATTCGTGGACTGGCTCGGGATCGTCTTCTCGACCTGGGGCGGCTTCATCGCGGGGTTCGGGATCGTGCTGCTGGGCATCGGCGCGACCCTGCTGTCCCGCCGCACGCTGTGGCTCTACCTCGGCACGGCGGCCGGGGTGCTCGTCGCCTTCGGCCGCTTCGTCATCAGCAACATCCTGATCGGCTCGGACTTCCTGTGGTTCATCGCGACCATGTTCGTGCTGGCACTGGTGCTCGCAACCGTCCTCGTCTTGAACGTCATCCGACGGCATCGGACGAACGAGACCGCCTCCTCCGACGTCGACGGAACCGCTAGGGCGTGTTGATCAAGAAGGTGCGGGGTGGCCAGCCGCCGCGAGTTGCGCGGGAGAATGGGCGTGTGAAGATCCAGGTGCTGCATATCGAGG
>NZ_LNQO01000037.1:0-17745 GCF_001456905.1 Gordonia sp. SGD-V-85
TCTCGGCCTGACGAACCCAATTGCGCAACGCCTCGGGATGGACTCCGAGCTGATCGGCGATCCGCTTGATCGCACCTCTCGACGAATCGGGATCTCGTCGCGCTTCACATGCCATCCGGGTGGCCCGGTCCTTGAGTTCCTCACTGTACTTGCGTGGTGCTGCCATGCTCTCCATCCTTCACAGGTTCGAGAGCCTCCGACAGACCCGGGGCGGTTCAACCACCAGCCAGCCGCGTACCAAGGTCAGTGCAGCTAGCGTTTGAATTAGGACGCAACTCATCTATCACGGGCGACGGTGCTGCGTCATGCTTATGCCCCTCCTACCTGTTGACGGAATGGTCGGGATATTCAGCGACCGACGCTTGTCAGATCCCCATGGGTCCGTCCGCGTGACTTTTGCGATGGTCAAGGGGCGAGCCGGAAACGGTCGATGTCACCCGGCCACCAGCTCGCAGTGCCCAGCAGCACCGCTAGCGCCGGGACTACTAAGGTCCGCACCAGGAACGTGTCGAGCAGCAAACCGACACCGATGATGAACCCGATTTGCACCATCACATCGATGGACCCGACCATCAGCCCAAACATGCTGGCCGCGAATATCAACCCAGCCGAGGTGATGACCGACCCGGTGTAAGCGACGGTACGCATTACGCCGACCCGCACGCTCCACCTCGTTTCCTCTCTCAGCCGTGACACCAGCAGCATGTTGTAGTCGGCGCCCACCGCCACCAAGACAATGAACGACACCAGTGGCACGGGCCAGGCGATCCCGGCACCGAGGATGTGTTGAAGTACGAGCACACCAATACCGAGAGCCGCCATGTAGTTCAAGACGACGGTTGCAAGGAGATAGACAGGTGCAACGACGGCCCGCAACAGCAGCATCAGGATCAGACCCACGATGAGAAGGGTGGCTATGCCGAGCAGTTTGAAATCGTACGACAACAGTCGCTGGACGTCGGCATTGATCGCAGGAAAGCCCGCAACAGAAGCACGTCCGCCCTCCAGAGTGGTGTTCGGCATCGCGTTCTCGGCGACGCTGGACAGCTCGTTCGCCAGCGTCATTGCATCGGCAGAGTATGGGTCGTAGGCGGTCTGTACCGCATAGCGCACGGTTTTCCCGTCGGACGAGATGAACTGTCGAGCGACCTGACTGAACTGCTGGTCCTTGAACGCATCCGCGGGGAGATAGAAGCCGGTTGCCGAGTCAGAATCGCCGACCTCCCGTGCGGGAGCCCGAAGCTGTGCGGCGACCTGTGCCAGTCCACTGAGTAGCTGAAGGTTGCTGTCCACCAGAGCACCGACTCCGTTCGACAACTGACGCGCGCCGTCGGCAAGTGCGCCGACGCCGGATTCGAGTTGCGAGAGCCTGTTCCCGAGGTCCTGTCCGCCGATGGCTTGTAGTGCAGAATCCAGCGTTTGAAGAGAACGCTGCAGCTGTGCAATGTTGGTCGAGCCTGGCGCACTCACGCGGCCGAGCTGCGCGGCAAAGTCAGCCACCCTCCCAAGCGACTGATCATCCGCGAGTGCCCGGATGTCGGCCATTTGCGCGCGCAGTGCCGAGCACTGCGCGATCTGCTGGCACCACGGATTGTCTAACGCGGACAACGCCGGCGCGACCGCATCTGCCGCAGACTGGGCCCGACGTGCGAGTTGAGACAGCTCGGGCGCTTGCTTGGAAAACTGTCTAAGCCTTGGGGCAGCGTTCGCCAGTTGGTTCACAAGCGGCCGATACTCGTCGAGCTGCGGGCCAAATGACGACACCTCGTCGAGCAACCCCGACAGCGGAGCGAGGTTGGAGGATATCTGGTCTTCTAACAGTGCCAGGCCTCCGGCGAGCTGCTCTGACCCCGTCTTCAGGACGGCCAGATCACCCTTGCGGGCCTGTCCATCACCGGTCTCCTCGGTGATCTTGGTACCGATCTGATCATTCTGCCAAGATAATTGCGCCTGCTCTAGCTTCTCACCGGTCGGCCGCGTCACGCCAATGACCCTGGTCACGCCGGGAATCTGCGCGACGCGGGAGGCTAGCTGGTCGAGGTCGGCAAGGCCTTGAGCCGTGCGCATGTCGTTCTCGGACTCCACCACCAAGAATTCTGAGATGATGATGTCTTTCGGGAAGTGGCGGTTGAGAAGCGCGTATCCTTCGTTGCTCCCTGTGTCAGGTGGCTGCCCCTCGCGATCGTCGTAGGTGATCTGAATTGTTGCGGCGACCATGGCGAGGCCGATCAACACGACCACACTGATCGCGAGCAGAGGGACCGGCCGCCGGATAACCATGACTCCGACTCTTCTCCAGTAATCCCGCGTCAGGTCACGGCGGGGAAGGCCGGCGCCTTTCTTGGCAGCGAAAGAGAGTACGAGGGGCAGCAATGTCACCGTCGCCAAGAATGCGAAAGCTATGGCGATTGCGCAGGCCGGACCCAAAGTGTTAAACACACTGAGCTTGGCGAAGGCCATAGCCAGGAACGCTAGGGCCACAGTGCCCGCCGACGCTAGAACCACGCGGCCGATAGTTGCATTCGCGTGGGCGATAGCGACATCAGGAGAGTAACCCGCTCGAATACCTTCATGATAGCGGCTGATGAGGAACACCGAATAGTCAACTCCGGCACCAAAGATGATGACGGTCATGAACATTGACGTGAACTGGGATACCGGCATGCCCAGCTCGCCCAGTCCAGATAGAACTCCGCGACCCACAGCCAAGCTCATGCCCACGACAAGCAGCGGCATCAGCGCGGTGAAGACCGAACGATAGACGATCAGGAGGATCACGGCGATCAGCAGCACGGTGGCAACAGTGATCAGGACCAGATCCGACTCGCCCACGGCGAGTTGGTCGCTAAAGGTCGCGGGCGGGCCTGTCACACGGACTGTCGTCCCACTGTCACGAAAGATACTCTCAGCGATCTCACGCACCGCTGCGACCGCCTCCGCGGTATCGGGTCCCCCGAGTGTGCCGGCCACTCCCACGGGCAGATACCAGGCTTGCTTGTCTTTGCTGAGAGCCTGACTTGCGGTGAGGGGATCGCTCAGCAGGTCCCGGACAGCGATGACGTGCCTGTCGTCCGCCCGCAGGGTGTCGACAAGCACGTGATATCGATCGCGGGTGTTGTCGGACAGGCCTGCACTGTTCTCCATCACAACGAATACTGTGGTCTTGGCGCCGCGCTCGTCGAAAGATGCACCCATACGGTCCAAGGTCTGAAAAGACGGGACTCCGGCCGGGATCGGATCCACAGATTGTTCCCGTATCACTGACTCCAGTTGAGGAAAGAGAAGGCCTAAGCCGATGGCGGCACCGATCCAAACCAGCGTCACAATCCCTTTGCGGCGGAGGGTAAACCATGCAACCCGCTCAAGGGTCGGACTGTATTCGCCGAGTTTCTCGCCCCCTCTCGACGGGCGGGCTCGAATGGGAGACGAACTCACCATGTGCAATTTCCTCTCGACCTGAAGTGGGCGACCCAATCGTGCGCACCCGTTATGCGAACGTCCGTGCGGCGGTGGATGGTTGTCAATTGTGGTGGTGCTCGGCCATGTCTTCGACCTCCTCGAGAGTGGTGGGCAGGTGGTATGGGGGGGTGCTCTTACCTGAGATGCGGTATCGGCCCCAGAAGTCGGGATCCCCGACGACACACTCCGCTCGGCCCTCGGGGGTCGTAAATACAGCGATCGCGCGGGCGCCCTTCAGGAGCTCGTCGAGCTCATCATTCTTCTGAATCCGGCCATACCAGGTGTAGAGGCCGTTCAGCGGCTGGAAATAGCCTTTGATCTTCGCTTCGACATGGATCTCCGTCCCGCGGCACACCAGGGTCCCTTCGCCGGAGTAGTCGAGGTCATGGTCGTCAGACATGCAGCCCTACCTTCTTCGCATTGAGCGTTGACAAATATCGAGGTACGTGGATACTAGCAGTACCAGATACTGTGAGTAATGGGTACTGGGCCCCAGGCCCCGACTCCCAGCCGTGAACGACCGAGGAGACGACATGACCGTGCAGGATATCCAGATCAAGCCCGACTTTTCGAGGGAGGGCATGGCTCGGGTGAACGGGCGCAAGCCCGTCGACATGGAACGATCGGCGGGTCGATTGTTGCGGTCTTCCGCGGAGAAGTTCTACGACGCGGAGATCGACATCGACTGGGAGTCGCCCTGGGAGGAAGGCAAGTACTTTCTGCCAGAGCACCGAGTGTCGCTATACGGCACCAAACTGTGGAACAAGATGACCGAGGAGCAGCGTCGCGAGCTGGGACGCCACGAGATCGTGAGCATCCTCAGTTTCGGCATCTACGCGGAGAACCTCTTGAGTTCGGCGCTCCTGCGCATGTCGGCAAAGGGGGCGCTAACAGATCAGAAGTCCCTATACGCGCTGACAGAAATCGGCGATGAGTCCCGCCATTCCACTATGTTCGCGCGCCTCATTAACAAAACAGGCGTGCCCCCTTACAAGCTCCCTAAGGGCTTCTTGAGCTTCGCAAAGATCCTGCATTTCGTCCCCCTCGGACCGTCGGTGTCTGGAGCTACGCTGTTGATCGAGGAAATCCTGGACCGCGCCCAGCGCGAGGCGATGAACGACCCCAGTATGCAGCCTCAGCTTCGCCAGCTCATGAAGATCCACGTCCTTGAGGAAGCCCGTCACATTACCTTTGCGCGACTGGAGATGATCGAAGGCATGCAGCGTCGTCGTAAGGCGACGCGCGCTTGGCACCGAGGGGTGCTTGCCGTCATCGCGAACCTGGCGTACCCGCTGCTCATTAATCCGAAAGTGTACCCCGCAGTGGGAATTAGTCGCTGGCGTGGCGTGTGGGCGCAGCAGACCAGCCCAAACTATCGGACCAACCTGCAATTTATGTCGGAGCCCATGATTCGGTTCTTCCATGAGGCGGGAATGTTGGAAGGCAAGTTCACAATGGCCATGTGGCGTGCGACGCGGAGCCTTCCCGACGATCTTCGCTGATCTCCGTTCACGCGGCCGAGCCGTCGTGATCGACATCAGTTAGACCTGTGCGGAGCATTCTCGATGGCTTCGCGATCACTTCCGCCTCAACAGATCACCTGCCGCCACTGTGCGCAGGTGATGTGTTGTGCGATCCAACCTACGAGGGAGAAAGCATAAACATGGCATCATCGACTACCCGGCGCGCCTCGCGCGCAACCGCCAAGACGGATTCAACCAACGACCCGATTTCGACCAAGATTCTGATTATTGGAAGCGGGTTCTCTGGTCTCGGGATGGCCGCGCAGCTTAGACGTCGCGGGTATAGCGATTTTCTGATTCTGGAGAAGGCAAGCTCCGTCGGTGGGACCTGGCGCGACAATACCTATCCGGGCTGTGCATGTGACGTTCCGTCGCTGATGTACTCGTACTCATTCGAGAGTCGAGGTAGCTGGTCGAAGGTGTGGTCGTCACAGCCAGAAATTGAGCGGTATCTACAGGATGTCGCGGATAAGCGTGGCGTGACACAAAAGATTCATTTCGGTCAGAAGTTGGTTTCCGGATACTGGAGCGAGTCAGAGTCGCGGTGGCACCTGCGTACTGAGTCCGGACGTGAGTACATTGCTCAGTTCGTAGTCTCAGGAGTCGGTGCGCTGCACATCCCCAATTTTCCCGAAATTTCGGGGATTGAGGACTTTAAAGGCGAAGCGTTTCACTCCGCACAGTGGGATCATTCGGTGGATCTGGAGGGCAAGCGTGTCGCCGTGATCGGCACTGGTGCCAGCGCTATCCAGTTTGTGCCGTTCGTACAGAAGGAGGCCATGTCCCTCAAAGTCTTCCAGCGAACCCCTGCCTGGGTCCTACCGCGCAAGAATTTCACCGTTCCGCCGGCCCTGCGGACCCTTCTGAGCAAACTCCCGATTGCACGTCGTATCGCCAGGTGGTCGGTGTACTGGGGTGCGGAGAGCCTAGCCTTCGGCCTCAACGGTCACTCCAACCTTATGCGGCCAATCGAACGGGTCGCTCGGTGGAACATTGAACGCTCCATCTCTGATCCGGTACTACGCAAGAAACTGACCCCGTCATATCGCATCGGCTGTAAGCGAATTCTGGGGTCAAACGACTATTACCCTGCACTAGCGGCGCCCAACACCACCGTCATCAGCGATCGGATTGAGAGGGTCACCGCTGATTCCATCGTCACCTCAGACGGCGTCGAGCACCTCATCGATGTAATTATTTATGCGACCGGTTTTCACGTGACTGATGGTTTCGATCAGCTCGCCCTGAAAGGTGCAACTGGCGAGGATCTCCCGTCCCACTGGCATCAGACGGGGATTAACACGCACCTGGGCATCACGACCGAGGGTTTTCCCAACCTGTTTTTCCTCCTCGGACCCAACACGGGCCTCGGCCACAACTCAGTGGTGTTCATGATCGAGCAACAGATCAAATACATCATGAAGGCCATCGACACAGTAGAAAGCCGAGGCGCTGAGAAGGTTGACGTACGCCCGTCCGTGCAAGAACAGTTCAACACCGACATCCAGCGGAAGCTGGCCAAGGGAGTGTGGACCAACGGCGGCTGCACGAGTTGGTATCTCGACTCGCAGGGCGTCAACCGGACCGTGTGGCCGGGCTTCACATGGCAGTACTGGCGCGCCACGAAAGATTTCGAGCCCGCCGAGTACGACATCGCCTGAGCCCGAACGCACGGAGAGACACGATTCGAAGAGATGGTGGGACGACGGTGAGCAGTTCTAATCGGCATGACTATACCGGCAAGGTGGCAGTGATCACCGGTGCCGCGTCAGGGATCGGTCGGTCTCTGGCACTCCAGTTGGCGGAGCGAGGTGCCGCACTGGCACTGTCCGACATTGATGAGATGCACTTGAAGGAGACTGCAGAACTTTGCCGCACCACGCATGGGGCAACGGTAACCGCCGCCGTACTAGACGTTGCGGACCGCGCTGCTTTTCAGGACTATGCCGACGGAGTGCGGTCAGAGTCGGGCCACGTCGACATGGTGTTCAACAACGCCGGCGTGGCCTTGGGCGTCGACGTGGTCGACATGAGCTGGGAAGACTTCGACTGGCTCATGGGCATCAACTTTGGCGGAGTCGTTAACGGGTCGAAGGCGTTTCTGCCTCACCTGATCGCGTCCGGGGACGGACATCTCATTAACACGTCGAGCGTCTTCGGCTTGATCGGAATCCCCAGCCAAAGCGCCTATAATGCCGCGAAATTCGGCGTCAGAGGCTTCACCGAGGCGCTCCGACAGGAGATGAAAATCAGTCGATACCCGGTCACAGTGACATGTGTGCACCCGGGGGGTGTAAAAACCAACATCGTCAACAATGCCCGAGGCGTTTCCGCCATGGGGGCAGACACCGCGACTGTCGCCTCGCTGTTCGACAGGATCGCACGAAGCACCCCGGATAAAGCAGCGGCGACAATCCTCAAAGGTATGGACAAGAAGAGAGCGCGAGTGCTGATCGGTGCGGACGCCCGCGGTTTCGACTTCGTGGCACGGGTGATCGGTCCCCGCTACCAGGACATCGCGGCGCCACTGACACGAGCGGGTTACGCGGTCGCACGTAGACAGGGGATCCTCAAGTGACCGTCGAACCCGATTCACGTCCGGCTGCCGCGGCCCGCTCACGCACCTTGACCGTCTCAGAAGTGACCCAGGAAACGAAAGACTCCGTCACCATTTCGTTCGAGATCCCCGATGCCATGGTCGAGGAGTTCAAGCATGTCCCAGGGCAATTCATCACCGTGAAGATCCCGTCTGATCGGACCGGTCATGTCGCACGATGCTACTCATTGAGCAGCTCGCCTCACGTCGAGGACTTCCGTCTCGAGATCGGGATCAAGCGGACGGAGAACGGTTACGCATCGAACTGGCTGTGCGACAACGCGATCCCGGGAATGGAGTTGACCGTCCTCCCGCCGTCAGGGCACTTCACGGCTAAGAATCTCGACGTCGATTTTCTATTCTTTGCAGGAGGAAGTGGGATCACTCCGGTCTTGTCGCTGATTAAGTCGGCCCTTGTGGTCGGTGGGGGCGAAGTCACACTGTTCTACGCGAATCGCGATGCCGAGTCGATCATGTACGAGGGCCAACTGGCGCAGATCACCTCCGAGTTCCCCGAGCGTTTCACGGTCTTCCACTGGTTGGAGTCGGCTATGGGGATTCCGGCACCTGAAAATGTCGAATCCGCCATACGTGAGCACCGCGGTGCACAGATCTACACCTGTGGTCCGGCGCCGTTCATGGATCTGGTGCAGAAGTCGGCGGAGGCCTGCGGTGTCGAGCACTCGTCGGTACATCGAGAAGTCTTTCAGTCACTGACTGGAGATCCGTTCGACACAGCCACGATGCGTCATCTCAGTGACGACGATGGTGTGGCGACCGCTACGGTCTATCTGAATGGGCAGTCCATCACGACTGAGTGGCCGCGCAACACGCCGTTGCTCGACGTGCTACTGGCCCAAGGCCACAATGCCCCGTACTCCTGCCGAGAAGGAGCCTGCAGCGCGTGTGTATGCAAGCTGGTCGAGGGTGATGTAGAAATGGCCCAGAACCACATCCTCGTTGAGGGTGATGTTGCCGACGGTGAACGGCTCGCATGCCAGGCACTTCCGCTGACGGATTCTGTCACGGTGAGCTTCGATGACCTCTGAGTTTGCGAGTGCGTCGCGAGGATCGCGTGACCTCGAGGTCCTTTCCTCCGACGGGACCAAGTTGTTCGCCCAGGAATTCGGCTCGGGCCAGGATGCTCCACTTCTGGTCTTTAGTCACGGCTGGGCCTGTCAGGGACGTTTCTGGCGGCCACAGATCGAGCAGTTCGCGGGGACGCATAGGGTAGTGGTCTACGACCAACGCGGACACGGGTGGAGTGACCGGGGCCGGGTACCGTTCTCGGCGAGACTTCTGGCCGATGACTTGGAGGCCGTAGTTCGGGCGGTCGCCACTCCCACCGACAAGGCTGTCGTGGTCGGACACAGCATGGGAGGCATGTCCATCATGAGTTGGGCGGCTGAGTACCCCGCCTCGGTTTCGGAGCTGGCCCGCGGAGTAGTACTGGCAAGCACCGGGCCATCACAGTTGGTGGATCGGTCTACATTGCTCAAGGTTCCCCGACAGCTACGACCGAGACTTGAGCGGGCCTTCGCGGCCAGTCTTGCAGTCGCCGGACCCGAGATGCAGGGGACGCGTTTGTCTCGCCGCCTGATTCGTTACGGAACCCTGGGCCCGGGCGCGACTGCCGAGGTAGTCGACGAGTGCGCCGACATCGTGTTGCGATGCCCACCACAGGTGCGCGGGATGTGGGGTTCAGTTTTGGCGACAATCGACGTCAGTAAGGGGGTTGACTCGCTGGAGGTGCCGGCGACGGTCATCGTAGGTGATGCCGACAGACTGACCCCAGCGACCCATTCAGTGGATCTCGCAGCGCGCCTGGGTCGGAAGGGCGTTCTATTTGAATTCACTCTTCTTGACAAAGTCGGTCACATGTCCAACCTAGAGGCCGTCGAAGACTTCAATTCAGCCGTGGCCAGATTAGACAAATCCGCCTGACGCGGGTCTCGTCGACCCAACCCATGTTCACTGGCTAGTGCGTCACTGGCGCGACAAGTCAGCCATCCTGATAACGTAGGAGGTCATGTCTGTAGTCCGTCGCATCTCCGCGGCCCCGGTGAAAGTGCAGCGACGTGTGCGCGACGCTCGAAGCACGCGCTGGGACGACCACCGCGCCGTCGTCAAAGCTGAACTCGTCGATGCAGCGATACGCGCGATCGAAAAGTTCGGCGATGCCGTGAGCATGGACGATTTTGCGGAAGAGGCTGGTGCGTCGAAGCCTAAGCTCTACCGCCATTTCGGTGACAGGGCTGGGCTCTACTCCGCCGTGGCAGCCCGTCTGGGTTCTATGATGTGGGAGTCAGCGCAGTCAACTCTGCTCTCCGGACAGGCAGACAGCACCGTCGACGAACTTTTCCGTTCAGCGGTGTCCGCATACGTATCCTTGGTTGATGAACATCCAGCGGTCGTCCGTTTCCTCATGACGAACCACATGTTCCAGTACTCTGAGTCCGGCGAGGGTGGGGCCGCAGATCAGCTGAGATCGGCAATGGAGATTATTTCCGACGAGTTCGCTCGTGGCCTCCGAGAGGTCGATGCCGAGGAGTCCCCCGTCGCCGTAGCAGTAGCCTCCATTCTGGGGGCTGGCCTATCAGCGACCCAGTGGTGGATCGATCACGGTCGGCAGAATGGAATGAGCAGGGACATGTTTGCCGCGCACCTGTGCCAGACCTCGTGGGGGATCATAGACGGCGCTGCAGCCACAGTAGGCGTTCGATTCCATAGGGACAGGTCCTTAGGCGACCCTGGATTCGCCACTCGCCTCGACGCCGTCTGATCCCCTTCGTACGGGTGGTCCGCCCTGTGTCACGCACGCGGCAGAACTGCTCACACAAACGGAGCGCATTTCACAATCCTGACTGCTGGCTGTCATGGGGGATCATCCTTGGTCGCCGCTCATCTTAGTAGCGGAGCGCTACAGACGGTACTGTTGACGACAGTGCCACAGTCGTGGCGGCACTCATAAGGCCCCCCTCGAGCCTTCCATCGGTACCGCCACTGGCAGTTTCGTTCTGTTACCGACGGTATTGGTGTGCAGTCAGAGGTTCTTGATTTGGTTTCGTAGGGAGTGGCCAGGGTGGAAACCATCGATTTCGACGATGTTGACCCGAGGCGGGTTCGGTCGCGTCAGCGTTTGTTGGATGCTGCGGTGACCTTGCTGAACAGTGGCGGGGTCGAAGCCGTTACCGTGGAGGCGGTCACTCGACTGTCTCGTGTTGCTCGCACCACCTTGTATCGTCACTTCGAGAGCTCCACAGATCTGGTGGCGGCTGCCTTCGAGCGATTGTTGCCTCAGGCCGAGACCCCCGAGACGACGACGTCGATCCGTGATGACCTGCTGAAGCTGATGCAGCGGCAGGCTGAGCTTATTGAGCATGCACCGCTGCAGTTGACGACGCTGGCATGGTTGGCAATGCTTCCCGAGCAGCCCCGGCAATCCGGGCAATCCGACGGGGATCAGAACGCGCTCGCGCCACTGCGTCGTCGAGTCGTCGAGCAGTATCGAGAACCATTCGATCGAGTTTTGACGAGTGACGTGGCCACGGCTGAGCTCGACAACTTCGATTTGACCATGGCTGTCACCCAGCTCGCGGGCCCGCTGATCTTTGCCAAGCTCACGGGCATTCGGTCGATGACCGTTGGCGATCTCGAACAGCTTGTCGACGATTTCCTCATGGCCCACCGGCGACACCAAACCTCCTGACCTCCTTCCCCATCTACGGTACTGCTAGTACCGTAACGATACCGTCGGTTTCGTAGACGGGCTGGGTCGAGGGTGAGGTGCTGCATATGGTGGTCCAACGTCCAAGTGGTGGGCGCTTGGCGGCGCGCCGGTTGGCGGAACGCAGCGAGTACAGCACGACATTGGGGCGGTTGGCACGGTTCACCTTGGCGCACAGATTCCTCGTCATCGGGGCGTGGGTGGCTGTGGGTATCGTCTTGGCGATTCTGTTTCCCCAGCTGGAGACGGTGGTGCGGCAGCAGTCTGTTGATCCGATCCCTGCTGGGGTTCCATCGTTTCAAGCACTCGATCAGATGGGTGGTGCGTTCGGTGAGAAGGGCGCCAAGACCACTGTTTTCGTGACCATGGAGAACCCGAACGGGTTCACCGACGTGGCGCGGGAACGCTACGACATGCTCGTTCTGCAGCTGCGCGAAAATTTCGACGATGTGCAGTCAGTGCGGGATTTGCTTTCCGATCCGACGACGGCCGGCCAAGCCTTGAGTGAGGACGGGCAAGCCTGGTACCTGCCTGTCGGGGTCACCGGAACATTGGGAGGGCCAACGGCCACGCATGCTGTGGAGACCGTGCGCCAAACCGCGCAGCGCGTGTTTGACGGTACGGGCACCACTGTCCATGTCACCGGGCCGACAGCCACTTTCAGTGACCAGATCGTCAGTGCTGAAAGCGATTTAGTCGTGATCACTCTGGCGACGGTGGCGCTTATCGCGATCATTCTGTTGATCGTTTACCGATCGCTGTTCACCGCGCTGGTGCCGTTGTTGGTGATCGGTGTCAGCCTCGGCGTGGGCCGTGGCATCTTGTCCGCACTCGGCGAACTCGGTATGCCGGTATCGCAGTTCACCGTCGCGTTCATGACCGTCATCCTGCTCGGAGCCGGGGTCGACTACTCAGTCTTCTTCATCAGTCGCTATCACGAACGGCTACGCCAGGACGCCACCACCGAGGTTGCGCTCGTGGACGCGACAGCAACTATCGGACGGGTCATCCTGGCTTCAGCTGCCACGGTGGCGCTGGCCTTTTTGGCGATGGTCTTTGGTCAGCTGAGCGTGTTCTCCACCTTGGGTCCGGCATGCGCGATCGCCATCCTCATCGGATTCCTCGCCACGGTCACCCTGCTACCACCGGTGTTGCTGTGGGCGGCACGATTCGGCTGGGGCGCACCCAGGCGAGATCTGACCCGAAAGTACTGGAATCGCGTCGCCGTGCTCGTCGTGCGGCGTCCTGTGCCGCTGCTGGCACTAACCCTGGTCGGGCTAATCGTGCTTAGCGTCTTCGCGACGGGCATCCAGATCACCTTCGACGATCGTGAGGGGCAACCCGCGACAACCGACAGCAACGAAGGCTACGCGTTGCTCGACCGTCATTTCCCTCAAGACGTCACTATCACCGAGTTCCTCGTCGTAGATGCACCGATCGATCTCCGTACTGCCAGCGGGCTGGCCGATCTTGAGCAAATGGCCTCACGTGTATCCCAGATCCCCGGAGTGACTCGAGTCATCGGCGTTACCCGTCCCACCGGGGACAAGCTCGAGCAAGCCGAGCTGTCCTGGCAGAACGGCCAGATCGGGAACCGGCTGGCGGGTGCGGTCGACGATGGCCAGAACCGCCGCGGTGACCTCGAACAGCTCCGTACAGGCGCATTCCAACTCGCCGACGGGCTTACTCAGCTCGACACCCAGGTACGCACCAACTTGGCCCCCCTGGCCGGCATCCTCGATCAGGCAAGCACAGCCGGGCAGCAAATTCAGCAGTACCAGCCACTACTACGCCAACTCGCCGCATCTGCACCAGCGCTCGATCGCGCTTCTCAGAATGCCCCACAGCTGGCCGCGCTCACCCGCCAAACATCTGCAGCCCTGGCAACAGTGACCTCGATCCTGCCCATCCTCGATAATGCGCCCTGGTGCACCCAAGTCCCGCAGTGCGCAGCTCTGCGCGCGCAGACCCGCAATCTCGACGCCCTACTGAGCAACGGGACCCTCGACCAGATCGCCACGCTGTCAACACAACTCGCGCAGCTGGATACACCGATCTCAACAGTCACCGACCAACTCACTTCCACCGTCAACTCACTGGGCTCCACGCTGGGAAGCATCAGCAGCCAAGACCTTCCCGGCAAGCTCACCCAACTGCAAACAGGTATCAGTCAACTCGCGGCGGGATCACGCCAACTCGCCGCCGGTGTATCCGCGCTGATCGACAGCAACCTTCAACAACTCGCCGGGATGGCCGCGCTAGCCACACAACTACAAACCTCCGCCCGCGAGACCGCCGGAACAAACTCAGCAACCGGCTTCTACCTCCCACCTCAGGCCAACGCAGACCGCCGTTTCGTCGACGTCGCTCGCCAGTTCGTCTCGCCCGACGGCCATACCGTGCGCTACGCAATACAAACCAGCTTCGACCCCTACAGCACCGAGGCCATGCAACTGGCCGACACAATCACCGATGTCGCACTCGCCGCCAGACCGAACACAACCCTGCAGGACTCCAACATCGCGACAGCCGGGTTCCCCGCCATCAACGCCGATCTGCAACGTCTACTCACCGAAGACTTCCGACTCCTAGCGTTGGCCACCCTCACCATCGTCGGCCTGATCCTGATACTCCTACTCCGAGCACTCATCGCGCCGCTATACCTTCTGGGCACCGTCATACTCAACTACACCGCGGCACTGGGTATCGGCGTCCTGATCTTTCAACACATCCTCAAAACCGACATCGCCTGGCCCGTACCACTACTGGCCTTCATAGTCCTCGTCGCGGTCGGCGCCGACTACAACATGCTTCTCATCTCTCGCCTACGCGAAGAATCCCAAAACAACATCCGCATCGGCGTCCTGAGAACCGTCACCAACACCGGATCAGTCATCACCTCGGCCGGCCTCATCTTCGCTGCCAGCATGTTCGGACTCATGGCCGGATCCATCTCGATCATGACCCAGGTCGGACTCATCATCGGCATCGGCCTGCTGCTCGACACCTTCATCGTCCGCACCATCGTCGTGCCGACCATCGCCACACTTGTCGGCAGAGCAAGCTGGTGGCCGAGTACCCGAACCGACACGCATCCAGCGTCCCGCTAGTACGCACGCACGTGCCGAGATCTGACCGGCCCCGCCAGTCATCCAGCCATCGCGCCCACCTCATCGACTGACACCCGCTCGACGGTCGGCCGCGGCACCACACCCGACCCACGTGCGAGCGCCCCTCGCGTCGTTGACGCTGGTAGAACTCGCAGGAGGGCCCGTCGCGGCGTTGGGGACTGTCGCTGATTCGGTGTAAGTGGTTTTGATCGCCCCCGGCGTGGGGCAGGAGGAATCACGACGATGACCGACACAATCGGGGGCGTGGATGCCCCGGTGGCAGGGCCGGTTCAGACCGGTCAGGAACACGATGTCACCACCGCGGATGCGGTGCGTGAGCTCTCGAAGGCCGAGCAGGCTTTGGTGAGCGATCTGGTACGTAGCTCACGCGCTCAGGGAGTGGCTCTGACCGGTCCTGACGGGCTGCTCAAAGCGCTGACCAAGAGCGTGCTCGAAGCCGCGCTCGATGAAGAGATGACCGAACATCTTGGCTATGACAAACATGACGTGGCCGGCCGCAACACCGGCAATTCACGCAACGGCACGCGCACGAAACGGGTCCTGACCGACGCGTGCGGGCAGGTGCCCATCGAGGTGCCCCGCGACCGCAACGCCACCTTCGACCCGGTAATTGTCGGTAAGAGCAAACGTCGCGTCACCGATGTGGATCGGGTAGTGCTGTCGCTGTATGCCAAAGGCCTCACAACCGGCGAGATCTCAGCGCATTTCGCCGATGTCTACGGTGTCAACGGCGGCTGAAAACTGACCCCTTATCGACGGTTGAATTTTGACCCCCTTTGGTGTGGTTACTGGTCGGTGTTGACGAGTTCTCGTCGGGCTTTGGTGCGGTAGGAGTCGCCGTCGATAGCGATGACCTCGGCGTGATGGACGAGGCGGTCGATGAGTGCGGCGGCGACGACGTCGTCGGCGAAGACTTCGCCCCAACGGCCGAATGGCATGTTCGAGGTGATCAGAATCGAGCCTTGTTCGTAGCGACTGGCAATGAGTTGGAAGAACAGGTTGGCGGTGTCGGAGTCGAATGGGAGGTAGCCGATCTCGTCGATGATGATCAGTCGGTAGCGGCGGAGCCGTTTGAGTTCGGCGGCCAGGCGGCCGGTGGTGTGTGCCTCGGTCAGGCGGGTGGCCCATCCGGTGGCGGTGTCGAAGAGCACGGGGTAGGCGTTGTGTGCGGCTTTGATCCCGAGCGCGATCGCGAGGTGGGTTTTTCCCACCCCGGGTGGTCCGAGAAGGATCACGTTGTCGCTCTTGGCGATCCAGGTGCTGGTGGCCAGGTGGGCGATCACATCACGACGCAGTCCTGGAAGGTGGTCGAAGTTGAAGTCCTCGAGTGTTTTGACCGCAGGGAAGCGCGCGCCGCTGATCCGCAGCATGGTGCCGTTGGCTTCGCGTTCGCTGACCTGGCGGTCAAGAATCGCTGCGAGGTACTGCTCGTGGGTCCAGTTGTCGGTGCGGGCCCGCTCGGCCAATTCCGCCCAGCATCGGCGGATCGCTGGCATCTTCAACGCCCGCGCCGCGAACTCGATCTGTTTACCTGTTTGATTGTCGGACACAGTCTTTCACCTTTCAATGCTGGTGGATGTGGTGGGCGGGTGAGCTTGGGGCGGGGTGGCAAAGTTCACCCCGAACAGCTCGTCGTAGTCCGGTAACGCCCGGATCGGCACCTCGTGGCCATCAGGGTGGGCGCGGATGCGGGCGGCGTTTCGGGCCCGGTTGGCGAGGTCTTGGCGGCGGTAATCGCGGCGCAGTTCTTTGGCTGCTCGCACGTGCTGAGGGTCGGCGATGGTGACGTGGTTGGCCCAGCTGCGCGCGTGGTCGGCGACGGTGACCTCGCCGCAGAGGATGCGCACCTGCTGCAGGTCGGCAGTGATGTCGACGAACCGACCGATCACCGACGGGTGCACCGAATAGTCATTGCCGGCTACACGTACGTAGTAGTCGCGACCGAGTCGCACCCGGCTACTCAAGCCGATATGCGGTGCGGTCGGAGGTAGGCCGGTCATCTGCTCGAGGTCCTCGGCGAACACGTCACACGGGCGTCGATCACCGATCGCGCGCACCACTCGGGTGTTGGCATGATCGGCCAGCCACCGATCGAACTGGGCGGTGAAATCGGCCGGTGAGCTGAACTGGCGGCCCGGCAGGAACGAGCTCTCGAAGAACCGGTTGTTGCGTTCGACCATGCCCTTGTACTCGGGGTCTCGCGGTGGCGCCAGCTCCAGCCGCGTACCCAACGTGCCCACGAAGCCGGCCGCCAACGCGGTGGGTGTGCCCTTGGGGCCGATCGCGGCTTCGCGGTCCCACACCAGTTTGCGGGTCACCCCGCCCAGTTGCGACAGCAGCAGCCACATTCCCGTCAGGATGTCTCCGCCCTGGCGAGACGGGATCATCACCGCCGACCGGTACCGGGAGAACGCCAACGTCATCACCAACACCGGTAGCATGGCGAACTGATTGTGGCTCAGAGGGATTCGGTAGTCCGGAAACCACAAATCCCACTGTGAACAGCCGCCGGGCTGATAGATCACCCGATCGGCTGGATCTACCCCACGAAACTCTGGACGAATAGCCCGGACCCGGTCTTTGAGGACCGTCAACGACCTCGTCCACCCAACCCGCTCGGCGATCACCGTCGCCGGCATCGTCGGATACTCCCGCAGCAACGCCCGGATCTGCGGTTCGAACGCGTCGACCGCCGAGCCCGTCGCCGGCCGCGAGTACTTCGGCGCGGTATCCGAAGCCAACGCCGCACGAACGGTGTTGCGGGCCACCCCCAACCGGCGCGCGATCTCCCTGATCGGCACACCCTCACTGCGATGCAAACGGCGGATCTCTGCCCATTGCTCCACTGAAATCACCCTCCTAACAAGACGGGGGGGGGTCAAAATTCACCCGTCGTCAGGGGGTCAGTTTTCAGGCGTCGTCAACATACGGTGCGTCGGTATCGAAAGACACTGAACCGCCCCGGGTCTGTCGGAGGCTCTCGAACCTGTGAAGGATGGAGAGCATGGCAGCACCACGCAAGTACAGTGAGGAACTCAAGGACCGGGCCACCCGGATGGCATGTGAAGCGCGACAAGATCCCGATTCGTCGAGAGGTGCGATCAAGCGGATCGCCGATCAGCTCGGAGTCCATCCCGAGGCGTTGCGCAATTGGGTTCGTCAGGCCGAGATCGACGGCGGGGTCCGCCCGGGCACCACGAGTGAGGACGCTGACCGCATCGCGGCGTTGGAGCGGGAGAACCGTGAACTGCGGCGAGCGAACACGATCTTGAAGCAGGCTTCGGCTTTCTTTGCGGCGGAGATCGACCG
>NZ_LNQO01000038.1:0-14661 GCF_001456905.1 Gordonia sp. SGD-V-85
TGCATACTCACCAGGATCCCAGCCCACCAGGCAAACCCGCTCACCCCACACCGAAACGACGCCGACTATTTCAGCAGTCTCCTAATCCGAAAGAACGCCCTGCCCCTTCTCCCTGAGCTGAGGAGCGCCCGGAGCTGGCGGAGGGCCGTCACGAAGGGTCGCCCCGTCGGCGGATGCGGTGCCGGTCGGGGCGTGTCAGCGCGCGGATCTCCTCGAGGACCTCCTCCCAGTCGTACAGCACGTCGTCGTAGGTGAGGCGCATCGTCATCCAGCGGTCGAGCATGGTCATCCGGTCCCGCCGACGGTCGTTGCGGAATGCGGCTCGGTCGGAGTGGTACGACTCGCCGTCGCACTCGATGAGCAACGAACCCGTGCGGAGATCAGCGTGTTCGCGGTCGCCGATCGACGGTTGCACCTCCACGTCGAATCCCGCGGCGATGAGCCGGAGCCGGACGAGCGACTCGGTGCCGGATTGCGAACGGGCATCACATCGGTCGAACATCGCCGAGACCGCACGGGTTACACGACCCATCTCGGCCTGGAGGTCCGGGATGGTCAAGTCGGTGGCGTTGAGGACCGAGTCGACCACCGCTATCCACTCCTCGGCCGGAAGGCACCGTGCGGCGCAGCCGACCGCCACGGCGATCGGGTCGACGGCCGTCGTCACGGGGAGCGGGCGGCCGAAGCCCTGGCACCACCGGAACGGGCCGCTGGGCTTCGTGGCGGACTTCGCGTGTTTGCTGAGACGAACGTGGGTCTCGTTGTGGCCCGGCGGTATCCAAAGATCCGGCAGGCCGCGCCGCTGATGGAACCGCAGCGCGCTGATGCAGGACAGCGCACCTCCGGCCGTCACCGCGGACACGACGTGGGGGTCCGCCGCGGACGTCCGCACCCAGCCGTATCGGAGCGACGTCAGGGTCTCGGCCTTGCGCGCCTGCGCAATGGCATCGGGCGCCCAGCCCATCGCGGTCAGTTCTCTCAGCGAGTACACGCCACAATCCGAAGTCACACCTGCTTTGACGCACGGAACCGGTCGGTGGTTTCGTCAGATCGGGCCGGGTGTGGAAAGTGTTGTCCCCGTGAGAGTCGTGGGAGGGCAATATGCCCTTCGAGGTCGCTCATGGGGACGAGACTTTGACTCACCCCGCCGAGAACCGGACCGTGGTGCGGATCTGGGTGGCTCCGGGGTGGTCACAGGCGGTAGTCGTGCCGGCTTTGGGCGTGGCCAGGCGCGACGGGCCGGTTCCTAGGCTTCGTCGGGCCGGGTGTGGAAAGTGTCGTCCCCGTGAGTGTCATGGAAGGGCAATGTGCCCTCCGAGGTCGATCACGGGGACGGGGGATTTTTGGCTCACCCCGCCGAGAACCGGACGGCGGCGCGGACCTGGGCCGCGATCGCGCGCCCGGCGCCGAGCGGCCACCGGTGCATGACGTAGTCGGCGGCCGCATCGACGGAGAGTTGGCGGGTAGAGTTTCCCGCGCGCACCCAGAACTCGGGCGGGGAGTTCTTCCCGGCCCGCAGGTAGACCGGCCGCGGGGACGGTGAGCACGTCACCCGGCAGACCGGGACGTCCCCCGATCCGTCGGGCCGCGCGACCGATTCGACGGCGATGCCGACGGCCGCCGCGGTGTTCTGGCCGAGGGTCGTGGTCAGCAGATCGCGCAGCCACAGTTCGAAACGGTCGGCGTCGGGCACCTTCAGCGTGGCGAAGTCGGGTTCGAGACCGAGCGGGGTGCCGTCGTCGGCGACACCGATGAGCAGGGTGCCGCCGTCGGAATTGAGGAACGCCGACACCGTCTTGACGATCACCTGTTCCATGCGCGGGTCTTTCTCGCCGCTGCGCAGGTTGACCCGGGCGGTCGACTTGAACTCGAGCCGGTCCGATTCGCCGTCGGAGAGCAATTGCGCGACAGGGGCATTGGCTTGACGTTGCAGTCGCGCCGCGAGCAGGCCGTAGGCGCCGACCGCGATGACCGAACTGATGAGTCCCAGCACGACCGTCGTCACGCTCCACACCCGGAGGTGCTTGTCGACGAGGCCGGCGATGTAGAGGCCGAGCGCGGTGCCGAGGATCGACAGCACCATCGCCGTCGTCGCGTCGAGGCGGGCGCGTCGGCGCAGCAACCACCTGGCGACGACGCCGAACACCCACGCGACCACCAGCACCAGTACCAGCGCGGTCGCCGTCGCCCAGACCGGTACCGCGAACTCGATTCCGCCGATCGTTCCCACACAGCTTTATAGCCCGGAGCCTCGCTCAGCGCGGCTCCGGGCTACGGAAACGTCGAACTCAGACGGCGTCGCCGCCGTCGATGCTGCCGAAGTCGCCGACCTCGACGTTGCCTTCGTCGTCGACGGCGGTGTCGAAGGTGCCGTCGCCGTCGGTGTCGGCGACGGCGATGTCGGTGAGGCCGTCGGCGTCGGTGTCGGCTTCGATGATGTCGATCTCGCCGTCGGCGTTGGTGTCGTAGGCGATGGAGTCGGCCTGGCCGTCGCCGTCGGTGTCGAGGATGGCGTCGGTGGTGCCGTCACCGTCGACGTCGGTGAGTGCGGCGTCGACGGCTCCGTCGCCGTCGGTGTCGACGAGAACGGCGTCGGCGGGGATCTCGGTGCTCATGGTGGGTCCTTCCGGGGTTCGGCGCGGTGGTGCCGGGGAGTTGTGAAGTGCTTCTGGTTACTTGGAGGTGAGTCTGCCCCGGTTTGTTCCCCACGGCCTCGAAGTCGCGTCGGGATCATTCGCGGGGAGTACCCCCCGTCAGCGCAGATCGGCCAGCAACTCCGACAGGAGGGACCGCGCGCGGGAGATGCGACTGCGCACGGTCTGCAGGCCGATGCCCTGGGCCTCGGCGATCTCGGAGTAGCTGAGCTCGCCGTAGACGCGCAGCACGAAGGTCGCCCGATAGGCGTCGGGAACCTGCTCCAACGCTTCGGCGATCCGGTCGGACACGACGACCTGCGCCGCGACGTCCAGATGGCTCATCGGGTCGTGGTCGGCGATGTCGTCGGCGTCGGTGCGTTTGCGGATCCGGGCGAGCGCGGCATTGGACCCGATGCGGTACAGCCAGGTCGACAGTTGCGCGTCGCCACGGAAGTTGCCGATGGCCCGCCATGCGGCGACGAGCGCGTCCTGCATGGCGTCCTCGGCGTCGTGCTGATTGCCGGTGATGCGTAAACAGATGGCCCACAGCCGGTCTCGATGTTGTTCGACGAGCGTGGTGAAGGCCGCCTGATCGCCGGAGCGGGCGCGTTCGAGGAGGTCCGCGCCAGAGGAGGATTCGTCGATCAACGACTGCACCCGCTCATCGTAGGGTCGTGCCCCGACCATGGCAGCACATCGCGACTTTCGGTGCCGCGCAGCTCAGAAGTCGTCATCGAACGTCCCGTCCGCCACCGGGTCGACGACGGAATCCTCGTCGTCGCCGAAGACGTCGTCGGAGCTGTCTCCGAAGTCGTCCCCGAAGTCGCCACCGATCGGATCGTCACCCGCGAGGTCGGATTCCGCGGACACCTCGCCGTCGAACTCCTCGTCCGCCGGATCCGGCCCGGGTGCGGCGGTCAGGTCGGTGTCGAGTTCATATGACGGGTCGAACGCGGTTCCGACGGCGGTCTCCCAAGCGCCCTCGGGCACGCTCAGCTCGCCCGGCGGGTCGGTGTCGCGCAGCCAGTCGTCGAAGCCGCTCTCCCCGGAGCCGCTGTCATCGTCAAGGTCGTCGGTCATGGTCGTTCGCCTCCGCAGGTGTCTCTGTCATCCGGTCGACTGCCGGGCGCCGAGGAGTGATGGACAATTCTCGGCACGTACCTAGGAGTGTCGCCGAGCCCGGAATGTTCCCGCCGGATCGGAAGAAGTCTCGGGAGGTCAGATCTCGTGGAGCAGCGCATGACCGTGCGTGGTCGCGTGGAGCAGTTGCTCGACGAGGTGGGCCTGCTGGCGCCGGACCCGGCGACGATTCCCGCCCTGCGGGCCCGGCTCGCCGAACCGCTGACCGTCGCGCTCGTCGGACGCGTCAGCTCCGGCAAGTCGACGCTGCTCAACGCCCTCGTCGGGGACCGTGTCGCCCCGACCGACCGCGCCGAGTGCACCCGCGTCGCCGCGCTCTACGTCGAGGGAAACCCGCAGCGGGTCGAGGTCATCGGACTCGACGGCACGGTCACCGAACTCCCCGGACCCATGCGCGGCGACCTCGGCCGGCCACCGGAGGAGATCGACCATGCGATCGTCCACACCCCGTCCCGGTTGTTGCGCGAGCGCTTCCGGGTCATCGACACCCCCGGCCTCTCGGGTTTCACCGACACCGCCGAGATCGCGACCCGGCGGGTGTTCGGCGGGCAGAGCAGGCTGGCCCGGCCGGACGTCGTCCTCTTCCTGCTCGACGACGCCGCGGGTCCGAAGGCCGACGAAGTCGCCTTCCTCGCCGACGCCGGTGCGTCGGCGCAGAACACGATCCTGGTGATCTCCCAGGCCGACCTCATCGCCGCCGACAACCCGATGCTCAAGGCGCAGGAGATCGCTCGCCGGGTCTGGCGACGCTTCCCGGCGATCGCGGGTGCCGTGGTCGCGGTGTCCGGGCTGATGGCCGAGGCGGGCGTCTGCGGGGTCACCGAACGTGAGACCGCCCAGATCTCGCGCCGCGGACAGCTCGAGTCCTGGGAGCTGTTGACCATCCTCGACGGCGGGATGCCCGCGCCGCCGGGGATCGACGTCGACGAACTGGGCCGGCTCGAGCAACTCGTGGGCACCTATGCGATGGACGCCGGGGGTGAGATCGCGCGGCAGGGTGCACGGGCGTACAGCGAATGGCTGCACCGGGTTTCGGGTATCGACGAGTTGCGGCTGGCCATCGGCCGGCGATTCCTGGCCGTCGGCGACATCCTCAAGGCACGCACGGTGCTGGCCGCGCTGCGCGAGTCGGCCTACCGCAGTCCGCGACGCGACGTCTTCCTGGAGGCGATCGACGAGGCCGAGACGTCCCCGGCGCTGCACCGGCTCCGCGAGATCGCCGCGCTCGAGGCCCTCGCCCGGTGGCAGCCCGACAGTGAACTCGTCGGCGAGCTCAACGTCGTCGTCGCGAGTCGCGATGTGCGCGTGCTGTTGTCGTTGCCGCCGAATGCCGCACCACCGGCGATCGCGGACGCCGCGCGGCAGCGGGCCACCGACTGCCGGTCGCGGCGCGCCTTCGCGGCGACGTCGGCCGAACGGGAGGCGTTGCTGGTGCTCGAGCAGACCTATCAGCTCGTCCGGCGCGGACTGTGGGTCAACTGAGGTGACGGTGAAGGAGAGCAGACGGTGACTTCCAGCGAACCCGCCGCCATGTCCGGGGCTGGGGCCAAGGGACTCGAGAAGGCCCCGGCCAAGAGTGCGACGCCGACGCCGGAGGCGGTCCTGCGCTCGGCGATCGACGCATTGCGCAAGCACGGCGAGGACGCCATCGCCGACCGCGCGACCCGCGTCCGCGACCGACCGGCACCCCAGGGGACCGTGGTCGTCATCGGCGAGGTCAGCCGGGGCAAGAGCTCACTGGTCAACACGCTTCTCGGGGTCGGCGACCTCGCGCCCGTCGACGCCGAGATCACCACCTCGGTGTACGTCCGGTTCACCCCTGCAACCGACGACCTGCCCGCCGGCACCGCGCTCGTCGAGTTCCCCGGTGCCGCCCACCGCATCCCGGCGACCGAACTGTCCGACTGGGTGACCGTCGGCGGGCGCCGCGCGGCCGGGGTGCCGGCGGAACGTCTCGCGCCCGGCACGCCCGTCGATTCCGTTCTCGTGCCCCCGGTCTCGGCGCGGGTGGGGGTCGACGCCACGGTGCTGCCCGGCGTCACCGTCGTCGACACACCGGGTGTCGGGTCGCTGGTCCCCGAACACGTCGAGGCCGCGGTCAGCGCGGCGCGCGGCGCGTCGGTACTGGTGATGGTGTGCGACGCGACCGCACCGCTCAGCGCACCCGAACTCGACTTCCTGCGCAGTGTCAGCGAGGAGGTCGCCTCGGTGGTGCTGGTGGTCACCAAGACCGACCTCGTGATGCGGCAGTGGCGGACGATCGTGGCCGAGAACCGAAAGCTGATCGGCGCCAACGCACCTCGCTTCGCGCACATCCCGATCATCGGTGTGTCCAACCGCATCGCCGCCCAGGCCGCGGCGATCCCCGATCCGGACCGTCGTGAACGGGCCCTCGCGGCGTCGGGAGTTCCCGAACTCGTCGACGCCCTGACACCGCTGGTCCGCGACGGGGCCGCGTCGCCGGTGCGCAACGCGCTACAGCTGACGTTCGCCGGGCTCGACGACGTCCGCACGCGTCTGGTCCTGGAGATGAAGGCCGCCACCGCGACTCCCGCCGACCGAGCCGACATCGAAGCCGAACGCGACCGGCTCCAGCGCCTCAAGGATCGGCGTCGGGAATGGCGGGCGCGACTCACGCAGGACATCACCGCGGCGTCGCTGCAGACCGACGACCTCATGCGCGACCGCTTCGACAAACTGCTGGGCCAGTGGTCCACGCGTATCGACAAGTTGCGCTTCTACGAACCGCACCGGGCGGGCCAGGAGCTGATCGCGCAGATGACCGTCGACCTCGAGGCCGCCGCGCGCGAGGTGAGCGCCTCGTTCGTGGCCGGGATCGAGCGGATCGCCGACGCACTGTTCGCCGATGCCGCCATCTCCGACGAGCTGGTCGGGCAGATCGCCGGCAGCGCGGGTGAGCTCAAGCTCCGTGAGCAGGAGAAGATCTCGCCGTGGAAGAACATGGTCGACCCGATCCTGCTCTCCATCGTCGCCGCCGGCGGCCCGCTGGCGATCATCCCGGTGGTCAACGTGGTGGCGGTACCGGTGTGGGCGGGCGTCGTCGTCGGGTTCCGGGCGTCGAAGGTCGGCAAGGAGAATCACCGCAAGTGGTTGACGAAGGCGGTCGCCGACATGAAGGCCGACGTCCGGTCGCAGCTGCAGTCGATCAAGGCGCAGGCCAGCGGTGACCTGCAGATCGCCTACGACGAACTGCTCGAGCGGCTCCTCGCGGAGTCGACGAAGATCCTGAACGACGCCGCGGCCGATGCCAAGAAGTCGGCGGCCGAGCGGGAGAAGATCGCCCAGGATCTCCGCAACCAGATCATCGCGGTCGACAACGTGCGCAAGTCGATCGCCCGGGTACTTCGAGCGCCCGCCGGATGAAACCCGCTGTCATGTGTAACGATCTGCACCTGAGGAGGTGGCCACGTGGCGCAGGAGAGCAGGCGGCGACTGTGTATCGACTTCGGCACCAGCAACACCGCGGCCGCGTACCGGGTCGGGTTCGGCGAGCCGGTCATCGTGCCGCTCGGCCCGGGTGGACCCGCGATGCCGTCGGCGGTGTTCGCGGCTGACACAACCGTCGTGGTGGGTCACGACGCGGTGCAGCGGAGGTTGCAGGCACCCGACGCCTTCGAGGACACCCCGAAGTCGCGGATCGACGACGGCGAGATCGAACTCGGCGACCGGTTCTGGCCGGTCGAGGATCTGATCGCCGCCGTGTTGCGGCACGTGCACCAGACCGCGTTGCGCCACAGCGGACTGCCGATGTTCGACTCGATCGTGCTGACCCATCCGGACCGCTGGAGCGAGCGACGCAAGAACGTCCTCCGGCGCGCGGCGCAGCGGGCCGGCATCCCCGCCGACGCACTGCGTGTCGCCTCCGAATCACTCGCTGCCGCTTGGTACTACGTGTACCGCGGGCACGACGTCAGTGGTGGCGAACGGATGTGTGTCTTCGACTTCGGCGCCGGCACGTGCGACGTGGCGGTCCTCGTCCGCGACGGCGCCGAGGGATTCACCGTCACCGGGTCGGGCGGCGACAACCACCTCGGCGGCCGGGACCTCGACGCCCGGATGATCCGTTGGGTGCACGACGAGGCCGCCGAACTCGACCCCGACCTCCCGAGCCGGCTCCGATCCCCGGCCGCCGCGATCGCCTTGGCCGATCGGGTGCGGACGGCGAAGGAAGCGCTGTCCGACACCGCGCAGGCCGTCATCGAACTCCCCGGCACCCGGAACACGCTGCTGCTGACGCGACGCGAGTTCGAGGCGATGATCGGACCGTTCGTGGAGCGGGCCGTCGAGCTGACCCGGGACGCGATCGCGCGGGCCGACGCCGCGGGTATCGGTCCGGGCGGGCCGGTCATCGTCTACGTCACCGGCGGGACCAGCAGCATCCCGATGTTGCAGTCCGCGCTGTCGTCGGTCGGCCGGGTCGCCCGGATCGGCGACCCGAAGGTCGTCGTCGCGCAGGGTGGGCTCCTCCGCTCGACCAACGTCGTCCCGGGGACCGAGGCCAACAGCTTCGACGCCGGGCGGGAGACCGATCCGCGGCGGACCGTGGGCCCGGCGGTCGACGCGTCGGGTCGTCGAATCGCGTTCCCCGCGTTGCCCGGCGGTTCGGTGATCGCCGCCGTCTCGGTGCGCAACGGCCAGCCCGTACGGGCGGGGGAACCGCTGGCGACCGTCGATTCCCCGGCCGGGCGGGTGACGATCGACGCACCGGTCGCGGGCACGGTGCACGGCCTCGACCTGCGGTCGGGCGCCGCCGTCCAACCGGGTGCGGTGTTCGCGGCCGTCGGACCGGTGGACCTGCGGCCGGACCAGTGGCCGAGGCTGCATCGGATGCCCGCCGGCACATCAGTGGTAGCGGCGCGGCCCGTGACACAACCGGTCGTCCCGCAGCCCCTCGCGCCCCAGCCTGTTGCCCCTCCTGCCCACATCTCGCAACCCGGTTCGGCGCAACCGATTCCGGAACCGGGGAAGGTGAATGCGTTCGGACTGGCGGGACTCATCGTGGGAATTCTCGGGTTTCCGCTGTGCCTGGGCACGATCGTCGGCCTGGTACTCACGGTCGTGGGCATCACGCGTGCCGGTGGCCGCCGCGATGCCCTCACCACGACGGCGCTCGTCATCAACATCCTGGGCGCCGTGGCCTGGGTGGCGTTCGTCATCTGGGCGGTCGTCAGCGGCTGACCCGCGTGCCGACGCGCAGGTCGTCGGTCAGGGGTGGCTGTCGATGTCGAACTGACGCCACGCGGCGTCCCACTCTCGTGACCGGTGCCGGTCGGCGACGAGGCGTACGAGCACGGTCGAGCCCCACCAGACGAGCACGACGAGCATCACCACCCCGGCGCCGGCGATCAAGCCCTCCATCACGGCGTCCGTCGTGGTCACGGGTGGACCCACCACCGCGCCGGTGTCGTCGAGCCAGACGGTCCGGACCCGGCCGACGGCGTCGAGCGGCTCGGCGCCGACGGACGCAGTGAGCCGGTGACCGTTCGGGTCCTGCCACGCCACGGTGGTGTTCTGGCTGTCGTTCGGCACGTCGGCGCTCGGAACACCGACGCCCGGGACGCCGGCACTCGGTGCACCGATGCGTGGTTCCCCGTTGCCCTCGACGGACGTGCGAATGATGGTGGCGCTGACCGAATGTCGGGGTTCCTGGTGCTCGATCGTCGCCTTGTGCGCCGCATAGGTGTTGCCCCCGACGGTCAGGGCGACCATGAGCCCGGCGAGTGCTGCGATCCACAACATCACGAGTGTCGCGGTTTCCAGGCGGTCGGCGCGGCGGACCAGGCCATTCGACGATGCGTGCATCACGCGCCAGCAGTGGAGTTCGCGGGCGAGGAATCGCAGCATGTCCCCCTCCTGATGCCGGTCGCCCCTTACATGGTCGTTGCCGGTGGCCCGGCGGGACAGGGCCTTTGGTCCCGAAACGGGCGCAGCAACGGCGTGTTCAGTCATTCGACTCACAAACGATCCGTGCTCGGCGTATCCTCGCACTGCGCCGATGGCCGTCATCGTGTGGGGGGTGCCGGGGCGTAGGGGGTCGACTCGAGGGGCTCCGATCTCGCTCCTCGTCGGTGTCCACGATCGTCATGGTTCGACAGGTCGTCGACGGTCGTGGTCTGAGTGGAGGGGTTGACGTTGACCAGCGTTGTGTCTGTGAGCGCATCGAGACGCGGTGCGCGCACGTTTCTCACGTCGTCGGCGATCGGCGAGGCGATCGACGTCGAGGAGTCGATCGTCCTGACCGGGTACGCGGCGCTCGCCGAGAGTGCCGCGGACTTCGGGGTGACGCCGGACCTGATGCGTGAGGTCGACGCGGCCGTGCACCGGCACCGGGCGATCATCGCGCGGCTTCGGCTGATGCGAACCGAAGCCGTTGCTGCCGAACAGGTCCCGTCGCCGCACGACGAGGCGCTGGCCGCCCTGGGTCTCGGTGGTCCCGATGGTGATCCGATCGCCACGGACATCGAGCCGTCGAAGGTGGTGCGGTCGTACCGCGACGCCGACCCCGATGGTCGGCGTCCGGCGCTGGTCGCCGTCGCGTACCTGCTCGCCGCGGCGCACGCGCTGACCGACCCGACGAACTGTGGGACCGCTTCGCCCGCACTCAATCTCATGCCCCCGCCGCTGCATCGGGATCGCGCCCTCCTGGAGAAGGCGCTGACCCACGCCGTGGCGATGTCCGAGCGGGACACCCGTGCGGAGCTGGCCGCTCACGTCACCGCTGCGAGTGCCGCGTTCGCCGACGCCGGCGGCGTGACCGACCGTTCCCTCTCCGTGCTGCGGTACAACCCGTACTCGTTGCGCACCTCGTGCCGGTCGATGGGTCTGGGCGAGGTCGACATCTGTATCGCCGGCTGATCTGATCGGCCACCGGGCGCGCGGCGATTACTCTGGGCGTCGTGACCACGTCGGTTTCGCAGCGCTATCGGTGGCTCCTGCACGTCGATCTCGACCAGTTCCAGGTCGCGGTCGAGCGGCTGCGGGCCCCCGAACTGGTCGGGGTGCCGGTGATCGTCGGCGGCAACGGCGATCCGACCGAGGCGCGCAAAGTGGTCACCTGCGCGTCGTATGAGGCGCGCGACGTGGGTGTCCGTGCGGGGATGCCGTTGCGGGCGGCGCACCGCAAGCTGCCCGACGCGGTGTATCTGCCGCTCGACATGGGCGCCTACGACGCGGCGTCCGCCGAGGTCATGGACGTCCTGCGGGCCACCGGTCACCCGGTCGAGGTCTGGGGCTGGGACGAGGCGTACCTGGGGGTGAGCGCGCGCGGGGCGGAGGTCGACCCCTTCGACGACGCGGCCATCGTCGACCTGGCCGAACGGATCCGTTCGGAGATCCTCGACCGGTGCGGGCTCACGAGCTGCGTCGGGATCAGCGACAACAAGCAGCGCGCGAAGATGGCCACCGGATTCGCCAAGCGTCCGCCCGGCGGCGCGCGAAGCGGTGTCGACGCGCCGCGCGTGTTCGTGCTCGACGACCGCAACTGGCTGGAGCTGATGGGGGAGCGGCCCACTCGCGACCTGTGGAGCGTCGGGCCGAAGACGTCGGCGAAGCTCGCTGCCACCGGGATCAATACGGTGACCGAGCTGATCGCCACTCCGCGCGACGACTTGATCGCCACCTTCGGTCCGCACCAGGGCAATTGGCTGTACGTCCTCTGCCGCGGCGGCGGTGATTCGACGATCACCGCCGAACCCTGGCTGGCGCGTTCGCATTCCAAGTCCCGCACGTTCGCGACCGACCTCAGCGACGCCACCGAGATGCGCGCCGCCGCCGCGGACCTCCTGCGCGAGTTGCTCGATCAGGTGGTCGGCGAGGAACGCCTGCCGTTCCGGGTCGCGGTGACCGTCCGCACCACGACGTTCTACACCCGCACCAAGTCGAGGAAGCTCCCCGCGCCCAGCCTCGACTTCACCGAACTCGAGTCGGTGGTCGCCGACCTGCTCACCAGGTTCGACATCGACCGCCCGGTCCGCCTCTTGGGCGTACGCCTCGACCTGGTGACCGACGAGGAAGGCGCCGCAACCTGAAATGCCCCTCCGCTCCCTGATCAGAAAGAAGCGCCAGCCCCTGCTCCCGAGCCCGATGGGCGTGCTGAGCCACCGCTCCTTAGTCCAAAGAAACGACCTGCCCCTGCTCCCTGAGGAGCGCCCGGAGCTTGCGGAGGGCGCGTCACGAAGGGTCTTCGCAACCCGACTCACCAAGAACCTTCGTGACGCTCGCAAGTGGCGGGACTGTCTCGCGTACCCGCCCCGATTCGTGACCGACAGACTTCAACTCGACTCCTAGACCTCGATCGAAGTCTGCCGGTCAAGTTGAGGTCTGCCGGTCGCCGGCCCGACGTCTGCTCATAGTTGCTCTGCTCGACCCAGCGGGTCGCTTTCCACACTCCGGAGGGCGCGGCCGACTACTGCTCCCCGAGGAGGCCGGAGCTTGCGGAGGCCGTCATGAAGGGGCCTGGTGAGATGCGTCGCCGTCGCTGGCACTCCTCGCACATCATGGAGCAGGGTTTTTGCAGTCCTTTCGGATCAGGGAGCAGAAGGGACGCTCGCGGCTCGCGACCCAGGGAGCGGGGCGGGGCGGCCCGCAAGCTCGCTTCCAGGTTTCGCGGCCCCCTGCGGGCCGTGCCTGGCCCACGATATTTGACCGGGTACGGAGCCGACTGGGGTGTTCACTGTGGAGTTGTCAAGGGACGGATGCGGTCCCGGGTGTGGCCCGGGTGCGGAAGGTGCTTCGCGAAAGTGTGTGTCGGGCGTCAGGTCAGGCGGCGTCGTCGAGTCGCATGGTGCGTCGGTTGTAGGCGGGTAGTGGTCGGCGGTGCGGGTCGATGGTCGCGGGTGGGACGAGCCAGGGGTGTCGGTCGAAACCGATGACGATGTCCCAGCCGTGGTGGTGGACCTGGGTGTGGCAGCGTTGGCAGAGCAGGCAGCCGTTGTCGAGGTCGGTGGGTCCGCCGTCGGCCCACGACTTGATGTGGTGGACCTGGGTATGTGACGGTGGTGCACCGCATTTGATGCAGCAGGCGTCGCGGACGATGATCGCTTTGCGTAAGTGTGACGGATACAACCGGCGGGTGTGACCCATCTGTAGTGGTACGCCCTCACTATCGAGGATGATCTCCGTCAAGGAGCCGTCGCACGACACCTGTTTCGCGGTGGCGTGGCTGACCGTCCCGGTCCACGGCAGTGTTGCGAGGTCTCCGGTCGCGGGGATGGTCAGCATCAGTTGCGTGCGTGGGCTTCCGGCGGTGTCGATGGTCGCGCCGATCGCTGCTTGGTCGAGGATCAACTCGAAAGCGTCGGCACGGCGTTGCTCGGCGGTGCGACGATCTTCGGTGCCGTCGGGTTCGGGCCGTGGGCAGGACCGTTCGTCGATCATCGTCAGGAACTTCTCTCCCACGATCTGGGTGAGGTCGGCATGTACTTCGACGCGGCCGTCGTCGGTGGTGTGGGCGGTGACCGCGTTCAGCGATGGGTCGTCGGCCGCGGGAAGGCCGGTGTCGGAGTCGTCGGCGAGGTCGTTGGCGATCGCGCGGGCGTGTTCTAGGACCTGTGTCGGGGTCGCGCCGGACAACGCTTGTGCGATGAGGTCGCTTTCGTATTGGGATCGGTCACCGTCGGAAAGCGCCTCACCACAACGCTTGTCGATCTGGTGCATGCCTCGGACGATGGCGTCGACGATCTCGCTGGACAGCCGCCCGTCGGCGGCATGCCGCGCTGTGGCCGGCAGAGTGGGCAGGGCGTCGACACTGCGCATGGTGCGAAGAGCGGCCGCCGGGGCGTGGCCTGACTCGATCAGCAGCTTCTTGGTGGTGCTGCCGGCTTTCTGTGCGACGCCGATGCCGTCGAGTTGCGCTGCGTGCGTGACGATCTGATGATCGGCAAGGTTGCGGATCAGGCGCCACGTGTCGAGGGCGTCGAGTGTTTCTCTGCCTGTTGGGTCGTCGGCGGGCGGGCTGGTGTCGATGAGTTGATCGAGGAGCGTGGTGAGCTCTGGCATGACTCCAAGGTACCGGAACATGCGTTCGATTTCGAGGTTTCTCCACAGGCCAGAAGCTCGAATTCATCTACTGTGCAGCAATTGTCGTCGAATGAGCGCCTATTCGCGTTGACGATGCGCAGATCGTCAACAGTGGTGTACTTCAGTCAGACAGCTCTCTAGTTCTGGCGCGCCTTCGACCGACTGAGTCTGAGGTGTTTGAGCTGGTTCCCGTTGAGCAGGGGCCGCCGATCACAAAATCTCGCGCTTGACAGTCGACTTCGGGCGCGCGCGAGAGTGTAGCCGAAAACTCGTCCACCTGAGTGCGTTCGAAGGGCGATGTGCCCTTCGATCATGCTGAGGGGGACGAACTTTCAGAGTCGCCTCCGCAGGCCGGCACGCTGGGTCGTCAACCGTCGTCTACGGGCCCACACCTCAGTGTCTGCGGCCTGGCGGCCGTCGTGGCCTTCGTAAGAATTCGTTGTGCTCGGGGCGAGCCTTACCTCTGCTCCCTGAGGAGGCCGGAGCTTGCGGAGGCCGTCACGAAGGGTCCTGGTCAGTCGGGTTGCGAAGACCCTTCGTGACGCGCCCTCCGCAAGCTCCGGGCGCTCCTCAGCCTGGATATTTCACTGATGTTGCTGGTGTTCGGCGTGTGATACGCGAAAGTGCCTGTCTGCCTTGTGATTATTGATTCACCACAAACAAATAGTCACAAGAAGAAAGGCACCTCGCAGGTGAAGAATAACGTGTATCCCGAGTTGACGGTGGACCCCACGCGCACTGAGTCGGTGCTGACAACCTCGGGCGGGGTGTTACTGACGAAAACCGTGCAGGTCTCGGGCCTGGGAGCCGAGCTGACCGCGGCGATGGCGCCGTGGCGGACCGCGGC
>NZ_LNQO01000039.1:0-13422 GCF_001456905.1 Gordonia sp. SGD-V-85
ATGGACACCCCGGACCCGTTCTCCGATGCGGTGGAATGCCCCTCGACCACCGAAGGGTCCACCACCACCGGCCGCGACCCGGGTGACCTGACGTCCGGGCCGAACGTGATCAAAGCGTTCAACTACGCCTACTTTCACTGGCGTTCCGGGCCGGCCGCGCGGGCACTGGCCTCATCCACCGTTGAGGGCATCGGCAGCGCTGTCGATTTGCAGTCGAGCATCGACACGCTCAATCCCCAAGCGCGGTATTGCCTGTCGATCACCGAGACCGACGCCAACACCTACCGCACAGAGGTCACGTTGATCCTGCCCGACGGCACCCGCGACCCCGACCCCGATGTCCAGAACATCACCACCACCCAGATCGGCGAACGCACCTACATCGCGTCTGTCACACGGAATAAGAAATAGAAAGGTCACCCCTCCCATGTACCTCACCTCACCAGCGGTCACGTCTCCGCGGTTCGACACCCCGCCCCGGCGGTCGCGGGCACAACGCCGGCACCGCAACGCCACACCAGCCACCCCGTTCGTCGGGACAGTGCTTGCCGCGTTGATGGTTTCCGGTTCCTTCGGCGCCACACTCCTGGTCGACAGCCCGGCCGCAGCCTACGAACAGGGTGGTGTCGACCAGGGCGAGACCGACGATGGATTCGAGCAAGGTGGTGTCGGCGGTGGTGGCGACGACGCAACCCCACCGGTCGCACCTCCGCAGCAGACTGCGCCGAGCTACAACTACAACCCCGGTCCGGGCGCAATTCCGGCACCGCCCAGGGAAGCGCCGTATCGGCCCTACGCCGACCCTCAGGCGTACAACCAGCCCAACTACGACACCGTCTACAACCCGGCACCGCCGCGGGCCTACACCCTGCCGCGTCCGGTCGCGCCGGTCCGCCCGATTGCCCCACCCCCGAAGACGTTGCGCGTGGGCAACTTCCTCGTCGAGGAAGACCAGCTCAAACGTGATGCTCCCTGGCTGACCGACCGTCAGCGGGTCTCCATCAATGAGTGGGCGGCGTTCGGTGAAGCCAAGATCGCCCAGGGCCTGATCAGTGTGGGCGTGCCCGAGGACGAAGCCTCTCGTCAGGCCGCGGCCACCATCATCGGCGTGGCGCTCGGCGGCACCGCAGGTGCGGTCGCCCTCGGCGTGCCCGCCGCGGTGATCGGCGGTGCCGGTGGTGCGATCATCGGCACCGGCGTAGGAGCGGCCATCGGCTCGGCGATGGTGGTGCCTTTCCCCGGTGCGAACACCGGCCCGGGCGCACTCATCGGCGCAGCCGCAGGTGCCGCGATCGGCGCCGCGGCCCTGGGCATCCCCGCGGCGATCGTCGGCGGTGTGGCCGGCGGAACGGCCGGCGGACTCCTCGCGCACGCACTCGGTGCCGGAGATCCGGGTGCGAACCCGCGTCAGCCCGGGCTGCCCGGTCAGCCCGACCCGAACCGTCGCGCCCCGCAACCGCACCGCCCGGAGCCCGCTCCGCTGCCCAACCCCGGCGCCAACCAGTTCGAAGTCCACCTGCCTGCCGACCAGGCCGCTAAGGCGGGTCTACCGGCGGTGCACTACCAGGTCAACGTCGGTGGAGATGTCAACGCCGAGACCACCATCGGCGGACAGACCTACACCGCGAACTGGACCGCTGAGCAGGCCGAAGCCCCCTACAAGGCACTGGGCGGTGCCGCCGATCAGGTGCGCAAGACCGTCACCGACGCAGCTGTTGACCTCTCCCGGCACGCCGAGAAGGCCGTCCCGGGTCTCACGGTCACCTTCCCGCAGCTCACGCCGAAGGGGGCATAACAACGATGGCCGCGAGTGTGGAGACGGTGTCGGCGGCGCAGAACGCCGGAGCGATTCGGGGTGCGTCGATTTTGCCGCCGAGCGCATCGGAGATGTTGGGGCGGCGCACGACCCGGTTACCGGCGCATCTGGTGGCGGCCGTGGGCTGCCACGGCGGTGCTGGTGTATCCACGCTCGCGGCCCAGCTCGAGCATGTCGGCGATTCCGGCCAGTTGTGGCCCGGGCGGGCCGACGAGCCACCGTTCGCGGTACTCGTTGCGCGCGAATCGGCGCGCGGCCTGGCCGCGGCGTCGCTGGCCGCCCGCCAATACGCGACGAACAATGCGCCAGCCCATGTGCAGTTGCTGGGTTTGGTGCTGGTAGCCGGGCGGAAGGGAAAGCCGACCGCCCGGCTCCGGCGCGACCGTGAATTGCTGGTCGGGTCGGGGCTTTTCGCGAATGTGTGGCACATCTCCTGGCACGACTTCCTCGTCGACACCCCGCTCAACGAGCTGCCCTCGACCGGCCCGGACCCGGCGCCGGCGGCGCGGCGGGCCGATCCGCGCACCGTCGTCGCCCAAGACATCGCCGCCGTCGGCCAGGGCTTGCGCGACGCCGCGGTGGCGGTGATGTCGGGCGACTCAGGCACAACCCCATAGCGGCACAACTCCACAACCCTGCACACCTCACGAGAAGGAAGAGATCATGCTCCAGTCCACCCTGGCCTCGGCCACAGCCACCACCACCTACGTGGCGTTCAACCCCATCCCGATTCCCGGTCTGTCGGATCGGCTCAACACGTTCGGCGGGTGGGCCACCTTCCTGGCCTACTTCGCCTGCGCGGTGGCGATCGTCGTCGGCGGCGGCTTCATCGCATGGGACAAGATCACCGATCGCGGTGACAGCAAGGGGGTGAAGATCGCGATTGGCGCGATCGTCGGGACGATGGTGATCGCGACGGGCGCCACGATCCTGCAGGCCGCGGGCGGGCAGTGAGCCGTGCGGACCGAAAGCTACAGCGATGAACACCACCGTGACAGTGGCCTACGCGAAACTGCCCCCCGAGGTGATGAGCAACATCACCCTGATCGGCGGTTGGTTCGTGTTCGTAGCCAACATGCTCGCACTTCTGCACCTGGTCTTTCTGGGTGCCTCGATCGCCTTCGACAAGGTGCGCGAGCATCCGTTCTCCCAGATCCCCGCGGGGGAGTGGTTCACCAAGATCATCTTCGGGGTGTGGGTGGTCGCGATCGCCGGCAACATCGCGGCGGCGGTGCTGGTTTTCGGCTGATCGCCGAACTGGTCACCCTCGTGAGCATCGTGTGCACGGTGATCGGCCTGCTAGCCGGGTGCGGATCAGAGCCCGACACGGCCACACCGTCGACGCCGCAACAGATTCCGCTGACCGCGCCGCCCACCGATCTGCGATGGGTGCAGTTCAACGGGATGCGCCTTCCCCAAGCCGCCGAAGGCCCCCACGAGATGTCCGATGTCATCGCCCCGGGAGGGTTCGACCGCACCCCTCCGGGCGCGGGGCTGGCCGCGGTCAATGCCATCGTGCGTCTCTCGGTCGCGCTCGATGACCAGTGGCCCCAGGTTGTGCGTGAACTCATCGCACCGGGACAAGCGCGAGATGACTTCATCACCAACCGCATTCAGCTGTCGACCACGTCTGGCGTGCCAGCCGGTCAGGCGCCGCAGGTGCAGGGCTGGAAACTGACCGCGTTCACCCCCGACAAGGCATCGGTCGACATTTACACCCGGCTGCCGGACGGCTCGATGACGGTCAATCACACCACGGTCGTGTGGGCACCGGCGTTCGGTGACTGGCGGCTGCTGCTGCCCGACGCCGCGGCGGGTGCCTCACCGGTGGATGCGATCTCGGCCACGCCGACCGACATGGTCGCACTGACAGGAGCGTAACCCCATGAGCACCCCCGATCCTCGCGACGACGACCTCGGCCGACTGGCAGCGGTGCACTCACTGCGCCAGTCCGGTGGCTACAAGGGCACCACGCTGGTGCTGTCGCTGCTGGTGTTGACCATGGTCATCGGCGCGGCCGTGCTGGTCGCCATCCGCGGCGATGATGGCGATTCGTCAGCGCCGCCGCCACAGGTCACTGCCACGGACACACCGACGTCGCTGCCGCCGCAAACCCCGGTGACCCGGCTGCCCGACGACGCGTTCGGGGTGCCCACCACCGACACCCGCGGCCGCCGGGTGGAAACCCCGACCAACCCGCTCGGCCAGGTTCTCCCGCAGACCACCGATCCCTCCGACACCGATGATCCTGAGGCCGTGCTCCCGCCGCCGCGGGGGTTGATGTGGCAGCGCGTATATGGCGCGACCATCCCATTCTCCACCTCGGATGGTCCGACCGCGATCAGCACCGACGGTGTACCCACCGGATTTGCCCACACCCCGCAGGGCGCGGCGCTGGCGGCCTGGCAGATCGGCCAGCGCGCTACCTGGGCACCCGATGACCAGAACGTCGCCCTACTCGATCGCGCGGCCGTGGTCTCCGAGGCCGCCCGTCCCGAGGCCGACAACCTGCGCACCAACGGCGCGCAGGTCTATGCCGGAAATACTGAGTTGCCCGCGCAGATCCGGGATGTGCCGGTCGCGGTCCGCGTCACCACCTACTCCACCGACTTCGCCCACGTCGAGTTCGCCCAACCTCTCACCCGCGACGACGGCTTCACCGCCATCTCGGTCGGCGTCGACATGGTCTGGCGCGACGGTCAGTGGAAGTGGGTGGTCCCCGAACCCGGCAACGAACCGAGCCGGCTGCTCATCTCGACCACCGGCGATGGGTGGACCCCATGGTGAACCACCGCAACGACTCTCACCTCCGGGAAGCGCGTTCCGGCCGACTGGGGCGTGTGCGCGCTGCCCTGACCGGCCGACGCACCCACGCCGCGGTCGTGGTGGCGCTGATCGCCGCGACGGTGTCCTCGTGGGCCGGTGCGGGCACGGCCGCAGCGAACCCACTGTGCGACGCCCTGGGACCGTTGACGCGGACCGTCTGCGGCGCCGCGGGCAACGCCGCGAGCAATGTGGCCGGCAGCGTGGTCGGCGGAACATTCGAGAAGATCGTCAACTCGCTACTCGAGGGCTACCAGACCGTTCTGACGTGGGCGATGGCGTGGTGGATCAAACTGCCGAACCCCCAGTTGGACAACAAGTCCTCCCTCATGCAGGAAGTCCACGACCACACCCTGCAAATCCAGATCGTGGGGCTGACGTTCTCGCTGATGTTCTTCGGCCTGCGGATGATGATCGACCGCAAACGCTCCCTGGCCGATGACGCCGAAGAGGGCTTCAAACTGATCTTCCGCTCAGCGATGGCCACCGCCGCGATCCCGCTGGCACTGACCGTGGGCGGCCGCATCGCCGACGGCATCTCCAACTGGCTGGTCAGCGAATCGGTGACCGCCGGCGGCGGCAACGGCGACGTCATCAAGAACTTCCTCAAACTCAACCTGCTGACCAACTCCGCGCTGGGCACCACCGCCATCGGCATCTTCGCCCTCGTCGGATTCCTCGGAGCCTTCTTGCAGTTGGCGTTGCTGGTGGTGCGCGAGGCGATGCTGCTGCTGGTCGTCGCCGCGCTACCGGTGGCGGCCGCATTCTCCGGCACCGGACCCGGCTCGCAGAGCTACCAGCGGCTCGTCGCGTGGTCGGTGGCATTCCTGCTGTTCAAACCCGTCGGCGCGCTGACCTACTTCGTGGCGTTTCGCGCCGGAGCCTCCAAAGACAACGCCCAACAGGTGGTCCTGGGCATGGTGCTGATGATGCTGTGCGCGTTCGTGTTACCCGCGCTCATGCGCCTGATCGCCCCCGCCGTGGCAAGCATGGGCGGCGGCGGATCGGGTGCCGCAGCAGCGGGTGCGGCCATCGGTGCCGGCGTCGCGGCAGGCAAGGTCGCGGCCGCGGCCGCCTCGGGCGGGGCGACCGCCGGGGCCAGCGGCGGCGCGAGCGCGGGCGGGATGTCCTCGATCGCCGGTCGCGGCGGCGGCGGACCCTCGGGCGGTATCTCCACGGCATCGGCACCCTCACCACCACCGCCATCCGGTGGCGGCGGGCCCGGCGCCCAACCCGCACTCTCCGGTGGCCAGGGCGGCCAGGCCAGCTCCGGCGGCGGGGGAGGAGGCGGCGGTCCCACCTCCGGCCTGGGCGACGCGATGGGATCGGCCGGCGGACTCGCCGGGGCAGCAATGCAAACCGTCAGCGACAGCGTCGAATCCGAGGTCGAAGCCACCACCAGCGCCGACCCGTCCCTGAGCAGCCCACCGCCGATGCGTTCGGGCTGGAACGAACACGCCATGGCGCACTAGCCACCACCGACCCATCTCTGTCTGACTGTCGAAAGAGGTTGTCATGACCGACAAAGCCGGCACCCGCCGACTGCTGTACCGCCCCGCGGCGGCGTTCCGGTCCTCCGGCGCATTCGGGTTCACCATGTTCTCGACGATGGTGCTGCTCGGATTCCTGTTCATCGCCGTCGTCGGCCTGATGCTGCCGCTACCCGGGGTGATCAAGTTCTTCGGGCTGCCGTTCACCCTGGCTGTGCTGTTCGTGCCGCTGGTCGTGTCGCTGCGCGGCCGCTCAGCGTGGGAGCTGGGCATGGGTGCACGGTCGGTGTCGAAGTCGCGCCGTGCCGGTGAGACCCTGGTGCGGTCCGGGCCGTTCACGATGATCCCCGACGGCACCCCACCACCGGGACCGCTGGCCACCGCCGAGACATTCAATTTCTCACCCGGCGACGGATCAGCACCGTTCAGCCTGATCAAGTTGTCGTCGAAGAACTTCTACACCCTGGTCCTGCGGACCTGGCCCCAGGGCGGGGAGTGGAATGACCAGCCCGTGCGAGACCGCTGGGTCGCCCGCCTCGGCGACATGCTCACCTTCCTCGGACAATCACCAGACTTCGTGGCCGCCACGGTCACCATGGAAACCCTGCCCGAATCAGGGATGCGGGCCTCCAGCATCGTGCGGTCGCGACTCAAAGACACCGCGCCAGCGCTGGCCCGCAAGATCATCATCGAAGCCACCGAAGCGGTACCGACCGCCGAAGTACGCCTGGAAGCGCGGATCGGATTGACCTGGCGCGCGGACACCATGCACCGCAAACGCGACGCCACCGACATGGGCAACGAGCTCGCGCGACGACTCGGCCGGATTCGGGACTACTGCCACGCCGCCGGTCTGCGAGTACGGCCGATGCTCGAACGCGAAATCTGCGCCATCGCCCGCCGCAGTTTCTCCCCTGCCGACGAGCTCGACCTCGAAATCGGTCTGATGAGCGGTGAACCGATGCGCCTGCGGTGGGAAGACTGCGGACCGACCTCAGCGTCTGACCAACACGGCCGCCTGCTTCACGATGCCGCGCAGTCGATGTCGTGGACGATGCGCAACGAACCCGAGGCGCCATTCGACTCCAACGTGCTCGCCGATCTGCTGTCCCCGAACAGCGACGTACCGCGCAAACGCGTCACCTTCGTCTACCAGCCCTACACCCCGGCCCAAGCCACCACCATCGTCAACAAGGACCACAACGATGCCCGCCAGGCCGTGCGCACCAACGTCGGCAAACTGCCCGAACGCGCATTCGTGCGCCTCGACAGCGCCGAAGGTGCCCGACAGGAACAGGCCCGCGGCGCCGGCGTGACCCGGGTGTCGATGATCGTGACCGCCACCTGCCCCATCGGTGCCGACACCCAGAAGATCGAAACCCTCGTCACCGATCTGGGCCTCTCGGCGGCCACCCCACTCGAACCGACCCGCGACGAACAACTCGTCACCTTCTGCGCCGGACTGGGTTTCGGTGTCGTGCTCTCCGAAGAGAGCACCGTCTCCGACAAGCTCGCCGCCTAAACCCGGGCCAGAAAGGACCACCCTGCGATGCCGACGCTTCCCGCCCTGACCTCGCTGCTTCAGCGCTCGCGCGCCCGCCTGTCCTCCTCTGCGGCATCCCTGCCCCAGATCAACACCGTCCTGTCGATCACCGAGCACCGCTCGGCCGGCGGCCACGACTACGGTCTGATCCGCGCCCACGCCACCGGCCACTACACGGTGATCCTCACCGCGACCGGCGCGACGCTGCGCGACTGGCAACAACTGTGCGACTACACCCGCATCGACTTCGGCGCCGACGCCTGGGATGTCGTCGCGGTCACCGCCGTCGCCGACACCTTCCCCCGCACCGACATCGCCCACCGGCAGTGGATGGTCCCCGAGGGCCATCACCACCTCGACGTCGCCGACCTCGCCACCGACACCTATCTCGCGGTCACCTTCGTCGCGGCCACCTCGGCAATGAAGACCACCCCCGACGAGATGGCCGTGGAAGTGGGCCGACGCCTGCACACGCTGATCGGGTCCCTGCACGCCGCCGGGCTGGACACCTCGCCGCTGACCGCAGCGCAGGTCGCCGCGGTCGGGGTACGGGCCTACCGCGGTGGCCTGGCCGATGACGCCTCGCCCACGTTCGCCGACATCGCACCGGACTCGACACCACACCGGGTGCGGGATGTGTTCTGCCACAACGACCTGCTGTCGGCGACGTGGGTGATCGCCCCGCACGTGCTGGAACCGCCACACGCGATGGGTTCGGTCCTGGCCCAGCTTCTCGAGCGTGACCCGACCACACCGCGCACCCGGCTGGCGATCACCTGGCGGGCGACCTGCATCGCCGACACCATTCACCCCGACGACCCCATTCGGCTCACCTTCGAGCCCGTGCTGCAGCGCTTCGGCGCCACGCTGACGATCACCGAGCCGCGTCCCCGCACGCCGTCGGTGGACGCCCTACGAGCCCGGTTGCCGCTGTTCGCCCGCCTCGGCGTGCGCAACGGCTACGACCGCCACGCCGAACTGTTCGCCGCCGGAACCGGGCTGGGGGTGCTGCTGCCCGAACACGGCGACATCACCGACGAAGCCCTGCGCCACCGCCACCGCTAACCGATTGCGAGACGCCACCATGACTGTCACTGACCTCCATAAGGCCGCCACCACCGCCGCCACCGGCGGCGACACCACGCCGTCGACGTTGCGCCTCAATGCTGGTGCGGCCTCGGCCGCCCGGCCGAGCACCAAGGAACGCTCGACGAAGCCGACCACGTTCTACGACGACGACACCCGCGAGGACCTGCTCGACACCGCCCGCAGCGGTGGGATCAGCGGCTACCTCGCCCGCCAGAAGCTCGACAACGACACCCGCCGCCGGGAACGCCACGACGCCGCCGTCGCCCGTCCGATCCAGTTCGACGTGCCCACCCTGATCCGCACCAACCGGGGCTTCGACGGGCGTGGCGGCGGCCGCGTCGCCCACGTGCGCCGCCCCAACGAGCTGCGCGGCACCACCGCGCACGTGCCGGGGTTCTACCCGTTTCCCATCGGCGCCTCGGCACCTCTGGACGGCGCCCCCGTCGGCTCGCACCTCGACACCGGACAGCCCGTCGGGTTCGATCAGATCGGCTGGTTCGAGGCCGGCCAGATCACCGCACCTTCAGCGATGGTGTTCGGGCTCAACGGATTCGGCAAAAGCACGCTGAACCGGCGCATTGTGTGCCACGACCTGGCCACCGGGGTCCGCCCGCTCATCATGGGCGATCACCGCCCCGACTTCGTCAACATGATGCGCCAGATGGTCCTCCACGACAGCGACGGCCGGGTTCAGTACCGCGAGGACGGCATCACACCGGTCACCCCGCAGGTCACCAGCGTCGGATTCGACTCGCCGATGAACCCGCTCGCCGTGGGCACCTTCGGCAACCTCATCGCCCGATTGCCCACCGCCGCACGCCAACTCGCCGAACGCGAAATGCGGGCTCGCCAGGTCACCGCCGCGACCGGGCTACTTGAGATCAGCTCCGGCCGCCCGATCGCTCCGCACGAGGAGACGCTGCTGACCACCGCGTTGCGGGTGCTCTACGGCACGGCCAACGAGTTCACCCTGACCAATGCGCCCCTGCCCGGCGATGTGCTCAACCTGCTGCGCCAGGTCCCGCAAACTCTCATCGACGCCACCGCCCGCGACGCCGACACCAATCCGGAGTTGCGTCGCGCCCACCAGGACCTCCTCGATGCCTCCGGCGCCCTGGGGCGTCGCCCGCATGACGCGATCGCCGTCGACCGCTACCTGCTGCTGACCGAGAATCTGCGCCAGTCGCTCGATCAGCTGGTGTCGGGGCAGTTCGGCGAGATCTTCAACGCCCCCACCAAAGAGCCCATCGACATCGACGCCCTCGGGGTGTGCGTGGACATGTCCCGGCTGCCGGCCAACGCCCGCAAGCTGCGGGCCGCGGTGCTGTTGGCGTGCTGGTCCGACGGGTTCTCCGCCGTGGAAGCCTCGCACCTGCTGTCGGATCACGGCCTGCAAGAGCCCCGCAATTACGACCTGGTGTGCGACGAGTTCTCGCTGGTGCTCGGTGTCGGCAACGGCATCGTGTGGCGCGTCGACGAAGTCACCCGCGTCCAGCGTGAACAGGGCACCGGCAGCCTGTTCACCACCCACACCGTCAAAGACCTCCAGGCGTTCGACTCGATGGAAGATCGCCAGCGCGCCATGGGCTTCCTCGACCGCGCCCGGGTCAAGGTGTGCTTCCCGCTACCCGAGGACGAAGCCTCGCTGATGGAAGGCAAGGTCAACCTCAACGAGAAGGAGGCCGCCACCCTCGCCGAGTGGGCCACCACTCCCCGCGGCATCGACGACCCGGTCGTCTCCGAGATCAGCGAGGCGGACTGGGCCGACGGGCTCCGCGCCACCGGCACCGAAACCAACACCGTACCGCCGGGTATGGGCAAGTTCTTGATCAAAGAGGGTGAGCAGCCCGGTATCCCGGTGCAGATGCGGTTGACCGCCACCGAGCGCGCCACCGAGATGCACAACACCAACAAGCGCTTCAACCGCGGCCGCGGCGCCAAGTCCGGAGCCGCGGCATGAGCACCGACAGCGACCCGGGCACAGCCACCCCGCTCGACCCGCTACCGAGTGCCTGGGAGCAGGTGCAGGACTGGGTTGTCGAACCCAACCCGCGCCGCACCGCCCACCCCGAGGAAGTCCGGCGCCTGGCGGTGCGCGCTGTGGCCGAGCTGCTCGCCCGCACCTCGCTGTCGCTGACCGCCGCAGCCGCCGACGTCGCGGCGAACATCGGCGCCGGCACCAACAGCGTCATGCGGTGGTGCCGCGCGGCCGGGGTCGGCCGCGATGTCACCGCCCGAGACCGCGAATGGGCCACCCGCCTGGAGGTCGTGCGCTCGATGAACAAGGCGCTGACCGAACACGTCCGCGACCTCGACCGCGACACCGCCGACTACCGGGACCTGCCTCGTGGGTGAGGGCAACGCCTCCAAACTGCTGGTGCCGCTGCTGGCACTGGTCATGGGGTTCTTCGCCTCGTGCACCCTCATCATCTCCGTGGCCGGCGACGACGACTCCTGCCTGCCGCTAACCGGCGGTGTCGACCAACCCGCCGACGCGTCCCTCTCACCCGGCGCCAAGGTCAAGCCGATGAAAGTCAGGGACTTTCAGATCACCTCCGGGTACGGGATGCGCGGCCGCACCATGCACGAGGGCATCGATCTGGCCGGGGCACTGGGTGCGCCGATCTATGCCGCCGCCGACGGCACCGTCACCGCCGCCGGGAGCGCGTCGGGGTTCGGGCACTGGATCGTGCTCACCCACAACATCAACGGGCACGTGTGGTCCACGGTGTACGGGCACATGTTCGCCGACGGCGTGCTGGTCAAAGCCGGTCAGAAAGTCACCGCCGGGCAACACATCGCCAAGCTCGGCAACGACGGCCAATCCACCGGCCCCCACCTGCATTTCGAGGTCTGGGATGGCGGGCACCGCGACTTCACCGGCGGCCGCTCGGTCGATCCGGCCGGGTGGGTGTCCACCAGCCCCGAACCCGGCGCCGCCCCGGCCGGACGAGCTCCGGCCCAACCCGGCGGACCGCGGGTGCTCACCGCACCCCGAGTGATCCCGGCCGCCGACGTGGTCACCGCCGCCGACTGGGATGCCGTGGCTAAGCACGAATCCGGCGGCAACTGGAAGATCAACACCGGCAACGGCTACTACGGCGGATTGCAGTTCTCGGCGTCGACTTGGACCGGCGCCGGCGGCGGCCAGTATGCGCCGACCGCCGACAAAGCCACCCGCGAACAGCAGATGGAGGTCGCCAACCGCGTCCTGGGTTCCCAAGGCTGGGGCGCCTGGCCGACCACCTCCAAGACCGCCGGGGTCACCGGCAAGAAACCCGCACCCGCAGGCACGTTCCTCAACGCCGCCGCGGTGCCCCCACCACCCGCGGGCGCCCCCAGCGGCCCGCCCGCACCGTCGGGGCCGTCGGGTCCGCTGCCGCCGCTGCCCAAGTCCAAGGGCTCCGAAGCGCACTTCCAGGTCGACACCATCCGCCTGGCCCGCGCGATCGCCGCCAAATTCCCCCAGATCCAGACCATCGGCGGCTGGCGCGCCGACGGCGGCGGCTACAACGACCACCCGTCCGGCCGCGCCGTCGACGTCATGATCCCCAACTACACCTCCGCACAAGGGATCGCGCTCGGCAACGCCGTCAACAAATACATTCTCGACAACAAGAAGCACTTCAAGCTCGAGTACACGATCTGGCGCCAGACCTACTACCCGGTGGTCGGCAAGTCCAACGTCATGGACGACCGCGGCGACCCCACCCAGAACCACTTCGACCATGTCCACGCCACCGTCGAAGGCCACGGCATGCCCCGCGGCAATGAGGTCTACACCGCGCCGGGTATCACCGGCGGGATCAGCGCTGACGAGGGCGCCGACTGCGGCCCGATCGAGGACCAGCACGGCGGGGGAGTCGACAACCTCGCCGCCGGGCGGGTCCCCCCGGCCTACGAGCCGTGGTTCCGCAAAGCCGGGGTGCTCTGCCCGCAGATCAGCTCGGCATTCCTCGGCGGAATCGGCAAGCAGGAGACCGGGTTCAACGCCTCCCTGGTGTCCCCGACAGGCGCGAAGGGGCCGATGCAATTCATGGACTACACCTACCCGTCCTGGGCAAAAGACGACGACGGCAACGGCCGCGCCTCGGCCACCGACATCGGCGACGCCGTCATGGCCGCCGGACGGTTCTCCTGCGCCAACGCCAAACAGATCGACGCCGCGATCGCCTCCGGGCGGGTGAAAGAACCCGCCGAAGGCCGCGAAATTCTCTACGCCTACGCCTACAACGCCGGAGTCGGCGCGGTGCTCAACGCCGGCGGAACACCCACCGGCGGCGACTACGACACCCAGACCCGCCCATACGGCCAGAAAGTCATCGCCTACGCCAAACAGTTCGCCGATCAAGGACTTCCGGAGAAGAACCGATGAACCACCACCGCCGCCACCACCACCTCCTGGTCGTCCTCGCAATCGTGCTGATCGCCGCACTGGCCGGATGCTCCGGCAGCGACAACACCACCGAACCCGCACACGGCCACGGAGACGACCACGGCGAGCACTACAGCAGCCCGCCCGGCCTGCCCGATCGCGCCGAACCGATCGGGGTGTTCACCACCACCGTCACCACCATGTTCAGCTGGCAACCCGCCGCCGACACCTCACCCACCGATGCGCTGCGCCGCACTCGCGCCACCCTCACCGGCCAGGCATTGG
>NZ_LNQO01000040.1:0-12755 GCF_001456905.1 Gordonia sp. SGD-V-85
TCCTCACTGATCGAAGACTTACGGCCCCGACCAGCTCGTACCTGCCCGAACTTCGTCAACCCGTCCTCGGCGAAACGTGTGCGCCACGCCCGCACTGTCACCGCGGTCACCCCAAGTTCCTCGGCGATCACCCGATTCGCTTCGCCGTCGGCGGCCATCAGCAAAACCCTGGCCCGCAACACCTCACGGTGCGGCGCGGTCTGCGCCCGCGCCAACGTTTCCAACGTCTCCCGCTCGGCTTTCGTCAACCGCAAACACGCTGCCGGTGCACTCATCAACCCAGCCTACCGAACAACGAGCTAGACAATTGCGAGACACACCACTAGGTGGTTGCTCGATCGGACGGTCGGCGGCCGACGGCGTGGTGGACCCGTACCACCGGGTGTTCAACCACCCGGGGCTGCACATTGTCGACGGCGCGACCGTCTCGGCCAACCTCGGCGTCAACCCGTCGCTGACCATCACCGCGCAGGCCGAACGCGCCCTGGCGATGTGGCCCAATGCCGGCGAGGCCGACCCGCGGCCCGAGCTCGGTGCGTCCTACCGGCCCGTCGAGCCGGTGGAACCCCACCGCCCGACGGTCCCCGCCCACGCGCCCGGCGCGCTGCGCCTCCCGATCACGCCGGTCTCCGACACCACTCGCGCCGGCTGACCCGACACGCCAGCTGGTTGAGCCGGCACCATCCACTGCTGGTTGAGCCGGCACCGAGCGCAGCCGCCGGGCCGAGCAAGCGACGAAGGAGCGCGTCGAGGTCGAGGCGCCGAGTCGAAGCCACCTGGCGACCGATAACGCGAAGTGACTTCAACGCACGCGACCTCCCCGCGACGCTCGGCCAACCACCGCTGGTTGAGCCGGCACCGAGCGCAGCGAGGCGCCGAGTCGAAGCCACCTGGTGACCGATCCGCGAGACCCAGCCAACGGCCCCCTGTGGACAGCCTCGCCGCGGGTCGTCCGCTGTGGAGACAGCGATCGATGTGCGGCAGCAATCCTCGACAGTCAGGTCGTGAGTGGCTTCCTCTACATCCTCGAGTGTTCCGACGGCACGCTGTACGTCGGGAGCACTCGGAACGTCGAGCATCGAGTCGACCAGCACCAGACCGGAAACGGCTCGCGCTACACGCGTCCTCGTCGGCCGGTCCGGCTCGTATTCCAGCAGGAGTTTCCCAACATCGGCGAGGCTTATGCGGCCGAGCGCCGTCTCCACGGTTGGTCTCGCGCGAAACGGTCCGCCCTCGTCGAAGGACGGTTCGACCTGCTTCCGGAACTGTCGCGCACAGATCCCGGATAAAGTACTCGAACACACGTGCGACCTTGGTGTAGCCTGAAGTCATGTCACTCGGCACCCAGGGCTCTTTGTTCTCCGAGCAGGCTGCAGAGCCGACGCTCGGCGACCTGTCGACATCGATCTCGCGCCGTCCGCTGACCGAGGGGGCGTGGGTCGACCTGTGTCCCGGTTGGATCAGCGGAGCCGACGAGCTCTTCGACCGGCTCCGCGAGTGCGTCCCCTGGCGGGCGGAGCGTCGTCGTATGTACGAGCGGGTGGTCGACGTTCCGCGACTCGTCTCCATCTACCAGGCCGATCACCGATTCCCGGATCCGATCATCACCGATGCTCGCGCTGCACTGACCGAGCACTACCGCGACGAGCTGCCCGAGGGATTCGCGACTGCCGGGATCAGCCTCTATCGCGACGGCAATGACTCGGTTGCGTGGCACGGCGATCGCATCGGCCGGGCATCCACACACGACACGATGGTCGCCATCATCTCGCTCGGTTCACCTCGGCCACTCATGCTCAGACCCCGCGGTGGCGGGCGGTCACTGAAATTCACCCTGTCGTCGGGCGACCTACTCGTCATGGGAGGCAGTTGTCAGCGCACCTGGGAGCACGCGGTTCCCAAGGTGCGCGGCGTCGGCGCCCGGATCAGCATTCAACTGAGGCCGCCCGGGGTGTGGTGATCTGGGCCGCCCTCCGCTGCCGAGCAGCGTCGACCGAGCGCAGCGAGAACGCCGCGCCCGTCGAGGTCACCAAGTGGCTTCGACACGGCGCCTCGCTCCGCTCGGGGCCGGCTCAACCAGCGGGGGTGGCTTCGACTCGGCGCCTCGACCTCGACGCGCTCCTTCGCCACTCGCTCGGCCCAGCGGCTCCGCTCGGGGCCGGCTCAACCAGCGGGGGCAGTGGCTACGCACACGCCGATCCTCGTGCTTTAATCATTTCGTTATAAACCGCGAGGACCGAGAGAAGTCGATGAAGCGCACCCGTATCGCCGCCGCCCTGCTCGCCACCGCCGCACTGGCACTGCCCGTCGCACCGGCGACCGCCAACCCGCTCGACACACTCTTCGGGAGCGCGAGCGGCAGCCTCGACTCCGGCAGCGCCGCGCTCGGCTCGTCCGGCGGCGACAAGGTCACGCACTACGGCAAGCTCGGCCGCCCCGGCGCACCGAACGGCATCAAGTCGATCAACGTCTGGGTGTACACGCCGAACAACACCGCGGCCGTCGTGCCCAACACCTATCCGAAGAACTCGCGTCTGGGTGTGCGCTGGAACTCGATCATCGACGCCGGGCCGATCGTCGACGGCAACGAGTGCCGCATGGAGGTCCGCCTGTCCGGACCGAAGGTCCCCAAGCAGGCCTCGCTGTTCAAGACCCAGGACTGCACCGCGGTGAAGTCCTACTTCTTCAAGGGCGCAGGCGATTTCACGATCCGCGTCACCGACACCATCTCGGGCGCGTCGAACAGCATCGCGTTCAGCGTGCAGTAGCGGGTTTGCCCGTCGGGTCAGCGGAGCTCCGGAGAAGCATAGACCGGGAGTATGCAGTCCCCGACATTCGTCGGTGCCCCGATGGTGACGACCGACAACTGCCCTGGCGCACGCCATGGACCGTGGGCACTCGTGAGTGTTGCAACCAGCGTCGAGTCCAGGCACGCGGCCCGTACACGGTGCTCCCCCGTTCCTCCGCTGCAGTACGACGCAGCAACCACGACTGCCGCCCCGGCGACGCAGCCGGTGGGTTCAGCCGCTGCCGACGGGGCCGCGACGGTGGAGAAGGTCGCGCCGGCAACGCATGCCGCTCCGGCCAGGACGATGCGCAAGGAACGTTTCGAGAGAATCATGCCGAGAAATCTAAGGCACGCAAGCGTCCGAAGTTCCCAATCTCGAACATCATTCGTCCGATCATGGGAACGGACGAGGCGGTGACTCCGCCCTCAGCCGGCGGCCCCGACATCGAACTTCTCCCCCGTGAGCCGCTCCGATTCCTCCCAGAGCGCGGTCCGGAACTCGACGTCGTCGGCGGCCTTCTTGTACCCGCTACGTCCGGGAGCGCCGCGCATCCCGAAGAACTGCGTCGGCCCGTAGAACGTCCCGGATTTCGCATCCGGCAGGGTCGCCGCGTACAGCTGGGGCAACGCCCCGTCGGCGGCCGGCTGGGCGATCGGCAGCTTGTTGCCCAGTTTCGCGAAGAAGTCGGAGAAGTTCTCGCTCCTGCCCTGCAATTCCGTTGAGGCATAACCCGGATGGGCGATCAACGACTTCTTCGACGACCCGGCCGCCGCCAGCCGTGCGGCGAGCTCCTTACCGAACATGAGGTTGGCCATCTTGGAGTCGCCGTACGCCCGCCAGCGCCGGTAGCGGCGTTGTTCCCAGTTCAGGGCGTCGAGCTGAATGTCGCCGATCTGGTGCATCGTCGACGACACGGTGACCACCCGTTCGGTGATCTTCGGCAGCAGCAGCGCCGTGAGGGCGAAATGGCCGAGATGATTGGTGCCGATCTGCATCTCGAAACCGTCGGTGGTGCGTCGGAACGGGACCGCCATCAGTCCCGCGTTGTTGATCAGCACGTCGGCGCCGGTAACCCCGGCGGCGAAGGCGCGCACGGATTCGAGGTCGGCGAGGTCCAGTTTGGCGACGGTCGCCTTCGGCCCCAGCTCCGACGCCACAGCATCGGCCTTGGCAGTGTTGCGGCACGCCAGCACCACCTCGGCACCGGCGCGGACGAGCACCTTCGCGGTCTGATACCCGAGTCCGCTGTTGGCACCGGTCACCACGAACGTCCGGCCCGTCTGGTCCGTCACGTCCGCTGTCGTCCAACCACTCATCGCGACCCCCTGGGATGCGTCGTCATGCCCGGCAACCTAACCGGGACCGTGCGGCCCACGCTATTGACGCATAGGGACGGCGTCAACGATTCATCTCTTCCGCCGAGCGCAGCGAACTTCACCCGCCGAAGAATGTGGTCAGCCGCAACGGATTGGCGCCGACGATGCGACGCGCGGGCCGTAGCAATTCCGCGATGAGGTTGGTCGACGTCCCCAACCGCTCGACGAGTTCGATCGGCGCATGGAAGGCGGTGGGCTCGGAACGCCCGCGCATGATCCGCGTGCCGAGCAGCTTCCACTCCTGCGCTTCCTCGCCGGCGGCGTCGATCGCCGCGCCGCTGGCCAGAGCCGGGATGCGTCCGGTCTTGGCCATGTCGGACAGGCGTGCGCACTCGTTGACCGGGTCGCCTATGACGGTGTACTCGTAGCGTCGTTCGGCGCCGATGTTGCCGGCGAACGCCTCCCCGTAGGAAACGCCGATCCCCCAACGGATGTCGAGGCTGCTGGCGAGCCGGTCGGCGAGGTCGCGGGCGGCGCCGAGCGCGGCGCCCGCGGGGTCGTCGATCTCGACGGGCGCGCCGAAGACGGCGAGCGCGGCGTCGCCCTCGAATTTGTTGACGAAGCCCGAATGTTGATCGACGACGTCGGCGACGATGCTGAAGAAGGCATTGAGCAGGGCGGCGGTGTCGTCCGGACTACGCTGCTGCGCCAGCCCCGTCGATCCGACGATGTCGACGAACAGGACGCCGACGCGAGTGTTGGTGCCGTGCATGCCGACACCGTCGGAGATCGCGAGCTCGGCCACGGTGTCGCCGACGTGTCGCGCGAATATCTCACGCATGCGGTCCCGTTCGGCGAGACCCTCGACCATCCTGTTGAAACCGTGTTGCAGCACACCGAGTTCCGAGGAGTCGTACACGGGCACGCGAGCCTTGTAGTCGCCGTGGTCCACGCGGTGCACCGCCCGGCGCATCTCCGTCAGCGGATCGGTGATCGCCTGCCCCACAAGCGCGATGACACGGGCTCCGGATGCGAGGCCCACCAGGCAGAGGATCACGGTCGTCCAGTCGACCGCGCCGTAGACATCGGGCAGCAGACCGGTCCAGCGCCCCGCGTTGACCGTCAACAATCCGACCATCGGTACCGCCGAGCTCACGGCCCACACGGCCAGCATCCGCACGCGCACGCCGTTCATGACGTGGTTCGTGGGGAAGTCCTCGAGGACGACGACGGCCAGGGGGCGGGCGGCGCGTTCGGCGAACAGATAGGTGAGACAGGCACTCGACATACCGGCCAGCGCGAAGGCCACCGCGACGCCCGCCACGGTCGCGGTCGTGAGCTCTTCGGCGATGAACACGTAGAACAGCGCCGCCGCGCTCCAGGAGACGACCGTGACTCCGAGCTGCACGATCGGTATCCGCTGTACGGCGCGTCGACGGGCATGGTCGGCGGGTTGGCAGCTGATGAACCAGCGCAGCTGGGGCCGGACCGCCAGCATCCCCAGCAGCAGATTCGTGAGGATGCCGACGATGATCGCACCCACGACCACGGGAAAATTCGGCGCGCCCAGCGTCTCGTCGAAGGTGAGTTGGCCGCCGTTGAAGGCTAGTTGGACGAGCAAGAAGGTCTCGACGCCGATCACGGTATTGCTGGCGATCACGGCGGTCATCGCGGTGACGGTGGCGTGCAGGGCGATCTTGCTGCGCATGGGCGGGCCGATCCGGGCCCATCCCCGGGGGCTCGGAACCGTCGAGGTACCCCACAAGAAACCCGCGGTGCGTCGACGCAGACGTGTCCACGGCACACCACGACGGGTCCGGCGTGGTCGTCCCATCGGCTTCTCCTGCCTGACGGCGTTCCCCGAAGCCTACCGAAGGAGCAGCTGTCGCAGAGGTGTCCAACGACCCTTGTCGCGAGCTGAGTGGCTTCGACTCGGCGCCTCGACCTCGACGCGCTCCTTCGTCGCTTGCTCGGCCCGGCGGCTACGCTCGGTGCCGGCTCAATTGGCGGGAAAACGAATGGACCGGCACCGCCGCGGGGTCAGCGCGGTGCCGGTCCATCGGCCGACCGGACTCGGGGGTTGCGGTGAGTCCGACCGGGGATCGTGCGGATCAGGCCTGCAGGGCCTCGATCTCGAGCGTGATGGTGACCTTGTCGCCGACGACGACGCCACCGCCCTCGAGCGGCATCTCGATGTCGATGCCGAAGTCCTTGCGGTTGATGACGACCTTCGCCTCGAAGCCGGCGACGGCGCCCTGGCCCATGCCGGGGTTGGTGCCCTCGAACTCGAGCTCGAGCGTGACGGGCTTGGTGATGCCCTTGAGGGTGAAGTCGCCGTCGAGGAGGTAGTCGTCGCCGTTCTGGCGGACGCCGGTGGAGACGAAGGTGGCCTTCGGGTACTTCTCGGCGTCGAAGAAGTCAGCGGACTTGATGTGGCCGTCGCGCTGCTCGTTGCGGGTGTTGATCGAGGTGACGTCGATCTCGGCCTGGACGGCGGGGGTGCCGTTCTCGTCGACGGTGATGGTGCCGGAGAAGGTGTCGAAGCTGCCGCGGACCTTGCTGACCATGAGGTGCTTCACGGAGAAGTTCACCGCGGAGTGCACGGTGTCGATGGTCCAGGTGCCGGCGGGGATGGGTGCCTTGACGGTGGTGGCGGAGGTCATGTCGTGGTCCTTCCAGGAATTTCGGTTGGGGTCTCGATCGATGGCTGGTGGGCCTTCGCGACCCATCACCAGACACTAACCGGACCGCGGTCCGATTTCATCCCCACCGGCGTTGTGATCTACATCACCGACGAACCATCAGTGCTCCGATCGCGGCGATGCCGATTCCACGCGGCGCCTCGTAGATGAATCCCGAGATCCCGGCGACCGCGGGAATCGGCAGCATGAAACCGACCATGCCGACGACGGTGAGGATGCCGATCCAGAGCGGGACCGCCCGGTTGCGGATGAGGCTGGCGCCGAACATCCCCATACCGACCAGCATCACGAGCCCGCCGACCGTGTTGAGCAGCTCGAAAGCGGTGGTGCCCAGCATCGAGTCGTCGGCGGCGATGAGCGCGGCCTTGTCCGGGTCATTCGCGAACGGGTACGCGACGAACAGCTCGACGATGAGGTGCCCGGTCGCGGTGACGAGATTGCCGACCGCGTAGGCGACGAGGCCGATCAGCCCGGCGATCCCGATCCGGGGTGCCAGCCACGCGTACATCCCGGGCAGGCCGAGCAGTAGCAGCGTCGTGCCGACGGCGAGCAGGATCTGCGCCCACGGTGAGCCCACCGCTTGCAGCGCCTCCACGGAGTGGGCCTCGCCGTCGACGATGGGATGCAACGTCCCGCCGGCGATGCAGGCGACTCCGCCGAGGGTCAGGGCCCCGCCGCTGAGATGGCGTAGGACCGGCCAGCTCGGGCTGCGGAACGGGCCGGGTGTGTCGCCATCCGACGCGTCGTGGTTCTGGTTCTGGGTGTGTGCAGTGGTTGTCATGACGGCAACGCTGACAACCCGCGCTGGTGTTAGCCTTGTGCGCGACTGGTGCGACCCGACGAACGGCGCGTGAGTTGGCTTCTGAACCACATCTGGCGATCCGGGTCCTGGGTCCACTGTCGGTCACCGCTGCCGACGGGTCGCCGATCCCGATGACAGCCCGCAAGCACGCCGAGTTGCTTGCCATCCTCGCCGCGGAACGGACCGCGTGCTCGCCTGAGCGGGTGGCCGAGCTCCTGTGGCGTGGTCGTCCACCGGCGTCGGCGGCGAGCACACTGCACGGATACGTGTCCCGGCTTCGACGCTCGCTCGCCCCGACCGGCGTCGTCCGCATCGACACCGTCCCCGCGGGATACCTACTGCACTGCGACGGCGCAGTCACCGACATCGATCTGCTGGACCAGTTCGGCCAGGAGGGATTGCAGCTCGTCCGGTCTGATCCCCGGGCCGGCGCAGAGGTGTTGTGCCGAGCGCTCGAACTATGGCGGGGCGAACCGCTTCCGGAGATCGCCGACATCGCCGACATCGCACCCGAACTCGTCCGGCTCGCGGAGATACGTGCCGAGTTCACCGAGACCGCAGCCGACGCGCTGCGCACGGTCGGCGAGTACCGTCGCTCGGTCGCGTTGCTGACGCCGCTGTGTCAACGGGACCCCTACCGCGAGGGCGCCGCGCGGACCCTCGCTCGTGCGCTGCACGACGACGGACGCACGGTCGACGCCCTCGGCGTACTGCGCCGACTCCGGCAGGCCCTCCGTGACGACCTGGGTCTCGATCCGCATCCCGACACGGTCGCGCTGGAAGACGACCTGCTCGACCCGTCTCCCGCGGTCTCGCCGCTCTCCGCCACCTCCGCCACGCCGCAGCCGGTACGCGAACTCATCGGCCGAGTCGCCGAACACGCAGTGCTCGAACAGGTCTGGCAAACCGGCGCGGACCGTCCCGCGGGTGTGGTCCTCCTCGGCCCGTCGGGCATTGGGAAGACCGCGCTGGTCGAGCACCTCATCGCACGGCACAATGCCGCGGCCCGCCGTTTCATCGGCCGACCCGGCCCGCCCGGACCGACGTTCGGCGGCCTCGAGGAACTCTTCGGCGCGTCCCCGGTCTCCGTCCCGACGGCGCGAACCGTCGCCGACCTCACCGCCCGCATCTGGTCCGACGTCGCCGAGCACGGGCGATCGGTGTTGCTTGTCGACGACGCCCAGTGGCTCGACGCCGACTCGGCTCTTGTGCTGGGACGCGTGCTTGCAGGTATCGGACAGGCACCGATGACGGTCCTGGTCACCTGCCGCGACCCCGACGCCGAGCCCGTCGAGATCCTCCGGTCGACACTGAACCGGCACGGGCCGGTCGCCGAGGTGCGTCTGACCGTACTCGGCTCCGACGACATGCGCGCGTTGATCGTTCGGCGTCTCGAGCAGCTCGGTGACACGGGCCGGGTCGACGCGGACGCGCTGGTCGCGCAGTCATTCGGCAATCCCGCTGTGGCGCAACAACTGTGCGCCATCGCCAGGATCGGGCCGCCGCTGGACCGGGACCATCCCGCCCGATCGATGTACTCGACGCGGTTCGGCGATCTCTCCCCTGGCGCCCGTGCGCTCGTCACGGCCGTGACGATCGCAGGCGGCGATCTCCCCGACGATGTGTTCACCGAGGTGGCCCGCACCCTCGGTCAGGGCGTGGCCGACGAGGCAGTGCGCAGCGGGCTCACCAGCCCCCTGAGGAGCGAGCTTGCGAGCGTCACGAAGGGGCTCGCCGACCACCTCTCGCGCGAGCAACGGATCGAGGCGCACGCGCGGCTCGCCGCTGCGTTCGAAGCGGTGCGTCCCGACGATCTCGAGTCACTGGCCGTGCACCGCGTCGAGTGCGCCGTCGACGAGGACTCGACCGCCGTCGCCGCTCGCACATGCATCGGGGCGGCACACCGCGCACTCTCGGCTACGGCCGATCATCGCGCGCTCGACCTGGCACGACGAGGGCTCGGTCTGCCCGGACTCGACTCCCACTCGACCGTCGAATTGCGCCGGATCGCCGGCATCGCCGCGCTGCGCATCGGGGAGTTCGATTCGGCTGCGGACTCTTTCGAATCGGCGGCGACGGTGAGTCGGCTGACGCGGGATTGGCCCGCGCTCGCCGAGACCGCACTGCTGTCGGCACCGAACGGGGTCGCGGGCTACTGGTCCGGTTACGGCGTCGTCCAGACCGACCATGCCGCTCTCGCCCGCGAGGCACTGACGCACGGTGAGGCCTTGGACCCCGAAGTGGTTGCGCGCCTTCATGCGTCGGAGGCAGCCCGGTTGACCGTCCTCGGCTTGCCGGGCGCCGACGACCATCTCGGTGCCGCACGTGTCGTCCACGACAGCGGTGCCGTGGATTTCGAGATCGACCTCGCCGAGTTCCTCGTCCGGTGGGTTCCCGACCGTCTGGCGGATCGACGCAAGATCGCCCGGGAGCTGTATGAACTATCGGCCGGCGACCTCCACAGACGCGCCACCGCTCTGCATCTGCAACGCGTCTGCGCGTTGGAGGCGGCTGATCTGCGTCTGGCGCGACGCCTGTCCACCGAGTTCACCCGGCTCGCCGGACGTATCGGCGGTACCGATGTGGAGACGATGCAGTTGTGGTGGCAGGTGATGATCGCGCTGTTACGTGGCGACTACGACACCAGCACGGCACTGACCGAGAGGTTCGCTGCGACGGTCGGCGGGCTGTCCGACCGTGCACGACTTCTCGCCGAGTCGTCGATGGCGACCAGCGCGTCGATCGCCGCGTGGCACCGCGGCGAGCTCGCCTCGGCGTTGCCGCCGTTCGATGCGCTCGCGGAAGAGGTGGACGAGGATTTCACCCTGGTGATCGCACTGGGCGCCGCCGAGAGCGGCGACCTCGACCGTGCCCTCGAACTCGCGACGGAGCTGACCGCGGACGCCGACCAGTGGGCCGGTTCGCGCGTGGTGGCGCGCGTTCCACTGCTCATCGAGACGCTCTACGCGGTGTCTCGCGATTCCCGTCACCGCGACGCCGCTGGTGAGATCTGCCGCCGCATCGAGCCGTTCACCGCCGACTGGTCGTCGGGCCTGGTGGTGCAATGGCCCGGACTCGTGTGTCTGGGACCCGCGACGCTGTATCGCGGAACCGCGCGCGAGGTCGTCGGGCTGGATGGAACCGCCGACCTGCAGGATGCCGTCCGGGTGGCCCGCGACACGGGAGCCCGGCCCTACGTGCGTCGGGCCGAGCAGCGACTCGTCGCCGGCTGAGCGGCTATTTCCAGGCAAAGACCGGCTGCTCGAAGCCGTCGACCCGTGTCTGCCGGTTCCGCAGGACCACCTCGGCGAACTGGTAGATCACCGCGGCGGTCGGCGCGTGGACGAGGGACCCGACGATGGGCAGCTGGATGACCGGGAGATCGGACTGCGGGATCGTGAGGAACCGCGGTTCGACGAGCAGTTCGGAGAAGGTGACGAAGAACAGCAGCGCCACCTCGTCGGGATTGGGCGTCGGCTCCTGGTATTCCTCGGCCCAGCAGACGATCGGGGTGATCACGAAACCCGAGCGCGTCGGATAGTCGTCGAGCGCCCCGAGCACCGAGCTCGGCGGCAGCTGGATGCCGAGTTCTTCGTCGAGTTCGCGCAGGCCGGCCGTGACGTGGTCCTCGCCGGGGTCGAGCCGGCCACCGGGAAGTGCGAATTGGGCGGCGTGGCGTCGCATCGTCGTGGGACGCTTGCACAGCCAGATCCCCTGACGGCCGTCCTTCTCCGCTACCGCGAGGACGACCGAGGCGGCCCGTGCGCCGGGGACGTCCGCGGTCCGCCGGTCGAAGCCCTCGACACGCGCGGCAGCCACAGTCCGATCGAGATGAGTCACACCCTCAGTTGATCACGACTGCCGTCCGACGCGACGGACGCCTGCGCGAGGTGGAAACTCACGATGCTGAGGGCGAACAAGCCCAGGGCGAGGTTGAACAGGGCACCGAAGCCCTCGAGCGCGAAGTCGACGAGAGCGTTCGACAGCATGAACACCAGGGCGGCGATACGCAGCCCTCGTAGCGGCCCGGCCGGCTCCACACCGCGCCGGCGCGCGACCATCGCCGGAAGCGCCAGGGCGAGTGTCGCGATCCCGCTGATCAACAGAATCCAGGTGGCGGGCGTGCTGCCGGTGAGTTCGATGTAGATGTCGAGTTCTTCGCTGCGGTCTCCGGAGAAGTAGAAGCTCAGCACGCCGACGATGACGGTGAGTGCGGCCGCGATGACCAACCCCCACCCGACGACCGGAATCCATCGGGGACTGCGGAAGAAGTCCGGGATCAGGGCGACCGCCCGGTCGCGGAGTCGCATCAACCGGTCCGGCGTACCCTCGCTGGATTCGAGGAGCGCTCGGATGTGACCGATCGTCTCGGCGTCGAGCCCCTTGCCCTCGGCCACCACGAGAAACTCTTCGGCCTGGCGTCGACGACGTTCCGGAAGCCCGTGCGCGACACCGTCGGCCGCGATGACCGCCGCATTGGCGAGCGCCTCGGCGCCGGTGGGCCGCTTGACATCCCGGACGACGCGGCTGATCAACAGGATCATCACGACGAGCACGTACATGATCTCCGCCGACGGCCCGTAGAAATAATCGTTGGAGCGGGTGACGAACTTGCCGACCTCGTCGAGAAACAACCCGAAACCTATACCGCCCAGCACGATCGCGATGATCCGCGCCGTCGCCCCGAGGAACAACCATCCGGTGATGAGCGCCAGCATCATCAGCGCGCCACCCCACAGCGCGTGCGCGATGTGCAGTGTTCCGCTGCCGACCTGCGGATACCCGGTGAGATGCAGATACAGGCGCGTGACGATGTGAATCGCCCCGGGTTTGCTGGAGGCTCGGTTAGTTGGTTCCAGCGTTTGCGGGGACCGGGTTCTCACGGTAGCTGGTGACGGTGTGGGTCGACCAGTAGGCGCTCTCGTACTCGACGGGTGGGACGTGTCCGATCTCGCCGTGCAGGCGGCGGTGGTTGAACCATTCGACGTACTCAGCGACGGCGATCTCGACCTCGCCCACACCTGCCCAGCCGCCTCGCGGGCGCATCACGGGGTTACGGATGCATTCGGCTTTGAACAGCGAGTTGAACGCCTCAGCCATCGCGTTGTCGTATGAATCCCCTTTGGAGCCAACAGATGTCACCGCT
>NZ_LNQO01000041.1:0-12246 GCF_001456905.1 Gordonia sp. SGD-V-85
AGAAAGCCGAAGCCTGCTTCAAGATCGTGTTCGCTCGCCGCAGTTCACGGTTCTCCCGCTCCAACGCCGCGATGCGGTCAGCGTCCTCACTCGTGGTGCCCGGGCGGACCCCGCCGTCGATCTCGGCCTGACGAACCCAATTGCGCAACGCCTCGGGATGGACTCCGAGCTGATCGGCGATCCGCTTGATCGCACCTCTCGACGAATCGGGATCTCGTCGCGCTTCACATGCCATCCGGGTGGCCCGGTCCTTGAGTTCCTCACTGTACTTGCGTGGTGCTGCCATGCTCTCCATCCTTCACAGGTTCGAGAGCCTCCGACAGACCCGGGGCGGTTCAACTGTAGCCAGGACGGAAGGAAGAGAGCTGCACATTCGAGGGAGCTCGCCGCCCTCCCCTCCAATCCTGTGAGAACAGTGCTGCCGGTGACCGTTATGGTTCAGCCGCTGTGTACGAGCCTGATGCTGCAGCGCCGCGACTGGTGGGCGGGCAATCCGCTCGGCCTGACCCTCGCGGTCAAGCCGGTCCTTGCGGTGTTGTTTTCCTGTCGCTACTGAACCGGCAGTGGAAGGCCGAGCGTTTGCAGTTCCAGCCCTGTTGACCGTCGCAGCCTGACCGCTGGCGGTGGATCGCCGAACGTGGTCGCGTACCTCGCAGAGTTGGCGGCGCGCAGAACGGAGACGCGTGCGGCGTCAGTCTGACCGCGTGAAGTTGGCGAAGAAGTCATCGATTGTTGATACGTCGGCATAACGTCGAAAGTGAGCAACGTCGACCTTGACGAAAACACCGCTAGAGGTGAAGTACGTTTGCTCATCGAACGATCCGGCGGCCGCGATGTGCAGTAGGCGATCCGACTCGTGGTCAATCCAGGCAGTGAGACGTATGGGAGTGTGCAGCGGGACCGGCCGGCGGTATTCGACGGTCAGGGTGCGGGTCACCGCGGGGGTCCGCGCGATCCACAGGGTGAAACCCATGATGTCGTCGCAGGCGGCCGAGATCGCGCCACCGTGCGCCAACCCGGGCGCGCCGAGGTGTTTCTCGTCGAAGGTGTGATCGGCGTACACCCGCTCGCCGCTCCGGTAGACCTCAAGTTGAAGTCCGTGGGGGTTGCTGCTTCCGCAGCCCATGCACTGGGACGAGTGTGCCGGCAGTCTTGCTTCGGGGGTCATCTCTGATCGTTGTCCTTAACTCAGCCCGCCACCTACGCAACAGGGTGCGGGGGGATCGATGAGGTGTGGGAACCGGTCCCGAACACGGTCTGTGCTCACCACTATAGGTAATACTGCCAGTACCTGATACTGTCCATTACGCACACGCGAATGGAGTGGCGCACACCACGCGCACTAGGGGGGGAGATGGCCATCACCACCGGCACAGGCGTCAACCGTCTGCTAGACGGCGCTGCCACTTTTGGTAACACCGTCGGCTTGGCTGGTCAGGCCCTGCGGTGGGTAGCAGTAGACATTGCTACAGGACGATTTCCGTTTCGCGAAGCCGTATCGCAGACCTGGTTCGTCATCGTCGTGACAACTCTGCCGGCGATTCTCGTAGCTGTGCCATTCGGTGTCATCGTGTCAGTACAGGTGGGTAGCCTCACTCAGCAAGTTGGGGCCACGTCAATAGCTGGCGCCGCTGGTGGCCTCGGGATTATTCAACAGGGAGCGCCCATCGTTACCGCCCTCCTACTCGGGGGCGCGGCCGGATCAGCGATTGCCTCTGATTTGGGTGCTCGAACGATTCGCGAAGAAATTGCTGCCATGGAGACACTCGGACTCAATCCGATCAGGCGAGTCGTAGCGCCCCGGTTCGTATCTGTGTTGATCACCGCGCCGCTGCTCTGCATGCTAATCGTCTTCACCGGGCTGCTGGCGGGCTACGCCATCAGCGTCGACGTCCAAGGCATCACACCAGGCAGCTACGTCGCCTCGTTCGCTTCGTTCGCATCGATAACAGACATCGTTGTCGCTCTATGCAAATCGCTTGTGTTCGGACTTGTAGTGGTGACGATTGCTTGTCACCGCGGCCTGTCGACGAAAGGCGGCCCTAAAGGCGTCGCAACCTCAGTAAATGCCACCGTAGTACTGGGCGTCGTCGCATGCTTCGTGATCAATGTCTTTATCACGCAATTAACAACCATGTTCGTCCCCCAAACTATTGGATGAGAAACGCCTCGTGACCACCGTTCCCTCCCGGAGGTTCTCCGCCGCCACCCGCCCTGTCGAAGCCGTGATCGCGCCAGTTGTACACGTACCTGAACGCTTGGGGCACGTCGCGACCTTTGTGATCGCCGCGGTCCTCGGCATCCGCCATGTGATCACCACCTACCGACGCCAAACCCTGCTCTACATACAAGAATTCGCCTGGGGTAGAGGTGCAGTCTTGGTCGGTGGTGGAACGGCCATCGTCCTCGCCATCCTCGGCATCGCCGTCGGCGCCTCAATCGGTATCCAGGGTTACGCCTCTCTGGACCTCGTAGGGATGGGTTCACTGACGGGGTTCATCTCTTCCTATGCCAACACCCGAGAGCTTGCGCCAATGATCGCGGCGATCGGGTTCGCAGCACAAGCCGGCTGCCGGTTGACAGCTGAGATCGGCTCGATGCGCATTTCCGAGGAGATCGACGCTCTCGAGGCTATGGCGGTACGTCCTATTCCATTCGTCGTCAGCACTCGCGTAGTTGCGTCGATCACGACCGTGATTCCTTTGTACATCGTCGCGCTTATTCTCGGATTCGGGGCCGCCAAACTCGTCGTCACACAAGTTCACGGCCAATCCGGCGGCACTTACGATTTCTATTTCGACCAGTTCCTCAAACCTCAGGATCTTGCCTTCTCGCTTATCAAAGTTCTTGTATTTGTCATTTCTGTAGTGATTATCCATAGCTATCAGGGCTACTTCGCCACAGGCGGAGCTGAGGGGGTGGGTCGAGCGTCCGGTCGAGCGATCCGCACGAGCCTCATAGTCATCGTCGTGGAGGACATGATCTTGACCCTTCTGATGTGGGGATTCGATTCCGGCGTACGGATTTCAGGGTAGGGGGTTCAGTGGCTGTCTTTCATGATCCGTCCGGACGCGAGCCGTCGCACGGGAACCTGGCCCTTCGGGGGGTCGCCCTATTGATCCTCGGCGCGATAGCTGCCTACTTACTGATAAGTGACGCTAACGGCGACTTCAGCGATCACACGTCGTTGACCATCAACACCGACGCGATAGGCGACGGATTGAAGGGGGGATCGGATGTGAAGTACCTTGGGTTCACCGTGGGGGAGGTCTCGAGCATCGCGGTTCGAGACCGTGGCGCGGCGGTCAAAATCAACCTCACCGGTTCCGGTAACGACCTAGTTCTCCGGCAGGGCATGACGGTGAACTACACCTCGTCAAACGCATTGGGACCAACTGCACTGGAGATCGTAGATCCTGGACAAGGACCACCCATCGGTTCCGGCGGGAGTGTCTACGTGAGCAGGTTGCAATCTGAACAGACCTCGGTGTCAACGCTTGTTCGCAAGATCTCCACGCTGGTCGAGGCACTGGACCAGCCCTCATTTGAAGCGGTAGTGAGGTTCATCGTTGAGGACTCGCAGGCAATGGCTGATAGCGGAAGACTCGTTCTCCAGATTGCGCAACTCACGCGAGATGTCCAGAAACGGCCGGTCGGGGAGGACCTAGGAATTGCGGCTAACCTGTCCACCGGAGTCGCCGACTTCATGACGCCGTTTGTCCCTGGCGTCTTGAAGAACGTCGATATCGCTGACTTTTTCGCCACCCAACAAAACATCGACCGCACGAAGAGTAATCTCGGCGACACGGGAAAGGTTCTTTTCGGTGGGCTCGGCGGCCTGCTCGATAAGAATTACCCAGCCCTGAGTTCGCTGTTAGACGTCGGCCTTGACCTAGCGCGGCCCGTCGCCAGATCCGCCTCGGGGCTAGTTCGCACGGTGTACACGATCCCGCAGATCCTCGATGGCATCGACAAAGCCTTGCCGAAATTCAACGAACGGGTCCAGCTCCAGCTAGCACTGGTGGTCCAGACGTCGCCTGCCCTACAAGGCGCATTGAGAATGGGGGGTGCCACGCGATGACTCTGAGGTCGCTAACACCCACAATCATTAAAATCGTCGCTTTCATCGCTCTCATCGGAGTCCTTTCATATGTCATCATCGCGATTCTGCAGCCGACCAACGAAGGGTCACCCAGTTCGCAGCGTTCCGCGGTGTTTGCCGACGCTTCCGGACTCAAGCCCCGCGACGGGGTACGACTCGCTGGAGTGAAAGTGGGATATGTAACGGCTGTCGATCTCGAGGGCTCAACAGCGATCGTCCGTTTCCAACTGGATGACGGTGTCGCGATTACCCCCGCGACGACTGCCGCTGTGCGTTACCAAAATCTGCTGGGGCAGCGGTATGTGGAACTCATCAATGCCGGACAAGGCGCCGACCAGGACTCGATCACACAGGTGGCACTCGAGAAGACCGTCCCGTCCTTCGACGTATCGACACTATTCAACAGTTTCAAACCAGTATTCGATACATTGAATACTGCGGAAATCAACGAGCTTCAGTCGAACCTTCTACGGGTTGCCCAGGGAGACGGTCGAGGTATCGCACCAGTCATGAAGCAAGTCGCGAACATCACTGATTACGGGAACCAGCGTTCAGAGATCATCACCAATATTGTGACGAGCCTGGGGCAGGTGTCCGACCAGTTGATGGGGCGCTCCGCTGAACTGGTTGAGTTGATAGACAAATTGGGGTCAATCGTCGATGCGTTCAGCCGCGTGAGCGATCGACTGCGGGCCTCGCTGCGAGAGGTCAACCGTTCGATGGCAAAGACTGTACTCGCCGGTGAGCAGATCGAGTCGACCTACGACACCAGCTTCGCGGCTATCTTTCAGAGATTAGTGCGGGAGCCAGGGGATACAGAAGGCCTACTGAATGGTGCCGTTCTCCTGAAGCCGCTCCTGGACGCCCTGGCCGCAACATCCAACGCGACTCCCCCGCCCTCGGCGGCAGGGTGTGCCCGAGGGGTGCTCGACCTACCGAGAACAGTGCAGATCGCCCTGATGGGTCAACGACTGGTGGTGTGCCAGTGACCCGTTTCTTCGGCAAGCGTCCGCATCACCGCCCGCAGCGTCGGCGGGACCTCATCCTGGCGGGGGTCGTAACGATGGTCACGGTGGCCGGTCTCGTCGCCGCCGGAGCTGTGTATATCTCGCCGCCCGGACAAACTATCTACAGCGCGGAGTTAGTCAATACCGGCGGATTGGAAGCTGGCGACCAGGTACGTATCGCCGGGATCAGGAAAGGCAAGGTAGCGTCGGTCGACCTGACCGGAACGTTCATCACCGTGCGGTTCCGGCTGGATGACTCGATTGCCGTTCGGTCGGACGCGACGGCGAACGTCCGTCTCCTCACCCCTATCGGTGGACGTGTATTGGACCTCGACCCAGGTTCAGGCCCGTCGGCCATTGACGGCGCGATCCCACTGGTGCAGACAGGCAGCACCTATGATATTTCCAGCACCCTGGAGACATCTACACCGGTGTTCCGTGACGTGCGTGGTGTTGATCTACGGCGCACGGCGGCGTTGCTACAGGATGCCTTTTCCGACGGAAACACCAATATCCCTGATGCCCTGCAAAACGCGAGCAGCCTGATGGACTTGCTGGAGCGTCAGTACGCACAACTCGACAAGACGGTGGCTTTGTCCGACGAGTATGTCGCTGCCCTCGCAAACCGCAAGCAGGTACTCGTGGACTTCCTACGCCAGCTCAGCTTCCTTGCCCGCACCCTTGGACCAGACATCGCCAACGTCCAGAGCGGGTTCGATTATCTACGTCGTCTTTTTAAGTTGCTGACCCGGCCGCTTGTCGCGTACCGCGACGGTATAGAACCATCGGTACAGCAGTTTAAGATCCTTCTAAACAAGGTGTCGGCCCAGATGCCCGCCTACCAAGACGCGCTGGCCCAGGTCGATCAGATCACCAGAAGACTGAGCATTCTCCTCAATGCTCCGCAGGTCGGACCTGCGAGTCCTGAACCGACCGTCCGCGTCTGTATCCCGATTGGTGATAACAAATGTTGACGGAGCGGATGCGTCGGCATCTGATCCCGATCGCCACCATTGTCACACTGGCAGTAGTGATCGGCGGCGTCGGAATCGACTATGCGACAGCCGACGACGACACGCGATCACTATGTGCGGAGTTTTCTGACGCATCAGGTCTGTACGAAGGCAATTCCGTCGCGATGCTCGGCAAGAAGGTGGGCAGGGTCGTAGGCATTCACGAGGAGGGACAGAAAGGTGTGCGTGTCGATATGCGGATCGACAAGACCGTGCCGCTTCCCGCAGATGTGGGTGCGACCCTGGTGTCCACCTCGATTGTCACCGAAAGACAAATCGAGTTCACCCATCCCTATCGTGGCGGAGAATATTACAAGTCGGCTGAGTGTATCCCACTGGAAAAGACCAGGACTCCACTGGGGATTAGTCAAACGCTCGACGCGATCAGCACTCTTTCAGACGAACTCGTCAAGGACGACGGACGTAACACGGATGCGATTCTTCAGGCACTTACACTCGTCTCGAAAAACATGGAAGGGACCCAGGGTGATATATCCGGCATTCTCCAGGACTCGGCCACGCTAATCAACGATCCGACCCGGCGTGATAGCCAGATACGCAGGATTGTAGCCAATCTCGCCACCTTAACCGGTGTTGCCACCGAAAACAGTACTGAGGTGACCCAGCTATTCGACAACTTCGTAGGCGCAATTGAGGTGATTGTTGCTTTCGGTCAAACATTCGGCGCCGCAACAGAGTACGCAGGCACCTTCGTCCCTATCCTGTCGCGCCTATCGTCTGACTTCGGGCCACCTATTTTCTCACTTGGAGATGCTGCGGTTCCCCTCCTCTCGCAAGCGGGCAAGCAAGAAAACATACTTGCGTCCGTCGCCGCTCGAACAGCTGACCTCATCGTTGAGCATCCAGATGCGAAGTCGATCCTGCGGGCATTCGCAATATCTGTACCACTGCAGGCCCTCAAGAACGCGTGCGCTCCTCCTTCCGTCAAGGACGTTTGCGCGACGGGTAACGAAGCGGCGACGATCGCCAACTTGATCGGAGGGCAACCTCGATGATGATCTACGGCTACCTTCGTCGTGTCACGGCCGCGATCGTGACGCTGTTCGTAGCGACTATCGCCCTCGCCGCCTGCAGCATCAGTGCTGACAACCCGCCGACCATCGGTGGATCATCCGCCCGAGACGGCTACGACATCGAGATCGAGTTCACGAGTGCTCTGAACTTGCCTGCCCGTGCCAAAGTCCTCTCTCGAGGGATTGACGTCGGTGCCGTCACCAGCGTCGCTTACGACGGAGGCCACGCGCTGGTTGCTGCCCGAATTGATAAAGACGCCCAGCTGCCGGAAGATTCGCGCGCGGAACTCCGCCAAGACACTCTCCTGGGCGAGATTTATGTGGCCATCCTTCCCCCTGCACAGCAGTCCACCCAAGGCTTGCTGCGCGCGGGATCGGTAATACCTCTCTCACGCACCGAACCGGCTGCCAACGTCGAGGACGTGATGCGGGGTATGGCTAACGTATTGGGCGGGGGTGAACTCGATAAAATCCATACCGCGATATCGACGCTGAACTCGACTTTTCCGAGTGACCCCGCCCAGTTCGATGCGCTCTACCGCACGACCTTGCGCACCGTGTCTGAGGTGTCTGCCAACACCGACAAACTCGACGTAATCCTGCAGTCAGCCGATCGCACACTCAAAGTGATCCTGGCCGACCCGTCAGGTACAGACCGAATGTTGACCAAGGGGGGAGTGAACTTTTATGGTCTGGGCTACTCGCTAATTGACGTAGCGCTACTCATCGCTAATCTGCGCGACTTCGCGGTATCCGCAGGCCGTATCGTCGACCCTGAGTATTCCCGCATCAAGGAAACGGTGGGCGCGATCGCGCCAGTGGTCGCGTCCATCGCGTACTCGGACATCTACTCCAAGGATGTTTCCGACAAGGCGGCTCGTGTAATACGCGAAAGGCTCATCCCATTCGTCAGCTCGCCAGATATCAACGTCTCCGATGTGTCTATCGATGGCCGAGAACTGGCGCGGCGTGATGCCGAGTCGTTCATAACCGTCTTGCGAGCGATCGGAATGATGCCATGATCCGCAGCACCCTCGTATCGCTGGTTGCCCTTGTCCTCGTTCTCCTCGTCGGAGCGACATACTTGATCATCGACGTGGCACGGGTAAACCCGTTCCGCACCGACTACGCGATCTCGGCCATACTCGAGAGCTCGGGCGGCCTTCTAGACACATCACCGGTAATGTTAGAGGGGGTGCCGGTGGGAAAAGTGACATCTATTCGCGTCACAGGTAATCAGCTCGCCGTCGACATGTCCATCGACTCCGACTATAAGATTCCTCGCGGCAGTGTCATGACGATTCAGAACCTCTCGGTCGCGGGAGAACAATACATCAATTTCATCCCACCGGGCACAACCACCAGTGAGTACTTGCGTAGTGGGGACCTAGTGCCCGCCGGCGCCATCCGCGTGTCGCAATCCGTTCCCCAGGTGCTCCCGAAAATGTCGGCAGTGGCGGACGCGCTCGATCCAGCATCGATTCAGTCCATCAACGAAACGATCTCGGCGGCAGTCGACGGCCGGCAAAAGGACCTCGACACGATCGGAGACATGATGCACCGCCTCGTGGACTTCGTCGGTGACGACGGTGCCGTCCGTACCACTGCGGACAATGCCGAGTTCCTCCTGGGCCTTATGTCGAACGTGGGCGGTGTGCTCAGCACCGCGTCGGTCCGGACCCCGGATGCCGTCGACGGTTTGGCGAGGATCCAACGTGCGTTCATCGTTTTCACTTCTACGTCCTACGACAAATGGCCACCGATCCTGAAGCTAGTGGAAAAGCTCAGCGGCTACATCCAGATACTCCAGCCCGATATTGTCGCCATTACCCGCGCGGTGAAGCCGGCGACGGCGAAAGTCGCAGACACATACATCGACTTCGGATCGATCGGTGATCTTCTGGCTCGAACATTCCCAGCGTCACATCGGGGGCAGGCGCAGATTCCGATCGCCGTCACGCCATCACCTCGCTGACGCCCGATGGATACCTCCTACACCAGCATTCACAGAAGGCAGCAAATGACGGCACAAGACAACGGACCAGAATCCAAGGACAGCAGCGCTGAGGATAAGCTGACTGCGGCTTCCGACAAAGCAGATCGCAGCGACGCCACTGGTGCTACAGAATCTGCGACGTCCCAAGACGGTCCCGCCCCGGACGAGGCAAGCCCCCCGACGTCCGATGCCAGGCACCGATGGAGATCAGCACGCGTCCAGGCGGTGGCCGCCGGCGCTTTCGTGGTGGCACTCGCGGTGCTGGCCGGCCTCTTTGCTTACCTCTACATTGACATGAGGGAAGCAAAGACGTCCGCGGAGAACGCTGCCACACAACGAGCGCAGGCAGCGCAGGCAGCATCGGACTACACCACAAAGTCGCTCACCTACAGCTACCAAAACACCGGCGCATTCTTTACCGAAGTGAAAGAGAATGCCAGCGATGCGTTGGTCAAGCGATACGACGATGTCGAACCCACCCTGACCCAAATCATGGAACAGGCCAAGGTCCAAGCGTCGGGACGCGTACTGGCGACCAGTGTCACCGGCAGCGCCAGCGAGAACCGGGGGGAATACACGGTGCTGGTCTTCGCCACCCAGAAGACCCAGAATGTTCAGAACCCTCAGCCGAGCGAACTCCCCACACTGTTGAAAGTAGTCGTGCTGAAGACCGAGAACGGCTGGCAGATCCAGGATTACGGACCTGCCGAATGATCCAGCGTCCGCCGCGAAAGGAGAATTTGATGAAAAGCACCATGCAGGAGGTGCCGATGACAGTGTCATCGATACTGCGTCACGTCGCAACCAATCATACTGATAGGCAGGTGATTACTTATTCCGCGAGCGACTCTGCCCGGTACGCAACCTACGGCGATCTCGAAGAGCGATGCGCACGTCTGGCGAATGCTCTGCGCCGGGTCGGCGTGGTCGGCGACGACCGCGTGGCAACCATGCTGTGGAACAACCAGGAGCACCTCGAAGCGTACGCTGCGGTACCCGCGATGGGCGCGGTGCTGCATACGCTGAACATCCGGTTGTCACCGGCTCAGCTGCAGTTCATCGCGAACCACGCCGAAGACAAGGTCATCATTGTGGACGGGTCGCTGGTGCCGTTGTTGGCGGCGGTCTTACCGGGCTTGGCGACGGTTCGGGTTGTGTTCGTTACCGGCGACGGCGACACCTCCCCGCTCGACGGCCACGGCGTGACCGTGATGCGATACCATGACGCGCTCGCAGCAGAATCACCAATGTTCTCTTGGGTCGATCCCGACGAGCGGTCGGCTGCGGGTATGTGTTACACGAGCGGCACTACAGGCGATCCCAAGGGGGTCGTCTACAGTCATCGCTCGGTGTTTCTGCACTCCATTGCAGCGTGTACTGGTAACGCTCTGGCGATCGCAGAAGCCGATCGTGTACTTCCCGTCGTGCCGATGTTTCATGCCAGCGCCTGGGGTCTGCCCTACGCGTCGCTGATGGCCGGCGCGGACTTGCTCATGCCTGATCGATACCTTCAAGCGGCGCCGCTCGCCGACTTGATCCAACAGCATCGCCCCACGAAGGCAGGAGCAGTACCGACAATCTGGAACGATCTTCTTCAGTACGGTATCGCGAATCCGGGTGTCGACTTGTCATCAATCGACCTTGTCGCCTGTGGTGGAGCTCCTGTCCCGCAGTCGTTGATCGAAGGGTTTGCGGACCGCTTCGGCGTACAGATTATCCAGGCGTGGGGCATGACTGAGACGTCCCCGCTTGCAGCGGTAAGTCGGCCTCCCGCCGGGATCAGCCCCACAAAGGAAATGTCGTACCGCAAGCGACAGGGACGGGCAATTTGCGGGGTGGAGATGCGCCTCATCGACGAGGGCGGCCTGCCGGTTCCCCGTGACGACAAGTCCGTCGGCGAACTCGAAGTGCGGGGTCCGTGGGTCACAGGCAGCTACTACCGGCTCGAGGACGCCGAGAGGTTTCGGGATGGCTGGTTGCGGACCGGAGACGTGGGACACATCAGCCCGGACGGGTACCTGACGCTGACCGACAGGTCCAAGGACGTCATCAAGTCAGGGGGCGAATGGATCTCGTCAGTGGAGCTCGAGAACTGGATCATGTCGCACCCAGATGTCGCCGAGGCCGCGGTTGTCGCGATGCCCGACCCCCGGTGGCAGGAAACAGCTCTCGCCGTGGTGGTTCCGGTACCGGGTCGCAAGGTGTCGGCTGACACGCTTCACGAGTGGTGCCTAAGAAATTGCCCGGAGGAGATCCCACACTGGTGGATCCCGAAGAACTGGACGTTCGTGGAGCAGGTACCGCGTACGAGCGTGGGCAAGTTCGATAAGAAGGTGTTACGCGCGAAGCATGAGCAGGGCGAGCTGCCGGTTGTATCGAATTAGCGCCGCTATAGGGCGCAAGTGTGCCCACCGAACGTCGTCAGCGTTCGGTGGGCACACTTCTATAGAAGCAATGCATTTGCCGATGGGGACTGCTGCACGGATAGGTGACAGTTTGGGTGTCATGCCGCGGCAGCGGCGGTGTTGATCATTGCTTCGAACTCGACAGGCGTCAACCGACCGAGGCGGGCTTGCCGGCGCCGGCGGCGGTAGGTCCGTTCGATCCAGGTGACGATCGCGATCCGAAGCTGCTCGCGGGTGTCCCAGCGTTGGCGGTCGAGCACGTTGCGTTGCAGGAGTGCGAAGAAACTCTCCATCGCTGCGTTGTCCCCGCACGCTCCGACTTTGCCCATCGACCCCGTGAGTCCATGAGTGTTCAAGGCGTGTACGAATTTTCGCGATCGGAATTGGGCGCGTTCAATCGGTCGATGCAACACTGGGTTGTTGTAGCGAGTGTAGTTGTTCGCCAAAGACTTCGGCGGGAGTTTTCCATCCAAGGACTTTTCTAGGACGGTTGTTGAGGGTGTAGGCGATGGCCTCGAGGTCCTCAGCTGACCACCGCGACAGATCAGTTCCCTTAGGAAAATATTGGCGCAGAACACCATTGGTGTTCTCGTTGGATGGTCGCTGCCACGGTGAGTGCGGATCGGCGAAGAACACCTGCGTTCCGGTGTCCATCGCGAACTGGGCGTGAGCGGACAGTTCCTTGCCGC
>NZ_LNQO01000042.1:0-11616 GCF_001456905.1 Gordonia sp. SGD-V-85
CCGCACACCCGCATCACACCCCACTTCTACTAACCACCTTCGTATTTTGTGGCCATCGGGCGTGGGCGCCGGGAACGAGGGTCTCGAAGCAATCACCACAGGAGGCCGGCCGGGCCAGGCGGAAGACTATCGCGGCCACCAGACCGAAAATCGCGATCACACTGCCAGTACGGACCCACCTCGGGGGTCGATTGAGCTCTGCCCTCAACGCCAACTCGGCAATCGGATCAGCAGGCACCACACCACCCTCGATCGGCCCGCCCGTGGCGGCGAACACGATGAACACCCACATCGCCGAGGCCATCCACACGAGCGAGTCCACCATCACCGCCAACGACGCGCCGTGCAGACGAGCAGAAGACAGCATGAACGCCCCAACACAGAGCAGCGCCAACACGATAGCCGCCGCGAAAAAGCCCTGGGGAGCAACCACCATCACGCCGCCGGCCGCACTCACAGCAAGCGCACACGAAACGAGCGCCCGCCAAGCCTCCCCACCTCGACCCGGCCGACGGGCAGCGGCGACACCACACGCTACGACCGCACCGAACAGCCCCAAGAGTGCCCCTTGGGCCACAACGCTTGCGATCACCGCGCCTCCAACAGCCATCTTGAAACTAATCCAAATAGTAGTTCAGATGAGCCGGAGGACGCTGAGCGGAGGGGGAGTAGCCCTACCCCATGGATGAACCGAGGCCTCCCGAGGCGAGGAACCCTGGGCCGCGCTCACACCAGTCCCTAAAAGGTGTCTGCCACCCGACTTCGAGAGTGACCGCGCGGTACACGCCAAACTGGCGTGCCCGTAACTGGAAGCGCAACAACCAAGTGCTCTCTGGTATCAGATCTCCTGGCAGGTCCCCGATAGCCGGTCCAGGCAGGGGTCACGGTAGTAATGGCGCAAAAAACAACGAAGTTCGCGTAGTGCCTGGTCAGCGGGTAGACGGACGCTCTTGTTGGTGGCCGCTATCGGTGGCTGCGGTCGGGGCCGATGAGGCTGGTGATGCCGCGCATGGCTGCCGGTGAGGGTTTGAAGTAGCGGCGTAGGTTCTCGGGTTTGCGGTGGCGGGACTTGGCCATCAGCTCCACCAGGCTGGCACCGGCCTCGCCGAGATGCGTCAGGCCGGAATGCCGAAGTTCGTGCAGATCCCAACCGGTGCCGGGCCCATTCGTCGCGGTGGCGGCATCCAGCACGGCGCGGGCCTGGCCGTAGGACAGCCGGGCCAGCCCGGTGTCGGGGCAGATGTCCCGGTCGGCGGCGGCCTTTCCGGGGCCCGGTCGGCGGTGGGTGACGAACAGCGGTCCGCGGGTGCGGCCCTTGGTGAGGCGTGGCAGGAGCCGGGCGGTGCCCGCGTCCCAGTACACGAGCTCGTGCGCGTACTCGTGGTAGGTGGCACCGCGGCGGCGGGTGCGGGGCTTGGCGCCCTTGGACTTCACCGGGCAACACCGCCCGGCCAGATCGAGGTCCTCGATGTTGACCTGGAGCAGTTCCTCGGTGCGGGCGCAGGTTTCGTAGAGCATCCGCCACAGCGTCTTCTCCCGGAGGTCGATGTCGCGGCGGGCGATGAGCCGGTCGATCGCGGTGCGCGAGTGCACCGGGGTGGTGGAGTCCGGTGGAGTGGAGCGTTTCACCCAGGCCGGGACCGCCGGGGCGGTGTGGCCGTGCTCGCGGCACCACGCCAGCCACGACGCGACCGCGGCGCGGCGGGCGTTCCAGGTGTTGACTGCTGAGGAGCCCCACAGGGTTTCGAGGGTTTCACCGATCTCATCGTCGGCGACGTCGGCCAGCCGCCGGGTCTCGCCGAGCGTGGCGGTGGTCTTGTCGACGGCGATGCCGTAGGCGCGGCGGGTGTTCGGGGAGCCGATCGAGTCGAGGAAGCTGTCGCCGGCGGCGCGGACGGTGATCCCGGACGGCACGGTGGTACCTCCCTCACTGGGCTTGCCGCAGATAACAGGTCCGCGTCGCGCACCGCCGGAGCGGAGTCGGCGCAGGCCGGATGTCATGATGCTACAGATAACAGGGTGTTATCCGTGGCAGTCGGAAAATGGCCTCACCCGAGTACCGGGCGATGCTCATGGGGTGTCTATGCGCCGATTTCGCGGTGGACGCCGCCGGCGGCGGTGTTGACCGCTTCGGCGAGGGTGGGGTGGATGTGGATGGCTTGGGCGAGTTGGGTGTAGGTGGCGCCGGTGGTCATGGCGATGACGGCCTCGTGAACGAGGTTCCCGCCGTCGGGTCCGGCGATGTGGCAGCCGAGGATACGGTCGGTGGCGGCGTCGGCGACGAATTTGACCAGGCCGCGGGTGTTGCCGATGGCGCGGGCTTTCACGACGCCGGTGAAGTCCTGGCGCCCGACGACGACGTCGTAGCCGGCGGCGCGGGCGGCAGGTTCGGTGAGCCCGACGGCGCCGACTTCGGGGTCGGTGAACACCGCGTGCGGCACGATGCGCCCGGTTGTGGTGCGGTCCTGGCTTCGGAATATGGTGCGGTAGACGATGTCGGCGTCGTCGCGGGCGGTGTGGGTGAACATGGGCCCGCCGCGCAGATCGCCGAGCGCCCAAACATTTTCGGCGTCGGTGCGCAGGGAGGCGTCGACGGTGAGGAAGCCCTGTGGGTCGGGTTCGAGACCGAGGTACTCGAGGCCGAGATTGTCGCTGTTGGGGGTGCGTCCTGTCGCGATCAGCAGGTGGCTGCCGGTGATGTCGTCGGCTTCGCTGCCGGTGCAGCCGAGCCGGATGTTCCCGGTGGTGCCGGTGGCCGCGGTGCAGGTGGTGCCGGTGAGCACGGTGATGCCGTCGGCGGTCATGCCCTCTCTGACGGCGGCGGAGATGTCGGGGTCCTCGCCGGGCAGCAGCCGGTCGGCGCGTTGGATGAGGGTGACCTCGGAGCCGAATCGCCGGAACATTTGGGCGAACTCGCAGCCGACGTAGCCTCCGCCGACGACGAGCAGATGTGAGGGCAGGTCGGTGAGGTCCAGCAGGGTGCGGGAAGTGAAGTAGGGGACGGTGTCGAGGCCGTCGATGGCGGGGATGGTGATCCGGGTCGGGGCGGACAACACCCCGTGGCCTTACGGGCGCGGCGCCGCAGGGTGTAGCCGACGGCGGCGGCCACGACCAGCACGCCTGCGGCAAGCAGCCACGGGCTGGTCAAGACACCGCCGAGACCGGCGAGCACGCCGCCGGCGATCAGGGCGGGACCGGCGCAGCAGGCGACCATCACCAGCACGCCACCGGCCACTGCGAGCAGACCACCGAACCCGCCCGAGTCGTTGTCGGGTGTGTTCATCGCCTTGTTGTCGGGTGTGTTCATCGCCGCCCACTACCGTCCGCGGCGGGGATGCGCGGGCAGCAGCCCAGCGCGGCGGAGTTGTCGGCCGCCAGCGACCGCGCCAGCATCACCAGGTCAGCTACCCGCGGATCACCCACGGAGTACCGCAGTTTCTTCCCGTCGCGGCGCGCGAGGACATACCCGCAGTCGGCCAGGCAGGACAGGTGTACCGACACCCGGGGCTGCGAGATGCCGGCGTGTTCGACGCAGTCGGCGGAGGTGCGCTCCCCGGCGAGGATGAATTCGAGGAGCTTGAGCCGGGTCGGATCCGACAGGGCGCGAAAAAACTTCGCCGTCGTATCCAGATGCGTACACGCCGACTCGGCACCGGGCACGGTGACAGTGGCGGTGGTGGACCGGGCCATGGGATCGCCTCCACGAGACTTGAACTATTCGGATAAGCGCATAATATGGTTCCGGTAGATATTCGTCAACACGAATAGCAGCCGTTGTCGGTTCAGCGGTTGCCCGACCAGGAGGCACCCTCGTGACCTTGACAGATTCCCGCGCCGATCTGGCGATCATCGGTTCCGGCTCGGCGGCGTTCGCCGCCGCCATCGCCGCGGTCAACCTCGGCAAACGGGTGGTGATGGTGGAGCGCGGGACGGTCGGGGGCACGTGCGTGAACGTCGGGTGTGTGCCCTCGAAGGCGCTGCTGGCCGCCGCCGAGGCCCGCCACGCCGCCGAGGCGGCGGGCCGGTTCCCCGGGCTCACCCCCGCCGAGGTGCCGCTGGATTTCCCCGCCCTGATCGCGGGCAAGGACGCGCTGGTCGGGCAGCTGCAGGCGGAGAAGTATGTCGACCTGGCCGCCGACTACGGGTGGGAGATCGTCTCCGGCACCGCGGTGTTCGACGGCAGCGCCGAGGCACCCGTGCTGCGGGTCGCGCGCGCCGAGGGCGGTGTACGGGTGATCGAGGCCGACCAGTATCTGATCGCCACCGGTGCCGCGCCCTGGGCTCCGCCGATCGACGGCCTCGTTGAGGCCGGGTATCTGACCTCGACCACCGCCATGGACCTCCAGCAGCTGCCGGAGTCGCTGATCGTGGTGGGTGCGGGCTATGTGGGGCTCGAGCAGGCCCAGCTGTTCGCCCGCCTGGGCAGCAAGGTCACGGTGATCGCGCGTAGCCGGCTGACCTCGGGTGAGGAACCGGAAATCTCGGCCGCGCTCGAGGCCGTCTTCGCCCACGAGCGCATCGACGTGCTCACCGCCGCCACCGTCGAGAAGGTCCTCGCCGACGACGGGCACAAGGTGGTGACCGTGCGCACCGGCGGCGGCGCCAGCACCGAGCTGCGGGCCGAGCAGGTGCTGATGGCCACCGGCCGCCGCCCCAACACCGCCGGGCTGGGCCTGGATGCGGTCGGCGTCGCCGTCGACGAGCGGGGCGCGGTCGTGGTCGACGACCGCCAGCGCAGCAGCAATCCGCGCATCTGGGCGGCCGGGGACGTGGCCGGGGATCCGCAGTTCGTGTACGTGGCCGCCGCGCAGGGCACCCTGGTCGCCGACAACGCCCTGGCCGGTGCCGATCGCGTCCTGGACTACACCACGGTGCCGCGCGTGACGTTCACCAGCCCCGCGATCGCCTCGGTCGGACTGACCGACGCGCAAGCCGCCGCGGCCGGGCTGGCCTGCCAGTGCCGGGTGCTGGGGTTGTCGAGCGTGCCGCGGGCGCTGGTCAACCGGGACACCCGCGGCCTGGTCAAGATCGTCGCCGAAGCCGGCACCGGCCGGATCATGGGCGTGCACGCCCTCAGCGACGGCGCCGGGGACCTGATCACCGCCGCCACCTATGCGATGACCGCGGGTCTGACCGTCGACCGGCTCGCCCACACCTGGGCGCCGTACCTGACCATGGCCGAAGCGCTGAAACTGACCGCGCAGACTTTCACCACCGACGTCACCAAACTGTCCTGCTGCGCAGGCTGACGCCGTCGGACGGGAGGCAGTGATGAACGGACACATGACGATCGGGGACCTCTCGGCCCGCACCGGGGTGCCGGTGAAGGCGCTGCGCGAGTACACCGACCTCGGCCTGATCTACACCCTGGGCCGCAGCCCGGCCGGCTACCGCCTCTACACCGACGACGCGGAGTGGTGCGTGCGGTTCATCGGCGAGCTGCGCGGCCTCGGGCTCACCATCGCCGAGATCTGCCAGCTCACCTCCACCGACCGTGACGACCACGGCCGTTCGGTCGGCGCCCATCTCGCCGAGCTGCTGCAGCGGTCGCGGCAGCGGCTGCGCCAGCGCATCGCCGATGCCGAGCAGATCCTCGACCGCATCGACGCCTTCGAAACCGCACACCGTGCGCATCTGGCCACCGACGACCTGTGCTGGGCCGGTGACCCGTGCGGATGCGAGCTACGGGCTTGACCCTCACCCCGGGGACAGACCCTACCGTCGGCACCGTCACTGTCCGATCGCCCTCGAGGAGTCCGATCCCATGAGTACCGACAACCTCACTGCCGACGTTTTCGCCAAGATCCTGCCCGCCGGCCGGGACCGGGCGCTGATGCGCGCCGCGCTGCGGCTGCTCACCCACGGCACCCCGGTCACCGTCACCGAACTCGCCGCCGCCGCGGGAGTGCCCGACCTCGACCCCGCGCAGACGCCGATCGGCGCCGACGTCGAATACGACGAGGCCGGCCGGATCGTCGGCTGGGGCCTGACCCTCAACCCGACCCCGCACCGGTTCAGCGTCGGTGGCCACCAGCTCTACACCTGGTGTGCCCCCGACACCCTCATCTTCCCCGCCGTCATCGGCGCACCCGCCTGCATCGAATCCGACTGCCCGATCACGGGCACCACCGTGCGCCTGACCATCGACCCCGTCACCGGGGTCAGCGACCTGGAACCGGCCACCGCGATGGTGGCCTTCGTCGACCCCGACCGGATCCAGCCCGGTCACCTCCGCGCCACCTGCTGCAACCCGCAGATGTTCCTCGCCACCTCCGACGCCGCCCACCACTGGCAGGCGAAATTCCCAGGCATGACGGTGCTGCCGGTCACCGACGCCTACCACCAGCTCGCCCGCCCCCTCGCCGACGCGATCACCGACCCGACCACGACCACCGGAACCAGCGCCTGCTGCTAGATCGCGCCGCCGCCGATCCGGGCCGGCGCTGCGGGTCAGAACAGGGTGTCCCGCACGCGCAGCGGCCGGTACCCGGTGGGGCCGAGCTGGGCGAGTTCGGCGTCGATGTCGACCTCGATGGCGCCGAAGAAGTTGATGTTCTCGCTGTGGGCCGGGGAGATGTGCGTCAGCACCTCGTCGTCGATGCGCCGCCCGGCCCGCCGCATCTGTTCGGTCGCCAGCCCGTAATACTCTGTGGTCCAGGCGATGACGGCGTTGGTCGCCAACGTGAGGCACCATGCCTGTTCGGTCTGTCCCTCCAGGTGCCTCGCGCGCACGGCGCCTTCGTGCGCGTAGAGCAGGTCGCGGCGGAGCGCGTGCAGGGATTCGCCCTTGTTGAGCTGTCGGGAGATCTTGCGCCGATAGCCCGGGTCGGACAGGTACCGGGCGGCGTAGATCGTGCGCCGCAGCGCCCCGTATTCCTTGAGCGCCGCCGCGAGGGCGTTCTGCCGGCCCGACGCGGAGAGCTTGCCGACCAGCAGCGACGCGGTGGCGTGCCCGAACTTCAGCGACCCGCTCAGCCGGAGCAGGTCGTCGTAGTGCTCGGCGATGAGATCCAGATTCAGCTTGCGGGTCAGCAGCGGCCCGGCGTGCGGGAACGCGGACTCCACCTGGGCCCGAGGCGCCGCCCGATACAGGGTGATCCGGCCCAGGTCCCGGATGCGGGGCGAGAGCTGCAATCCGAGCAGGTCGAACAGCCCGAAGTTCACGAGGGTGACGCCGTGCGTGTCGGTCGCATGCTCGGTGATCGGCAGATCCGTTGCATTGCCGAGGATTTCGTCCAGCACGTAGTGAGCTTCGCGTCTCGTCGCGACGATGACCTTGGTGCCGTAGGTGGCGTGCTGATCGGTGACATGGGTATACGTGCTCAGTCCTTCGTTCGCGAAATAGCGGCTCAACGCTCTGGCGGTGACCGATTTGCCGCGGGTCGGGAACCGTTGCCCATCACTCGACGACAGGGTGCCGGCGCCGAAGACCGGGGTCAGCGGCAGCCTTTGGTGGTAGTCGATGATCGTCAGGTTCGCCGCCCGCAGCGTCTCCTCCCGCACATACCATTCGCTGGTCCAGGCCAGGATGTCGTAGGAGAGGCCCGACGCCTCGGCCATTCGGGTCAGCCCGAGGTTGGTGGAGTAGGCCAGCAGGACGGCGATGAGGTTGCGTTTCAGCTCCGGGCTGCGGGCCTGTTTGCCGCCGGCGTGGGTGAAGCAGTCCAGGTAGCCGGTGCGTTTGTCCAGCTCGATCAGCAGCGACACGATCGGCGCGAACGGCAGCATCTCCGTCAGCTCGGCCTTGAGCGCCGTCGCCTCCGCGGGCACATCCTCCGCCGACAGCGGTGAGATCACCAGGTCACCGGCCTCATCGAGACGGACCGGCCCGTCGCCGCCGGCGAGCACCTTCTCCAACTCGCCCATAGCGGCGTCGAGCTCGTCGGTGGCGGTCGCCAGCGCGCGAGCGGGATCAGCGGACTTGCCGACCAGGCGGCAGAACTCGTCACGCTGCGGCTCCCACGCCTGCGGGGTCAGCAGGTACGCGGCCGGGTCGGCGTAGCGGCGCGACCCCGGCACGAACACATCCCCGCTGCGCAACCCGTCACGCAGCCCCAGCAGCACGCACAGCTCCCAGTAGTGCCGATAGGCGGTGGTGTTACCGGCTTTGCGGGCCTCGTCGAGGTAGCCGCGCCACTTCGTCGGCACGAACCCGGTCGGCGCGTCGTCGGGCACCTTGCGGGTACCGGTCGCGTTCAGCTCCCGCAGCATGTGCACCCCGATCAGCAGCTCGGTCGCGGCGGTGCCGCCGGCGAACCGGACTGTCGACAGCACCTGCGGGGTGAACTGCCGCAGGTAGGAGTACGAGCTGTCCAGAGCGGCCAGGTGCCCGTGATCGCGCGGCAGCCGAGGCTTGGCCTGCGCGACCGCGGCCCGCAACCGCTCCCATCCGATCCGATCGCCCCGGATCAGGCCGCCGATCTCCTCGTCGGGGATCTGCAGGTCACAGACGATCGCCAGCAGGTCGTCGAGCAACCCCTGCCGATCCTCTCCGGCCTTACCGCGCTCGGCCAGCTCGTCGCGCATCCGGCGTTCGGCCTTGCTCAACCTGGCCGAGATCGCCTGATCGAACAGCTGCACCACCTCGTCGAGCACATCGGTGGCCGACTGCGCCAACACGGTGAGCAGAATCGGGTAGCGGCGTTGCGGATCCCGGCGTTCGAGGGCTTGGCCCGTCAAGCGGCGGCCCACCGTCGCCAGGAACCGCCGCCGCTCCGCCGGCAGCACCGACATGTCCAGCTCATCCGCGCCCAGGTTGCGCAGGAACACCAGCTTCTCGACCTCGGCCTTCACCGCGGTCGCCGACGCCTCCACCGGGCCGGTCGACAACCACCGCAACCGCGACATCTCGATCGACGGGTCGACGACCAGCAACGCATTCAGTTCCTTACACCGCTGCGGCGTGAACTCGCGCGCCAACCGGTCGTAGGTCTCCCGCTGCGCCCGCGTGCGAGCGTGCGCGACCCGGCGGACCACCGTTTCCGGGCCCGGCCGGATCACCCGCGCCGAGATCAGGTACTCACACGCCAGCCGGAACAACAGCGTCGGCGAATCGTGCTCCATCGCCCGCGCCAGCAGAAACTCATCCAGCTCCTTCAACTCCATCGCCCCGGCAGGCCGCCACCCCAGATACTGGGCCACCAGCCGCACATGCTCGGTCCGCGTCTGCGCCCGCTTGCCATACGAACGAAGCTGCGCTGCATCGATATTCAGCTGATCCGCCAGCCGGGCCACCGCCACCGGCGGCGCCGACGGCACCTTGTCCGGCACGAACCCCAGCCACGGCAAGGTGCACAACGCCACCGCCAGGCCCAGACGGACCGCAGGGCCCCTGCCCTGCGGAGCAACAAACGCCAGATCCGCCGGGGTCAGCGTGAAGTACCGGAACAACTCCTCACGACTGATCTCCGGGAACTCCCGCAGGCGCTGCAACTCCTCGTCCGCGAATACCCGCGTCGCCACGAACCCCAGCCTCCAACACGCCGACCAACCTCATCGGCAGACAAGCCAAGCACCAACCACCCCGGCCCGCAGCCCGAACCGAGAAATCGCCGCTGACCAGGCACTACGCGAACTTCGTTGTTTTTTGCGCCATTACTACCGGGACCCCTCACTGGGATAGCTGCACTGCCGCTTCGAGGAAAACCCTTGGAGCGAAGGAACTCGCATGACGAACCTTCTTGAGCCCGATCCTCGTGGGCCAGATTGGTCCGGACCCTTGACTGTCGGCCTCTGTCCGACAGCGCATGTCCTGAATAAAGACTCCGGAGAGGGACGGTCAGATTGCCGTCGAACAGTCCCTCTCCGGAGCGGTGGTTGGCGACTGCACGCGAGCGCGATTGATTTGCCGTCGAACGGCTCGCGTGTGGTCGCCGCAAGGGTCAGCTCCCTGTCTTTCGATGGGGGACCGGCCCGGTGACCAGTGTAGAGGTGATCGATCCTGTCCAGAGGGGTGGACAGGACTCGCGACGCTCGCCCTGGGGGGCGGCCTTGGCGGTGATGGCTACGGCGGTTATTGCCATGGCCAGTGTCGGGGTCGGGAACGTGCAGGCGGCGCCGGCGCAGCCGGGGGGTTGCCCGGGTCTGATGGTGTACGCGGTGCAGGGCACTGGCCAGTCGTCGCCGGACGCTGATCCGTCGAAGGATGCGGGGTTCCTGTCTCAGGTACTTCATCCGGCGATCACGGCCGCCCGCGGGGACATGGACCGTGCGTATGTGCCGTATGACGCCGGCTTCGGTGGTGCTGTGGCTGGTGGAAAGGTCCCGTACGAGCAGTCCGTTCAGGGCGCAGTCGCCAAGACCTTGTCCTGGATCAAAGACAAGGCCGCCGCGTGCCCGGCCACGAAGTTCGGTCTGGTCGGCTACTCCCAGGGCGCTCACGTCACTCGAATTGTGTTGAACGACATCGTCGGTGGCAAAGCAGCGATCGGCGCCGACAAGCTGGCTCTGTTGGCCAATCTCGGCGATCCAGGCCGACCTGAGGGTGCACCGTTGTTCCCCGGTAAGCCGGGGCAGACCTCTCCTGACCCGGTGCCGGGGACCAGCGGCGCGAATGTATCCAAGGTCGTGGCGGTGTCGACGACCAACGCGCCGGGCGGCGGTATCGCCCCGGTCGGCGACGTCGAGGACACGTCATACCAGGCCATCGCGGGGCGCTATCTGTCCGCGTGCACGCCTGGCGATCTCGCTTGCGATGCCCCGGCGAATGCTCCTTTGGCACGGTTGGTCACCAACATCGCCGGCCAGTCGGAACTCAACCCGGACGATCCGATCGGGTCGTTGTCGACGATCGCCGAAGCGCTGGCACTGACCGCAGTGAAGACCGCGGTACCGGTAGTCAATGAAGATGTCCAGGCGTCGGAGAACAACCTCGAATCATTGAGTTACCAACCGCGCCAGACCTTGTCGGAGCGGTTGGCGGTGGCCTCGGACCCGCGTACGCCATTGCCGAGTGTGCAGGACGCGCTGTCGGCGGTCATCAAGGTAGGCACGATCGGGTTCAACGCGGTAAAGACCGTTGTGCAGACGGTCGCCACCCCCGGCACCATCGCTGCGATCGCCACCGCGGGTGCTGCGAATCCGTTGGCCATCGTCGGCATTCTGGGGGCGAAGCTGGGCCAGGCAGCGGTCACGCTGGTCCCACCAGCAACCCAGGAACGCCTTGTCTCTGAGGCGTTTACCGCGTTCAAGTCCGAGTTCCAAGCGAACTCCGACCTGTTCAAGGTGTCCTCGCTGTTGAAGTACTGGGATGCGGCCAAGCAACACGCCTCATACTCGGAGGTATCGGCCACACCGACAGGCCAGCCCCCGACGAAGTTGATCGGGGACTGGATTGTGGCGGCCGCACGCGACATCGCCGGCAAGGACGGCGGGTCGTCGAACTCGCCCGATAGCGGCAGCGGCGGCGATGACTTCTCGTGGCTGTTCGGGGAGGGGTCTGCTGGTTCGTCGACACTTCCGTCGTTGACCACGACGTCGTTGCCGCCGAGCGCTGCGACGTCGGAACCGGCGTATCCGTGGGAGCTCGACACCTCGTCACCATCGGCTCCGTCCGAGACAGTTCCCTCGGGGGCCTCATCGGTCCCGCAAACCACACCGCCCGGCGGCGCGTCCGGG
>NZ_LNQO01000043.1:0-11048 GCF_001456905.1 Gordonia sp. SGD-V-85
ACCGCCACGACCCCATCCGCCGCTGGGAACCCAAACGCTTGCGCCACCGCCTGTTCACCGTCGGCGGCAAGATCATCACCCACGCCCGCACCACCACCCTGCGACTACCCACCGACTGGCCCTACAACCACCACATACGCCACGGCTGGCAACGCCTCACCGCCTAACCAGCCCCTCGGTCACCGCGCCCCGTCACCGCCGCCCACCCCACCTCAGAACCCGAACAACCAGCGAACCCAACGCTGGCGATCCACCCTGCCCACACACCAGCACCAACCATCAAAAGGCGACACCGACAACCGATCGGCGAAACCCCACCCACCCGTGAAAGATTCAGGCTGAGGTGCGAGCGAAGCGAGCCACGAAGGGCTCCGCAACCTGTCTCACCAGGCCCTTCGTGGCTCGTCGACCTCGATGCGCTCCTTCGTCGCTTGCTCGGCCCGGCGGCTAACGCTCCTCACACCTCAGTATCTGCGGCCAGGCGGCCGTCGTGGACAACGAAAGAACCTCCGCTCCCTGAGGAGGCCGGAGCTTGCGGAGCCGTCACGAAGGGTCCTGGTGAGCCGGTTGCGAAGACCCTTCGTGACGCGCCCTCCGCAAGCTCCGGGCGCTCCTCAGGGAGCAGGGGGCAGGTCGTTTCTTTCGGATTAGGGAGCAGAGGGGATCTAGCCGACGCCGCGGTCGGAGTCGGCCCAGTACTGGGACCGCAGCGCCTTCTTGTCCGGCTTGCCGAGCGCGGTCAGTGGCAGGGCATCGGCGAAGATCACCCGCTTGGGTGACTGCACCGCACCCTTGCGGTCTTTCACGGACTGCTGGATCTCGGCGGTGATCCGGTCCTTCGCCGCGTCGTCGGCGTCGGCATCGTTGCGCAGCACCACGATCGCGGTGACCGCCTCGCCCCACTTGTCGTCCGGGACTCCGATCACGCCGACCTGACCCACTGCCGGGTGTTCGGCGACGACGTCCTCGACCTCGCGCGGGAACACATTGAAGCCACCGGTGACGATCATGTCCTTGGTGCGGTCGACGATGAACCAGAATCCGTCCTCGTCCTCGCGGGCCACGTCGCCGGTGCGCAGCCAGCCGTCGCGGAAGGTGTCCGCGGTCTGTTCGGGGAGGCCCAGGTACCCGCCGGCGAGAAGTGGTCCCGCGACGCAGATCTCGCCGGGTTCGCCCTGCGGGACGGGCTTGTCGTCGGGCCCGAGCAGGGCGGTACGCAGGAAGGCCGACGGCCGTCCGCAGCTGCTCAGCCGACGCTGGTCCTCACCGGGACCCGGATGATCACCCTTGGCCAGGTAACTGATGACCATCGGCGCCTCGGACTGGCCGTAGTACTGCGCGAAGATCGGACCGAAGCGTTCGATGGCCTCGGCGAGACGCACCGGATTGATCGGCGACGCACCGTAATACACGGTTTCCAGCGAGGACAGGTCGCGCGTCTTGGAGTCCGGGTGGTCCATCAGTGCGTACAGCATCGAGGGCACCAGCATGGTCGCGGTGATCTTCTGCTCCTCGATCGTGCGGAGCACCTCGGCCGGGTCGAATTTGGACAGGACCACCATCGACCCGCCCTTCATGAGGGTGGGGACGAAGAAGGCGGCGCCGGCGTGCGAGAGGGGCGTGCAGAGCAGGAACCGCGGGTGTTCGGGCCATTCCCATTCGGCGAGCTGGATCTGCGTCATCGTCGACATCGCGCGGGCCGTCCCGATGACGCCCTTCGGCTTGCCGGTGGTCCCGCCGGTGTAGGTGATGGAGACGACGTGGTCGGGTGAGAGATGCGCGGCGACAAGGGGCTTCGGCTCGAAGTTGTCGGCTTCGGCGATCACGTCCCGCGCGTGGGCGGCGAGTTGCTCCGGCACCGGCCCGAGCGTCAGCACCTGCTTGAGACCGGGAACCCGTTCGAGCAGCGCCGCGGCCCGCTCGACGAACATGGGCACCGGGTCGATGATGAGAGTCGACACGCCGGCGTCGGAGAGCACGTACGCGTGGTCGTCGAGTGACCCCAGGGGATGCAGTGCGGTGCGGCGCCATCCCTGCGTCTGGCCGGCGCCGATCACGAACAGCACCTCGGGCCGATTCAGCGCGAGCAGGCCGACCGCGGTTCCCGTACCAGCCCCCAACCCCTCGAACGCCTGGATGTACCGACTGATCGACGCGGCCATCTCACCGCCGGTCATCTCCGTGTCGCCGAGCGACAGTACGGTGCGGTCGGCGTGCCGCCGCAGCGCCGCGACCATCAGGTCGCCCATGTGCGTGCCCCCGCGCAGGTGATCGAAGTCGGCCGGTGCTGTCGTCGTACCCTCGTTCGTCATGACCACCAGACTAGGACGTGTTACAGCTCTAGGGAAGAATCTCCACCAAAACCGCACTATGAGACACGAGAACGTGTTCTAACATTCCCTTGCGGATGCGCCTGCCGCGAATCTGAAGTCCGCCACCGGCGAGGGGTGGTGACCTAGGATCGAACCATGACTGATCTCGACCTCGCCACCACCCGGCGTGACATCGCCGACGCCCTGCTGACCGCCCTCGAGCGCCGCCACGAGGTCCTCGATGCCATCGTCGACGCCGAGAATCACGACGAGGCCGTCACCGCGATCGTCGACCTGCTCGGCAAATCCAAGCTCGGCGCCGAGGCCATCCTCGACATGAAGCTCGACCAGCTCACCAAGGACGACCGCCGCAAGAACCAGGCCGAACTCGACGACCTCAACAGCGCCCTCACCTTCACGCTCGCCGAACGTCCGGCCAGCAGTGGGGACACCCTTGATCTCCGTCCGTTCGACCCGTCCGCCGACGCCGAACTGTTCTCGGCGCGCACCAACGAGATCGGCACCGCCGGCGACGGTTCGGGCGCTCCCGCCGGCGATGTCGCGGCCGAGATCGATGCCGCCACCGCCCGGGTCGACGCCGAGGAAGCCGTCTGGCTGGTCGCCGTCGAAGGCGAGTCGAAGGTCGGCTTCGTGTTCGGCGAACTGAAGGACGGCGAGATCGACCTGCGCATCTGGATCCACCCGCAGTTCCGCAAGTCGGGGTACGGCACCGCAGCGCTACGCAAGTCCCGTTCGGAGATGGCGGCGTACTTCCCCGGCGTGCCGATGGTCGTCCGCGCGCCCAGCGCCTGACGGTCCACCTACAGTCGACGAACCCACCGCCCGTTCGGGGTGGTGGGTTCGTCTGTTGGTGGCGTGCCGGACGGTCAGGCCCGTTGGGGCCGCGGGAGGCCGAAGTGGGCGACGATCGCGCGGATCCGGTTGTCCTCGTCGACCACGAAGGTCTCGGACACGGTGGCACCCAGCCGAAGGGTCTTGGGTCGGACGTGGACGATGTAGCGCGTGGTGACGCTGTGCCCGTCCACCGTGGCGGTGAAGTCCGAGATCCGGTGGATGAGGCGGAATTGCGGGCCACGCGCGAGGCTGCGGGCGATGTGGTCGCCGTCGCGCCCGGTCCGCACACCGAACTCCACGCGGGTGCAGTCCGGGTGCAGGACGACCGCGGACGGATCGTGACTCACCAAGGCGTCCACATAAGCGCGCGCCGCGGCGATCCGCTCGGCCGAGGGATCTCGGGGCGAGGTCATCGCGCGCCGTACACCGGCATCGGTACCGGCGCCTTGGCCAGGATCTCCTCGATCACCGGGCCGAGCTCGCCGGCCTCCCACCGAGAGCCCTTGTCCCGCTCGATGCTTCGCTGCCATCCATCGGTGATCGAGATCTTGCCGCCCTCGACTTCGAACACCCGGCCGGTCACCGAGCCCGCCGCGGGCGAACCCAGCCAGACCACGAGGGGCGAGACGTTCGCCGGATCCATCGTGTCGAAGGAACCGTCGGCGGGCGCCGCCATCTGAGCGGCCATCGCCTCACCGGCACCCATGGTCATCTGGGTACGGGCGGCCGGAGCGATCGCGTTCACGGTCACACCATACGACCCCAGTTCCGCGGCCGCCTGGATCGTCAGAGCCGCGATGCCGGCCTTCGCCGCGACGTAGTTGCCCTGCCCCACCGAACCGTACAGTCCCGCACCGGAACTCGTGTTGATGATGCGCGCCTGCGGAACGTCGCCGGCCTTCGCCTGGGCACGCCAGTACGCGGCTGCGTGCCGCAGACCGACGAAGTGCCCTTTGAGATGTACGCGGACGACCGCATCCCACTCGTCCTCCGACAGCGAGACCAGCATCCGGTCACGCACGAAACCCGCGTTGTTGACCAGTACGTCGAGGCGTCCGAAGGCGGAGAGTGCGGTCTCGACCATGGCCGCACCCGAATCCCAGTCCGCGACGTCGCCCACCGACGCGACTGCCTGCCCGCCGGCGGCGACGATTTCGTCGACGACCTCACTCGCGGGGTCCTCGGCGTAGTCGTTGACGACGACCTTCGCGCCGTCGGCGGCGAACGCGAGGGCGTGGGCGCGTCCGATGCCCTGGCCGGCACCGGTCACGATGACGACACGACCCTCATTCAACTTGCTGGTCACTGATGTTCTTCCTTTCCGAAGTGTCTGCGGCCCCGAACCGCACACCGGGTCTCAGACTGCGTTACCGGCCGTGGCGGCGTCGAGGAATGCCGGCTTCTCGCCACCGCCGTGGACGGTCAGCGTCGACCCGGTGATGTAGCCGGCAAGTGGTGACAAGAGAAAGGCGACCGCGTTGCCGACATCGGCGGGCGTGGCCATCCGCCCCATCGGGATGGTCTCGCCGACGGCTGCCACACCGGCGTCGTCGCCGTAGTGCAGGTGGGACTGTTCGGTGACGACCGGGCCGGCCACGACCGAGTTCACCCGCACCCGCGGCGCCCACTCGACGGCGAGCGAGCTCATCAGGTTGTCGAGTCCGGCCTTCGCCGCACCGTAGGCCGAGGTGCCGGGTGACGGCCGGTGGCCGCTCACGCTCGAGATGTTCACGATGCCACCGCCATCCGGCTGCGTCTGCATCACCGCGTTGGCCGCGCGGGCCACGGCGAGCGGGGCGAGCAGATTGAGGTCGACGATCTTGCTCGCGAACCGGACCGACGCGTCGGCGGCCAGCGCGAACGGGGAGCCGCCGGCATTGTTCACGACACCGTCGATGCGTCCGGCCCGCCCGATGATGTCGTCCATCATCGCCACGACCGCATCCGCGTCGCGGACATCGCAGGACACGAAATCGAGATCGCGGAGGTCGTCGGCGAGATTGTCGGCGTTGCGACCACAGATCACCGGACGGGCGCCGAGCGAACCCAGGACGCGGGTGATCCCGGCACCCACCCCGCGCGCCCCGCCCGTGACCAGGATGACCTTCCCGACCAGGCCCAGCTCGACCTGTGACTGCGTCTGCATGGGTGCTACCCTACCAAACAACCAAGCACTTGCTTGGTGCGCTTCCGCAGTCCCCTCGGACTGTCCGGACCGCCCCATGAGAGGAGGCCGCGTGCCGATCACCACGACACGTTCCGATACCGGGATCGTGACCGTCACCGTCGACTATCCGCCGGTCAACGCGCTGCCATCGGCCGCATGGTTCGAACTCGGCGACGCCATCACCGCCGCCGGCCGGGACCCCTCCACCCACGTGGTGGTGCTCCGCGCAGAAGGTCGGGGCTTCAACGCGGGCGTCGACATCAAGGAGATGCAGGCGACCGACGGCTTCGACGCCCTGATCGGCGCCAACCGCGGATGCGCCGCCGCCTTCAGTGCCGTCTACGACTGCGCCGTCCCCGTCGTCGTCGCCGTCAACGGGTTCTGCGTGGGCGGCGGCATCGGCCTCGTCGGCAATGCCGACGTCATCGTGGCCTCCGACGACGCCGTCTTCGGACTACCCGAGGTGGACCGCGGAGCACTCGGCGCCGCAACCCATCTCGCGCGGCTCGTGCCACAACACATGATGCGCACCCTCTACTTCACCGCCAAGAACGTCACCGCCCAGCAACTCGAGCACTTCGGTTCGGTCTACCGGGTCGTGCCCCGCGAGGAACTGCTCGACGCGGCACTCGAGGTCGCAGAGGCCATCGCCGCCAAGGACACTCGCGTGATCCGCGCAGCCAAGGAGGCGATCAACAACATCGACCCCGTCGACGTCAAGGCGAGTTACCGCCTCGAGCAGGGGTACACCTTCGAGTTGAACCTGGCCGGCGTCGCCGATGAGCACCGCGACGCGTTCGTGTCGACCGGCAAACCACTTGCCGCGAATTCCGCCTCGGATGGAGGACGTGCCTGACATGCCCACCGACAAGACAAGCACTTTCGACGACGTCATCGCCGAGCTACGCGACGGCATGACCATCGGCATCGGCGGATGGGGTTCGCGCCGCAAGCCGATGGCGTTGGTCCGTGCGCTCGCCCGCTCCGAAGTCAAGGACCTCACCGTGGTGACCTACGGTGGCCCCGACCTCGGATTGCTCTGCGCGGCAGGGAAGGTGCGCCGCGCGTACTACGGCTTCGTCTCGCTCGACTCGGCTCCGTTCTACGATCCGTGGTTCGCCAAGGCGCGCACCAACGGCGAGATCGAGGTACGCGAGATGGACGAGGGCATGGTGAAATGCGGCCTCGAAGCAGCCGCCGCACGCGTGCCGTTCCTGCCCATTCGTGCCGGCCTCGGCTCCGACGTCCTCAACTTCTGGGAGGGTGAGCTGAAGACCGTCACCTCGCCCTATCCCGACGCCGACGGCCGGACGCAGACGCTGGTGGCCATGCCGGCACTGAAGCTCGACGCCGCCTTCGTGCACCTGGATCTGGCCGATGCCCACGGCAATGCCGCCTACACCGGGGTCGACCCGTACTTCGACGACCTCTACTGCGCGGCCGCCGAACGTCGCTATCTCGAGGCCGATCAGATCGTCTCCACCGAGGTGCTCGTCAAAACCGTCCCACACCAACGTCTTCTGCTGAACCGAATGGCCGTCGACCGCGTCGTCCACGCGCCCAACGGCGCTCACTTCACGTTTGCCGGGGAGTACGGCCGGGACGAGAAGTTCCAGCAGTTCTATGTGGCGTCGGCGAAGGAGCCCGAGACCTGGGACGCGTTCTCGCGCCGATTCCTCCAGGTCGACGAACAGACCTACCAGCGAGAAGTGACCGCCTGGCAGGACGAGCAGAAGGAGACCGGACAGTGAGCACCGCCGAAACCGCGACCACGCCCGGTGAATCGTCCGGTACGGATGAACCCACCCGCGCCGAGTACTGCGTGATCTCCTGCGCCGACATCTTCGCCGGCGCCGGCGAGATCATGGCCTCGCCGATGGCGCCCACTCCCCTGCTCGGCGCCCGGCTCGCGCGTCTCACCACCGAACCCGACCTGCTGATCACCGACGGCGAGGCGCTGATCCTCGCCGACACCCCGCCGATCGGGAAGACCGGGCCGATCGAGGGGTGGATGCCGTTCCGCAAGGTGTTCGACGTCGTGGCATCGGGTCGGCGCCATGTTGTCATGGGCGCCAACCAGATCGACCGGCACGGCAATCAGAACCTGTCGGCGTTCGGTCCGTTGCAGCACCCCACTCGTCAGATGTTCGGTGTGCGTGGCGCGCCCGGCAACACCATCAACCACCCCACCAGCTACTGGGTGGCCCGCCACACCGCGCGCGTCTTCGGCGAGTCCGTCGACATCGTGTCGGGCGTCGGTTTCGACAAGGTTGATCCGGAGAACCCGGCCTTCGACGACCTGAACATCCATCGCGTGGTCACCAACCTCGGCGTCTTCGACTTCGGCGGACCAGGCCACACCATGCGGGCCCTGTCCCTGCATCCCGGGGTCGGCGCCGACGAGGTCGCCGAGAACACCGGCTTCGAGGTCGAAGGCGTTGCCGACGCACCCGAAACGCGCCGGCCGACGGCAGAGGAGCTCGGTCTGATCCGGGACGTCCTCGACCCGAAGGGCATCCGCAACAAGGAAGTCCGATGAGCAGTCCCACCAGCGCACAACCGAGTCCCGCGCGCGCCGCCGGACTGTCGACGTCGTTCACCGAGCTCGTCGGCATCGAGTACCCGATCGTCCAGACCGGCATGGGATGGGTGTCCGGACCGTCGCTGACCTCGGCAACCTCGAACGCCGGCGGGCTGGGCATCCTGGCGTCGGCCACGATGACGTTCGCGGAACTCGAGGCGGCCATCGCGAAGACGAAATCGTTGACGGACAAGCCATTCGGTGTGAACATGCGTGCCGACGCGACCGATGCCCCCGAACGCATCGACCTGTTGATCCGAGAGGGCGTCAAGGTCGCCTCCTTCGCGCTGGCCCCGAAACCCGAACTGATCGCGAAGCTCAAGGACAACGGCATCGTCGTGATCCCGTCGATCGGTGCGGCCAAACATGCCGTCAAGGTCGCCTCGTGGGGTGCCGACGCAGTGATCGTCCAGGGCGGCGAGGGCGGTGGTCACACCGGACCGGTCGCCACCACCCTGCTGCTGCCGTCGGTGCTGGATGCGCTGTCCGCCAAAGGTATCGACATGCCGGTGGTCGCCGCGGGCGGGTTCTTCGACGGCCGTGGGCTCGCCGCCGCACTCGCCTACGGGGCTCAGGGCGTGGCCATGGGCACCCGGTTCCTGCTGACGTCGGACAGTGCCGTGCCCGACTCCGTCAAGCAGGAGTACCTCGCCCGCGGTCTCGGCGACACCGTTGTCTCGGTCAAGGTCGACGGCATGCCGCACCGCGTGTTGCGTACCCCGCTGGTGGAGGCGCTCGAGAGCGGGAGCCCGGCCCGGGCCCTCGTCGCCGCGGCCCGCAATGCCAACGAGTTCAAGCAGATGACCGGCATGCGCTGGACGACGATGCTCAAAGACGGGCGCACGATGAAGAAGTCGGGCGAACGCACGTGGCAGCAGGTCATCATGGCGGGCAACACCCCCATGCTGCTCAAGGCCGGCCTCGTCGAAGGTGACACCCGCGCCGGCGTGCTCGCCTCCGGCCAGGTCGTCGGCATGATCGACGACCTGCCCAGCTGTGACGAGTTGATCCAGTCGATCATGACCCAGGCGCACGAACGGCTGAAGGCTCTCGGGTCGTTGGGCTAGGGGCCGCGGCCGCCGGGCCTTCGAGGCTCGTCGCTGGCGCTCCTCACACCTCAGGCAGCGCAGGGCGGCCCGTCACCCCCCCGCCCCCTGAGGAGGCCCGGAGCTTGCGGAGGGCCGTCACGAAGGGTCCGGTACCTTCGGACCGTGACGACTCCGGAAGTCCTGCGCCTGAATTCGGTCGACTTCGTGCGGCAGTCCCGCGCGATCCTCGCGGACATCGACCTCACCGTCCACGCCGGCGAGCGGTGGGCGCTCATCGGCCCGAACGGCGCCGGCAAGTCGACGATCCTGAGCCTATGTGGCGCGGAACAGCATCCGACGCGGGGGACCGTCCATGTCCTCGGACACCAACTGGGGCGCGTCGAGACCCGGAAGCTGCGCGAGTCCATCGGCCACGTCAATCCGCGGCATCCGCTGCGGTCGCCGCTGTCGATCCGCGAGGTGGTGCTGACCGGTGCGACCGGCACGACCGAGCTGATGGACCACCGGGAACCCGCATCGGAGACACTGGCCCGCGCCGACGAACTGATCGAGATGCTCGGCTTGAGCGCGCTCGCGTCGGCGCCGTGGACGAACCTGTCGCAGGGCGAACGCGGCCGGACCCTGATCGCCCGCGCGCTGCTCTCCGATCCTCGACTCCTGCTGCTCGACGAACCGTCGACCGGCCTCGATGTGGCTGCCCGCGAGCGTCTTCTGCAGACCGTCGACCGGCTGCACCGGACACATCCCGATCTCGCGACGGTGCTCGTCACCCATCACCTCGAGGAACTTCCCGAGACGACCACGCATGCCGTGCTGGTGACCGGCGGCCGGATCCTCGCCGCGGGGCCGGTTCACGACATTCTCACCACGGCCCTGGTGACCGAGTGCTTCGATTACCCGATCGAGATCGCCCACCAGGAAGGGCGGTGGTCGGCGCGGGGGGTCGCGACCACTGCTCCCTGAACTCGAGCACCGCGAGTACGGGCCCCGCCAATCCCCGAGCAGTTGGCAGAGCGGACAGGCTCCTCAGGTCCCCAGCGCGAAGGCCGCCGGCGACGAGATGGCACTGCAGATTTCGTGCGCTCCGAGGTCGGTGGTGAACCCGGGCCCTATGCTCGGCTAGCCACCGTGTGACTGGTGGGGTTTCTGTTCACCACGGTTCACTGCGGTTCACCACTGATGTTCGTGTGACATAGACTGCCGCACAGCTTGATTCGACGGCAGATAGGTTGTGGACAAACCTCGTCGTCGAACGTTTTGGCGAGTACATTGGTCTCATGTCCTCGATCACCGAGCTCCGCGACACCCTCATTGGTCTACAACCCCCGCCCGACGACGGGAGTGGTCGCCTGGTAGTCGAGCGACTCGACGAACTACGCGTGCTGCGCAACGTCCTCGATCACCAGATCGCCGTCCACATCGCCCTGTTGGAGGATTCGGGGGCACCGGCGCGAGCAGGGTCGACGACCCGATCCTGGCTGATCGAGATCGGCCTACCCCCGACGGCCGCGCACCGCGGTGCACGGATCGCCGCCGGACTGGGATCGTTGCCGAAAGTCGCTGACTGCGCCGCCGACGGGTATCTCGCGGCCGAGTGTGTTGATGCAGTGGTCCGCGGTATCGCGTCCATCGACAAACAGGCAGCGACTGCGTTGTCCGACGATGACCGGTCGGTGTTCGAGAGCGAACTACTGGCGCAGGCGTTCTCCGGGGCCACCCCCGCCGAGATCAACACTCACGCCCGGAGCATCGCCACGCGGGTCGCCGATGACGATCCGCACGCGGTCGCGCCGGCCGATGATGCGTCGCTGAACACCTTGCACACCAGAGTGACCGACGAAGGCCGGGTCGCGATCACCGGCGATGTGACGGCGGTGATCGGCGAGAAGTTCCTGGCGATGATCGACGAACGCTCCTGTCCGCGTCCCGAACCCGACGGGGCCGACGACCGCCGTGATGTCGGGCAGCGTCGTGCGGACGGGTTGGAGCTACTGCTCGATCAGGCCGCGATCGGTGCGGCGATGACCACCGCAGGTGCACCCCGCACTCAGGTAGTGGTGACCATCCCCGCTGATGGTGTGGGC
>NZ_LNQO01000044.1:0-10321 GCF_001456905.1 Gordonia sp. SGD-V-85
TGGAGCCCTGACGGTATCGACGCGATCGGCATGGACTGCTTCATGCCGGCACCTTTGAGCTCGTGGTAGACCGCGGTCACCCGCGACAACAGCACCTCGGACCGCTCCGGACGCTTCGACCGGGGACCGGCACCGGGGACGACGAACTCCTTGCCGGCGTCAATCCACTCCTGGTGACCGGCCAGCAGAAGATCGAGTTTCTCGATGCTGCCTTCCAACCGTGGGATGGCCCGGTCCGCTGCAGCCACGACCCGCCGCGCGTGGGAGCGGGAGTCGGCGTGGGCGCTGGCCAGTGCGGACAGGCTTTTCACCTCGTCTTCCAGGGTCGCCATTTCGAGGAAGCGTTCGTCGCCGGTCGCGGCGGCTTTGGTCGCCGCGGCCGCCTCGGACAGTGAGTCGTCGGCGATGTCGTCGACTTCGGCGACGTCGTCGAGCTGCCCGCGTTTGGCCTGTTCGATGAACGCCGCCTTGGATTCGACTTTCGACCACATGACGGTGTCGGTGGTGCCTGCGGTGACGTAGTTCAGAATCTCGATCTGCGGATTCTGGTTGCCCTGCCGGATGATCCGGCCTTCGCGTTGCTCGAGATCGGCGGGCCGCCATGGCACGTCCATGTGGTGCAGGCCGATGAGGCGGCCTTGGACGTTCATACCGGTGCCCATCTTCGAGGTCGACCCGACCAGCACCGCGATCCGACCAGCGCGGCAGTCGGCCTGCAACGCCAGTTTCTGCGACGGCGACTTGGCGTCGTGGATGAACGCGATCTTCTCCGCGGGCACCTGATACTGCTCGACGAGAAGGTCTTTGAGGTTGGAGTACACCGACGGGCCGTCGGGTCGCGGGGTGCCACGGTCACAGAACACCAGCTGCAACGCCCCCCGGATCGGGGACCGCTCCCCTTCCTCGGTGAGATATTCGTTGTCGGCGGTGGCGTGGTAGATGCGGGCGACCTGTTCGGCCACCGCATCGGCGCGGGTGTTTCCCGGATCCGGTTCGAGGTTGGCCAGCGCCGGGTCGAGGGCGACGTTGCGGCCGTCGTTGAGGATCTTGAGCACGTTGTCGATGTCGGCGCGTCGCGGGTCGAGATGGTCGGCCCGATAGTCCAGGTCGGCGATGAAATCGCGCCGCTCCTGACCGGGGGTGCTGGTGATGATCTGCCGCCCGTCATGGGTGGGCAGATTGGCTGGGACCTGTTCACGGACAACGACGTCGGTGTACTGGGCGGCCATGGCGAACATCTCTCTGGGGTTCGCGAACGCCGACACCTTCGACACGACACGCAGTTTGGTGCCGGTGGCGTTGGGAATCGTCTCCGAGCGGGTCGCGGTGAACGACGCCGCCCAGTCGGTGATCGAGCGGACCCCGGCCGCCTCCAGTACATCCGGGCGTAGGTATTGCTGCATCACCCACGACTCGGCCAGCGAGTTCGCGATCGGGGTGCCGGTGGCGAACGTCGCGACCCGCTCAGCGCCCGGGGTAATGACCCGCCCGGCCGCGACCGCCTGGTGTTGGCGACGTTCACGCAGGTAGTCCAGCTTCAATGACAGGTCCTCGGCCTTGTTCGACCCGGTCAGAGACAGCGAGTCGATCGCGCACTGGCGGCCCTTGTTCTTGTACTCGTGGGCCTCGTCGACGAACAGATAGTCCGCGCCGGTGTCTTCGAACAACACCCCGTGGTCCTTCTTGGCCTGATCGGTCGCGGCGTCGAGTCGTTTCTGGAGCTGCTTCTTTGCCTGTTCGATCTTCTTGACCGTTGCCTGGGTCATGTCGCCTGCGCTCGCGGACAATTCGGCGTCGAGTTCGGCGAGCTGGCCGGAGATGTAGTCGACACGGCGCTGGGGGTGGACCCGGATCGCGGAGAACACCGAGGCTGGGATGATGACCATGTCCCAGTCGCTGGTCGCGGTCTGGGCGGCGAACACGCGACGGTCCTCAGGCGACATGCCTTTGCGTCCCACGAGCACGTTCGCCGCGGGGTACCACATCTTCACTTCGCGGCCGAACTGCTCGATGAGGTGGGTGGGCACCACGATCCACGGCTGATTGACCAGGCCGCGGCGTTTGAGCTCCATCGCCGACATGAACATCGTGCCGGTCTTACCCGCACCGACCACGTGATCGAGCAGCACCGTCGGCTCGGCGAGAATCCGCGCCACCGCATCGCGTTGGTAGGGGTGCGGCTCGAACACCGGGGACAAACCGGGCAGCACCAGCCGTGATCCGTCGTGCTCGGGGCGAACCCAGGTGTTGAAGCGGCGATTCCACTCAGCGACCAACCGGTCGCGACGCTCATCATCCGACCACAGCCACGACCGGAACTCGGTGGTGATCTTCTCCGCCTGGACCTGGGCGAGGATGGTGGCCTGGGCGTCGACTTCCGGTGCCCCCTCTTCCTGCGCCGGCCCCGAGTTCTTCACCACGATCGACCGTTGGTTGAGCAGCATCTCGGTGAGGTCGATCGCATCGAGCGCCTTGTTCCTCCTGTCGGCATTGTCGGCGCCGTACTCGGTGCGCATCAGCGCGCTGTTGCGTTCGTCAGGTGGCACCTCGACGCCCCACGAACCGGCCGCGCGCGTCACTCGGGCACTCGTGGCGCCGAAGGTCTCGCGCACGAACGCTTCGTAGTCGCGCGGCTCGATCCAGGTCGGCCCGAGTTTGACCGACCCGATCTGGGAGGGTTGCTTGTCGTCCGGAATCACCTGCGCCAGTGCTTGTGTTAGCTCTGCCCAGTCCCGGTTACCGGGATCGGTACGGGCAGCCTCGGCGGCGCGGGCGTGTTTGGCGCGCACGTTGCCCGACAACGCTGTGGGAGCCGGTATCAGATCTTCGGGCATGTCCGGATCGGCGTAGACCAGCCCACGGATCGACTCGCGCGCTTGGGCGGCGGGCTGATCGAGCAGTTCGGCGACACGGTCGAGATCGACTCGCCCGCGTTCACCGAGACTGATCGCGACCGCCTCGGCCGGGGTGTCCGCGCGCGACACCGGGACCGGCGCGACGACGACGTCGCGGGAGAACACCGCGGTCTTGCTGACCGTGCCGGTCTCGTCGTCGTAGCGTTCCAACGCCAGCACGCCGGCCATCCCCGGATCGGCGCGGACCGCCTCGAGATGGGTTTGGCGCCGCGAGGGCGCGCTGACCTGCCATGCCTTCTCATCGAGCTCGGCCGCCACATCCTCGGGCAGCGGGCCGGGATAGTCGGCGCCGTCGGCGTCGCGATTGGCAGTACGCCACTTGCCTTCGAGTTCTGCGAACTTCTTCGCGGCTTCCTCGGCGGTGCGTTCCTTGCCGCCCACCAGCTTCGCCCGGTTCACCGGGCCGTAGGTGTTCAGGTAGGCGTCGTAGACCTCGTTGAGGTCCGCGCGCAGCGCGTCACGCTCGGCGCGGCTGCTCTGGGTGCGCTGGGCGGCGATCGTGGCCGCGAACAGATCGCGCAGCCGCAACAGGTGCCGGGTCTCGGTGGTGCGGGTCGCGGGCACCTTCATCGGCTCATCGCCGTCGATCCCGCGGCGGGTGAACACCCCGGTGGTCTCGTCGTAGCTGACGTGCCCGATCGGGATGTCCTCGCCGTAGAGGGCGGCGGCGTCCAGGGCGCCGGCGGTGAACTCCATCCCGGCTGTGGCGGTGTCGTCGGCGAGAAACAGTCCGTCGCCGCGCTCCAGTGCGGCGTCGACGATGTTGGTCAGTCGGTCGTCGAGGTCGGCGGCGACATCGCTGCCGGTTTCGGCGGCCACGACGAGCATCCCGTCGCGGTAGAGCCCGCGATCGACACGCATCGTGCCCAGCACATGCTCGGGGTGGGTGGTGAAGTAGCGGTTCACCCCGATCTCGGTGGTCTCGCCGGTCCGGTCAGGGAGGGCGACGAGGTCAGAATGCAGCCAGTCGGCGTCCGCAGGTGCGGCGACGTCGGCCTCGCGACGGCGGAACACCAGCACGTCGGTGACGACCTGGGTGCCGGCAACCCGTTCGAATGCCGTCGAGGGCAACCGCACCGCGCCGACGAGGTCGGCGACGGCGTGCATGTCGCGGCGCGCCTTGTCCGAGGCGGCATCCAGCGTTCCGGCCGTAGTGATCGCCATGACGTAACCGCCGGGGGCGGTGAGGTTGAGCGACTTGAGCAGGAAGTGGTTGTGGATGCGGTGGCGGGCCGGATTGTGGATCGGGTCGTGCACGGTGAACCCGCCGAACGGCACATTGCCGATCACCGCGGCGAACGAGCCGTCCGGGACGCGGGTGGTCTCGAAACCCTCCAACCGCACCTGGGCGTCGGGGTAGAGAAGATGTGCGATCTGAGCGGTCGTCGGGTCGAGCTCCACCCCCACCATCTGCGCGCCGGGCGGTGCCAGACCGATGAACGTGCCGCTGCCACAACCCGGTTCGAGGACCAGTCCCTCGTCAAACCCAGCGCGAGTCATCGCCGACCACATCGTCTGGGCGATCGCCGGATCGGTGTAGTGGGCGTTGAGTGTGGAGGCCTTCGCCTGACGCCACTGCTCCGAATCCAACAGGGCGCGCAACTGGTCGCGTTCGGGTGCCCACTCCGGCTTGGACTCGTCGAAGATGTCGGCCGCGGCACCCCACCCCGACCACTGCGCCAGGACCTCGTGCTCGGCGGGCGTCGCCGGGCGTCCGGTGCGCGCTGTCTCGGTGAGGACCTCGAGTGCGGCGATATTGGCGCGGGCGCGGGACTTGGCCCCCGACGGCACGAGCACCGTCCCCGGATGGGTGAACCGGGTCGCAGCCACCACCTCGGTCGGTGCCGGGGTGGTGGCCTCGTCGAGGGCCGCGATGCTCGGCGGCTCCGGTTTCGGTGCCTCCGAGTCGGGGATGGGGTCGGGTTCGAGGCCGGCCACCACATGGTCGGCCTTGACGTAGACGACCGAGCCGTCCGGGCGGCGTGCGGGGGCGACTCGGGTGCTCGCCCACGCTGTCAGCGGCAACCCGGTCTCGGACTGCGGCACCTGCGGCAGTGCGTCGTCGGCCTTCGGTGGCAGCGGCGTGCCGCCGGGGTCGACGACGGCCGGGTCAGTGGGGATCCGCAAATCGTCCAGAGACTCAAACAGCAGTCCCTGGCCGTCGTCGACTACCTCCGCACGCGCTCGGCGTCGGCGCGATCCTGATCGGCCAGCGCTGCGTCCACCATCGCGGTCAGCTCCGGAACCAGCGGATGTGCCGGCCCGTCGGGCACCGGCAGTCCGTCGGTCAGACGTGCTTCCAGCAGTTGCTCGGCCCACACCTGAAACCGTGGTGTCTGATCCGGCCACACCTGCTCGGTCAGTCGTTCGGTCTCTCGGCTCGCCTCGATCGCCCACTGCGTCAGCCACCGCTGCATCCCGGTCATCGTGTCCGGGTTCGGCTCGTCGTCCGGCTGGTCGTCGTCCTCGGGACTGCTGAATCCCTCCCACAGCGTCGCCAGCGCCGTCTCCTCCGCCGAGTACCGGGCCTGCTGATACAGCCGCTGCGTCGTCAGCACGTCCGGGTCGTTGCCCCCGTGCTGGTCCTTCCACGCCGCGATCGTCGCCAGCTCGGTCTGCGACTGCGTCTGAGCGATCTCGGCCTCCATCCGTGTCACTTCCGCGGTCAGGAAGTCTTCGAACTGCGTGCGGTCCATCTGCGTCAGTTCCTGGGCGTACCGCTCGGTCAGTGCCGTGCGCAGATCGTGAAACATCGGTGTCCTCCTCGGTGTGGGTATCCATAGTGCTCTGCGGTGCCGACATCCGCTTCCCGGATGGGTCGGTGTCGGCGAGTAAATCGAACAGATTGGGGGTGTTGTCGTCAGGGGTGGCGTTGCGTGCCATGCGTCGAGCTCCTACCAAAGTGAGGTCCACTCCCGAACCTGGGCTACGCCGGGCGAGGGTGGGTGGTTATCGTTTCTCACTGGTCAGAGGCTCGATCTCTGACCGATCAGTGCCCTGGCAGGTGTGTCCAGCACCTGCCAGGGCCTGAGAATGGGGGCTACCGGGTCATTACGCTCCGTCGCCGCCGTAGTACCAACCGCCTTTGCCCGGCCAGCAGTCGGTCAGATTGGTGAGTGCGTTTCTGCCGTTCCTCGTGTCGAGGCACGCTTTCTGGTGGGGGAAGGGGCCGACGATGTACGCGCCGTAAGTGCGGTTGCGTGTATCGGCTGCCGACGCTGGGACATCGACGAGCGTTGCCCCTCCGGCGGCGAGCGTGGCGGCGGTTAGCCCTACTGCGACTATTCTCCGCGTGATGATGGTGATGGCCATGACAATCTCCTCGTAGTGGTTGGCCGGAGTGAAGGTGGTGACGGGCGATTAGTCGCCGTGGTGGTGCACGCGAATACGCACGTGCACCTGGCTGTCCCGGTCCGAATGGGCTAGTCATCAGGGCGCTGGACTGGTGGCCGGGGTGGTCGTCGGCGTTGGCGCAGTGCGGCTCTGGTGACGACGATGACGCCGGTGATCGACAGGGCCACCAGCAGCACGAAGCAGCCGACGAGCGCTATGTGGATGAGTGGCGGCATGAGCAGGCTTTCGTGTTGGGCTACGCGGCGGTGGTGTGGTCGGTGGGTGGGTAGAACCATCCGGGCGGTGGTGGGGTGCTTGAAACGGTGAGTGTGTCTGTGGTGGTGTGTTTTTCGGGTGTGCATAGGTAGAGCGGCCCGTTTTCGGCGGTGAGGGTGCGCCAGTGGGCGTCGAGGTGGGCGGTCCACCACGACGACAGCGCGGCGGGGTCTTCGCTCAGGCGGGCGGTCTCCCACGCCTTCCACAGCTCCTCGAGGCGGATGACGACTTCGTCGTGGCGCCACCACTGCGCGCACCAGCGGGTGTCGCGGTCGAAGCGCCCGGCTTTGATGTGGCTGAGCCAGTTGGTGAACCAGTCGGCGCCGGAGGTGAACCGCCAGTGTGCGCGGGGGTCGTCGTCGGGGGTGTCGGTGTCGTGGGTGGTCATCAGAAGGTCCTTTCCCGGGTGGTGGCGGCGAGGGGCGGTGCAGTGGTCAGTGCTGTCTGCTGGGCTGCGCGTTCGGTCGCGCAGGCTTTCTTGGAGGCGTCGATCAGCTCGGCGTAGGGGCCGAGCCAGTAGGAGTTCTTGGTGGTGACGACGGTGCGGTTCCCGGAGGTGGCCAGCACTGCTCGTTCGGCGGGGAGTGCTTTGAGGTCGTCGATACCGAGAATGGGTTCGCTGGACCAGGATTCGCTGGTGCTGGTCGATCCCAGGCCGGAGTTGGAGTGCGAGCGGCTGCGGCGGCGGACGTCGCGTTGGCCGATCATGCGGCTCAGGCCCGACAGGTAGGACTCGTTGTTCGATGATCCGGCGTAGATGTAGACGTTCGAGGAGTCCACGAGCATGTCGAGTTTGTCTTTGGACCACACTTTCGCGGCCTGGGCCAGCGATTGCAGCATCGTGACGATGACGATGCCCTGGCTGCCGAAGTGTGAGTACCAGTCGGGTAGTTCGGGCAGTTTGCACACGTTGGCGGCCTCATCGAGCACTGCCACGACGGGCACGGGCAGACGTCCACCGTTGCGCCGTGCTTGGGCGACGGAGGCTTTGAATATGGTGTCGGCCAGGGCGGTGGTCAATGCGGTGGCCGATCCTGCCCCTTCCATCGACAGGGCGTACATGGTGTCGGTGGAGGTGACGAACGCTTGCGGATCGAACTTGGGCAGGTCGTGGCGGATGTCGTTGCTGCCGACGGTGTTGTCGCCGTCGAACCGCACACGTTGGGGTGGGAGGACCGATCGGGCGTAGGCGGGCACGGTCATGACGTTGATGAACCGTCGCGCCATGTCGTAGAGGCCGTCTTGTTGGCGGGGGTTGAGGTTGGCGGCGGTGTCGATCTTGGCGGCGGCGTCGTGGTGGCCGTGGCGGGTCAACACCTGGCGGGCGACTTTGAGTTTGGGGTCGGTGAGCCAGCCGTCGACGTGTTTGAGGTCTCCCCCACCGACGGCTGCGGCCAGAATGTGCAGTGCGAGCAGTTCTTTGGCGCCGCCGTCGAAGTAGGCGTCCAGGCGTGATCCTTCGGCGGTTTCGGCGGCGGCGAAGATCGCGGCGAGCTCGCGGGCGTCGGAGAGTTCGTGTACGCACCAGAACGGGTCCCACCACCACTGCTGGCCCTGAGTGCCGGCGATGTGTTGGAGGTCCGAGAGCCAGATGGTGCCGCGGGTGCGTGGCGGTTCGCGCCGCTGGGTGCGATAGGCCCACAGTGCGCGCAGCCCGTGTCGGGTGGTGTCGGCCTTGGCGGCGGGAGCGGTCTCGAGGTCGCTGCGGTCACGGACCCAGCGGGTGGCGTCGTAGATGTCGGGCTTGTTGGAGGTGGCGAACACTGCGCCGGGCGCCTGGCAGATCATCGGGATGGCGTAACCGGTGGTCTTGCCGCATCGGGGCCCGCCGATGACGAGTCCGACCCACTCCCAGCTCATGTAGAGCGCCGAGGTGCCCGACCCGATCAACGATCCCAGCACCAGCCCGTAGTCGAGGTGCCCGGTGATGGCGTCGCGGCCGCGGAGGCGCTGCGCGGAGTGCTTGGCGTCGCGGGCGGTGATGGCGTGCAGTTCCCGGGGACGAGGAAGAAACTGTGCCACCTGGTCGAACTCACGCAGCACGGCGGTGGCGGCGCGATGACGTCCCACCACGACCGCGATCGCGGCGGCGGCGATGACCGCGACCACCAGGAGCACGGTGGAGGCCACCGGCCACTCGAATGTGCCGTCGACGGCGGCGGTGGCCGGGTTGATCAGCACCGGGCCGGGCTGGCCGGTGAGCCAGCACCCGGCCCGCCAGCACACGTAGATGATCCCCAGCAGCGCGAACACGGCTGCGGCGAGGTAGTAGCCGACCATGGATTCGTGTTGGCCGCGGTCGCGGCGATGGGTGGTGCTCACAGCTGGGCTCCGGTGTCGAGGGTGACGCTGGCCCCGACCTCGGGGACCGGGGCTATCTGCCAGTCGCTGTCGCCGGCGGCGATCAACGCGGCTTCGGGGGCGGGTTCGGTGTCGGCGATGAGTTCACTCATCGAGCGGTGCCCGCCCGCGGCCGCGGCGTCGTCGACGTCGATGGCATAGTTCGCGGCCGAGGCCGACACCTGGTCGAGCAGATCGGTGTCGGCGACCTCGCCGAGGTCCTTGTCGCGGTCGCGGCCGCCGATGCTGTCGGGGTCGACGCCGGCCTCACGCAGCCGCTCATCCCAGGCGTGCGCCCATTGCTCGGCGCGCTGCGCGGTGGCATTGGTCTGGGCTTGCCGGGCGGTGTCACCGTCGCGGGCGGCCTCGGCCGCGGCGTCGCGAGCCAGATCGGCGGCGGCGTGCGCCCCGGCCCAGCGGGCCATCAAATCCGGTGTCAGCGGGTGACGTTCAGCGCTGGTGTCGGTGTAGCGGGGCTGGTGGGCGCCAGTGTGGCGCGCGGAGTTCAGGCGCTGCTGAGCGCGGGTCTGCCGGGCACGTCGGCGGTGCTGCTGGTTGCGGACCTCACGCAGCGCTTCATCGGCCCGACGTCGGGAGTGCCGCATGATCGTGCGGATTTCGTCGAAGATGTCGTCGACTTCACGGCTGTTGTCCTGGGCGACGTTGTGTGGGTCGAGCATGGTGTGCCTTCCTTTCGAGGGGTGATGGGAGGTAGGTGGGTCAGGTGTCGGCGCGGGGGTAGGTGGCGACCTTCCACTGGCCGTCGACGCGGACGAGATCGGCGGTGACGGTGAATTTCCGGAACGAGGTCACCGTGGCGTCGATGCCGAGCACGGTCTGGATGACGGTGCCGCGCGCGCTGGCCTTGTCCGGTGAGATCAGCACTGCCGAGGCGCCCTCGACGCGGGCGGTGATGACGTCGAGAGATTGCTTCCATGCGCCCCACTGGGCGCTGGGACGCACCGTTGCGGTGCTGTCGGCGGAGTCCAATGCCTGGCCGGTGAGGGTGGCGCGAGTGCGGCGCAGCGCATCGGTGGGTGAGGTGTCGGCGGCGGGTTGCCAGCTGAACATGGTGGTGACGGTGGTGGTGAACACCCCGATCGGTTCGGCGCGATCGGGCAGGCCGGGCGGGCTGCTGTAGTGCTCGCCGTGGTCGTCTCCGTGGCCGTGTGCGGGTTCGGTGGTGTTGTCGCTACCGGAGCATCCGGCCAGTGCGGCGATCAGCACGATCGCGAGGACGACCAGCACGTGGTGGTGGCGGCGGTGGTGGTTCATCGGTTCTTCTCCGGAAGTCCTTGATCGGCGAACTGTTTGGCGTAGGCGATGACTTTCTGGCCGTATGGGCGGGTCTGGGTGTCGTAGTCGCCGCCGGTGGGTGTTCCGCCGGCGTTGAGCACCGCGCCGACTCCGGCGTTGTAGGCGTAGGCGTAGAGAATTTCGCGGCCTTCGGCGGGTTC
>NZ_LNQO01000045.1:0-10009 GCF_001456905.1 Gordonia sp. SGD-V-85
GCTGAGTACGTCGAATGGTTCAACCACCGCCGCCTGCACGGCGAGATCGGACACGTCCCACCCGTCGAGTACGAGAGCGCCTACTGGTCGACCCACACCGTCACCAGCTACCGTGAGAACCCGGTCCCCGCAAACGCTGGAACCAACTAACCGAGCCTCCAGCAAACCCGGGGCGATTCAGTCTTCGCAGTAATCCGCGAGATTGCCAAGGTCGACGGCTCGCTTGGCCACCTCTACGGATACCACCTCGTGTGTGCAGCCTTCATCGAACTCCTCGGCTCGCCGGAGCAGCGCGACGCCACTTACCGCCGCGTGGCGCAGGGTTCCTGGACGGGGAACGCGTTGAGCGAGAACAACAGTCACATTCTCGACTGGAAGGTGCGTGCAACCCCACGCGACGACGGTGGTTACGTGCTGAACGGGACCAAGCATTTCTGTAGCGGGGCGCTCGGATCCGATCTGCTTCTGGTGTTTGGCGTGGCGCAGGATGATGACTCACCCGAGCGGTCGGGAATTATCACAGCGGTCATACCCACCGACCGAGGGGGAGTGCGTCCCAACAATGACTGGAAAGCCCTGGGGATGCGGCGGACCGACAGCGGTACAACGGACTTCAAAGATGTTCAAGTGCTTCCGCACGAGGTGTTGGGGGCTCCGAACAGCGTGATCACCGACTTTTTCGGCTATAGGCGCGCCAGCCTATTCGGCCCGTTGGTGCAACTGATCTTCTCGCACGTCTACATAGGAATTGCCGCCGAAGCGCTGGACTCCGCTCGCGAATACACGCTGGAGCACGCACGGCCATGGACCCCTGCGGGGGTTTCTGAGGCCACGCAGGATCCATACGTAGTTCGGACCTTTGGAGAGCTTGCGATTAAACTACAAGGCGCTGACGCGGCGGCCCGCGATGCGTCGCACGCGGTGCAGCGGATCTGGGAGAAGGGTGATGCTTTGGCACCCGCCGATCGGGCCTCGCTGATGGTTCAGGTGTCGGGGGTGAAGGTCTTGGCCACCGAGGCGGGTCTGTCTATAGGCAGCCGGATCTTCGAGGTCATCGGGGCGCGTGGGACACACCCGCGTTTGGGGCTGGACCGGTTCTGGCGCAACATCCGGACGCACAGCCTGCATGACCCGGTGGCCTACAAGATTGCCGACGTCGGCCAGTACTTCTAGAACGACCGTGATCCCGTCCCAGGCTTTACATCCTGACAAGTTCGACAACACACATCGGCGATCCCCCCACCAGGTCGCGGGCGGAAGCGACATCGGCGGTGGTGCCACGAAGTTCCTGGACAAGCTCGTCGTAGCGTGCACGCACCGTCGGGGTGAGGCCGCCACGGTTCTCCATGGCGATAAACGCCGTTGTCTTGGCGCCTTTCTCCCCGAACGCCGTGCCCATCCGGTCGAATGACTGAAACGACGGCACTCCCGCAGGGATCGGGTCGACCGACTGCTGCCGCACGACTGTCTCCAGCTGCGGGAACGCTCGTGACCGCCTCGACGGTGACAGCCTCCACTCCCCCGCTGCGCAGCAACACCGCCGTGGCGTCGAGCAGACGGTTCCGGGAACGAACCCGCCGCGGATCGACGTCGTCGAGGCCATTGATGCTCACCGCCACCAGGTCTCCTCACGCTGTTGGTCCAGCGTGGATGTGGCATTCTACCAACGATACCGTTGGTAGTGGTCTGCTACCGGCACGAGCATCGATTCGAGGACTGTGATGTCAGCACCCACCAAACTGCCCGCACACTCCCCATCGTGCATGGGCTGCGGGCCGGAGAATGCCAGCGGCCTGCAGCTCGAGGTGTACCGCGACGGCGACCGCGTTTTTGCCGATCACTCTTTCACCACCAAGCATTCCGGTGGACCAGGTTTGGCGCACGGAGGCGCTATCTCGGCCGCGTGCGACGACATCATGGGATTCACGCTGTGGATCGCCGGCACCCCGGCCGTCACGCGCACGTTGACCGTCAAGTACCGCCGACCGGTACCCCTCCACGTACCAGTACGTCTTACGGCGTGCATCGACGAGGACGCCGATCACATCCTGCACATCGGGGCGAGCGGGACTGTGGACGGCGAGACCTACTTTTCCGCCACCGGCGAGTTCGTGAAAGTCGATCTCATGCACTTCGCGCGCTACGCCGACACCTCCACGGTAGACAGCTTTTTCGTCAATCTTCTTCGCGCGGACTGACCTGCTCAGATGCCCGGCGCTGCCTGCCGATTCGCCGGTGCGCGGCGAAACCGCGTCGGGGAGCATCCGACCCACCGTGTGAACGCATGAGAGAAGCTGGCGGCGTCGGAGTACCCCAGTTCTGCGGCTATCTCGCCGACACCGATGCCCGGATCCAGCAGTCGCGCGGTGGCCCGTTCTTGGACGAACTGCTGCCGCAGGCGACGCAGGGTGGTGCCCTCGGCGTTCAGGCGTCGCTTGAGTGTGCTCACCGATATCGACAGCTCCGCCGCGATACGAGCACCGTCAGCGCGGGCAGGGTCGGCATCGAACTGTGCGCGGACCAGCTGCGTGTAGGAACTGGGCCTACGCTGTTCGTAGACGCGTCGAAGCTCGGCAATACCGATCCGGTAGGCCACGGGGTCGGAGAAACGGCACACGTCGTAGAGCACGGCAGCCGGTATGTGCACGAACGCCGCGGGCGCGTTGAAAACGATCCGATGGCCGATCTCACCCACGGCGATCAGGTCTGCCGGCGCCTGGCATGTCAGATGAAGCTCCACGGAGGGGACGGCACCGGCGAGCATGTCCACCAACCGCAGGACAGCCAGACCACCGTAGGTGACGGCGAAACAATCGGTGCCGGCGCTGTCGGTGCGCCCGGCCAGAGCGATCGTCAGTCCAGAATCTCCGTGCTGGAACTCGGTGCTCAGCGCGGTCGATATCAGGGGCAAGAACTGAAGCAGTTGAACAACTTCGACGACGGAACCCGCACTGACCAGCGGCAAACTGATGGGGCCGAACGAGGTGAGCTGAGCGTGCTCGGCGAACGCTACGCCCAACCGGAATCCCTGCTGGGAATCCATCGCCGGATACACCTCGTGAAACCACCGGACAGGCACTTGGCCCTGTCGCGCAATGACGACCGCGAGATCGACGCCCTCGCGGGCCATGATGCGTTCGAACGCTCGGGTCTCCGCCGCGCCCAAGGCGCCGCTGTCGAGGAGCTGGGCGAACGCCAGCGGCGGCATCCCCGACTCGACAAGGCTCATATGAGCCAAGTTAACAAGACATCGCGACGTCCGAACCTGGATCGACCACATTCGCCGCGCGCACACTCATCTCTACGACCCAGGAACAAGGAGGTGGCCATGGCCACGATCACCTACGTGACCCACGACGGCGAGGACTACCCCGCGCCGGTGATGCCCGGCAGGTCACTGATGCAGACCGCGGTCGACCAGGCGATACCGGGCATTGATGGCGACTGTGGCGGTGAGGCGGCATGCGGAACCTGCCACGTCGTCGTCGACAGCGCGTGGATCGACACCGTCGGCCACAGCACAGACGTCGAAGAAGGCATGTTGAGCATGCACCCCGAGCGTGAGGCCAACTCGCGGCTGTCGTGTCAGATGACCGCGCGCGAAGAGTGGGACGGGTTGACCGTTCACCTCCCCGAGTTCCAGTTGTGAAGTGAGAGAATGAGAGCGACTTTCAGATGAGCATTACCACCGCGATCGCCGAGAAGGCGCAGTCCATGATCCCGATCGATCTGCAGATCCGTGGCGCTCACGTCTATGACAAGACCCGCCGGATCGTCACCCGAACCGACGGCAAGAAAATCTTCACCGAGACCCCCATCCCGCCGGTCGAGGACGTCGAACTCACTGACATCGATCTGAGCAACCCATTTCTCTACCGACAGGGCATGTGGCGGTCCTACTTCGAGCGTGTGCGCAATGAGGCGCCCGTTCACTTCCAGCCCCGCAGTCCCTTCGGGCCGTTCTGGTCGGTCACTCGACATGCCGACATCATCGCTGTCGACAAAAACCATGAAGCGTTCTCCGCCGAACCGTTCATCATCATCGGTCGGCCCCCGCGTTTCATGGATATCGCGATGTTCATCGCCATGGACCCGCCGCGGCACGACAAGCAGCGCGCCGCCGTCCAGGGAGTCGTCGCACCGAAGAACCTGCGCGAGATGGAGGGCCTCATCCGGTCTCGCGTCCGGGAAGTCGTCGAGGAGCTACCGCTCGACGAACCGTTCGACTGGGTCCAGACCGTGTCGGTCGAACTGACCGCGCGGATGCTCGCGACATTGCTCGACTACCCCTACGAGCAGCGCCACAAACTCGTCCAGTGGTCGGATTTGGCCACGTCGATGGAGCAGGCCAACGGCGGACCATCGGACAACGACAAAGTTTTCCGCGAGATGGTCGCGATGGCACAGGGCTTGAGTGCGCTGTGGCGAGACAAGGCCGCGCGGACCGCGGCAGGCGAGGAGACCGGATTCGACCTCATCACCATGCTGCAGAGCAACGAGGACACCAAGAACCTTCTCGACAATAGCCCGATGGAGTTCCTCGGGAACCTCGTGCTGCTGATCGTCGGCGGCAACGACACCACCCGCAACTCGATGAGCGGCGGAGTGCTGGCTCTCAACGAGTTTCCCGAGCAGTTCGAGAAACTCAAAGCCAATCCGGATCTGATTCCCAATGCGGTGTCGGAGATTATCCGGTGGCAAACCCCGCTGGCATACATGCGTCGGGTCGCCAAGAAGGACGTGATGCTCAACGGTCAGTTCATCCGCGCAGGTGACAAAGTCGTCATGTGGTATGCCTCCGGCAACCGCGACGAGCGAGTGTTCGACCGCCCGGACGAGCTCATCATCGATCGGTCCAACGCTCGCAACCACATCGCGTTCGGTTTCGGTGTGCACCGTTGCATGGGAAACCGTTTGGCCGAATTGCAGTTGCGCATTCTCTGGGAAGAACTTCTCGAGCGCTTCGACGACATCGAGGTGGTCGGTGATCCGGAGTACGTGCAGTCCAACTTCGTTCGTGGGATCAGCAAGATGATGGTCCGTCTGACTCCCAAGCCGGAGACGTGAGTACTGATCGGGTCGTGATCGTCGGCGCAAGCCACGCGGGCGCACAGCTGGCGGCCAATTTGCGCAAGGAGAAGTGGGCTGGGGCCATCCTGCTGATCGGCGACGAGGGCCGCCTGCCGTATCAGCGGCCGCCGCTGTCCAAGGCATACCTGGCTGGCGATTGCCATCTCGACGATGTCGCGATTCGGAGCCGCCAGTTCTACGACAAGCAACGGATCGAGCTCGTCGACGGGACCGTGACCTCGATCGACCGTGCCGAACGAACCGTCACTCTTGGCAACAACGACGCGGTGTCCTACTCGAAGTTGGCCCTGTGCACCGGCGCTCGAGCTCGCGCACTGCCGGTCCCCGGCGCCGACCTGCCGGGCGTGCACTATCTGCGCACCGCCACCGATGTCGAGGCCATCCGCGCCGCCGCGGTCCCGGGTTCGCGGGTCGTCATTGTCGGCGGCGGGTACATCGGCCTGGAGACAGCGGCCTCGCTTCGAACCCTGGGTGTCGAGGTCACCGTCCTGGAGGCGGCAGGACGCGTACTCGAACGTGTCACGGCGCCCGTCGTGTCGGAATTCTTCGATCGAATTCACCGCGAGAAGGGTGTCGAGGTACGGACCGACGCAATGGTCGAAGGGTTCCGCGGCGACGAACGAGTCGACGGCGTTGTCCTGTCCGGGGGGGAGACGCTGGCCGCTGACCTGGTCATCGTCGGCGTCGGCGTCATTCCGAACACGGAGCTCGCAGCAGCTGCGGGCATCGACGTCGAAAACGGCATCCTCGTCGACGACCGCGCTCGTACCAGCGATCCTGACATCGTCGCAGCCGGCGACTGCGCCAACCACCGAATCGAGCGGTACGGGCGACGTGTTCGTCTCGAGTGCGTGTCCGCAACAACCGAGCACGCCAAGATCGCGGCGGCCACAATCTGCGACAACACAACCGGTCGCGCCGCACTGCCATGGTTCTGGTCCGACCAATACGACCTCAAACTCCAGATCGCCGGGCTCAACACCGGATACGACGAGGTGCTGGTCAGCGGCAACCCCGCCCATGGCCGCGACTTCACCTGCTACTACTTAACCGCCGGAGAACTGATTGCAGCTGACTGCGTCAACAGACCCGCTGACTTCGTGACCGCCAAGCGCGCCATTGCACAACGAGCGCCGATCGTCAGGTCCGAATTGATCGGAGCGGCCCCATGACCACATCACCGACAAATGCGGTCAGCCCGGCGGCGCTGACGGGTTCACGCTTCCTCGACATCGAGCACGCCACCGTCGCAACCTTCACACGCGAAGCCGTCGGCAACGCGACCACCGACAAAGACAAAGCCGGCCGCCTGTTCACCGCGGTGCGCGACGCCATCCGCTACGACCCGTACACCGTCTCCAACGACCCAGAGCACTACCGGGCCAGCCATGTAATCGAATCCGGGCGTGGATACTGCGTCCCCAAGGCCGTCGTGCTTACCGCCGCATTCCGCGCCGCCGGGATCCCAGCGCGGCTAGGCTTCGCCGACGTCCGTAATCACCTCCAAACGGGCGCCCTACGTGAGCTGATGGGAACCGACGTCTTCGTCTATCACGGGTACAGCCACGTCTACATAGACGGACGGTGGCTCAAGGCGACACCCGCGTTCAACTCGGAACTGTGCGCGCGGTTCGGAGTCGCCCCGATCGACTTCACCGGCGACAGCGACGCGTTGCTCCACGCTCACTCCGCGGACGGCTCAACACACATGGAGTACGTCCGCGAAAGAGGTGTGTACAACGACCTGCCTCTCGACAACATCCTGGTGGCTCTCAAAGAGGCCTATGGCCCTCTTATACTCACGCAGCGTGCGACGTCACTAGATGCATTCCACGCCTAACCCGGTCTGCCTCAGTCGTCGGCCCGGCAATCGACAATTTTCGTACCGCCTCAACACAGGAGGATCGTGTCAGTGTCCGGCCCCTCGATGATCGACCCCTACCCGCACCGAATGGGTGGCCACTGTGGGTCCGGTGCGATGCGAGACCTCATGGAGTGGACCGGGCTCGGTTACGACGGCCCACCCGACGAGGGCCTCGTCTTTGCCCTCGGCGGAGCCCTCTCCCTCACCTACATTCGATCAAAAGCGCTGATGCCACCCGTGTACTTAGTCGGACGAGGACCTGATTTTGAGATCGACCTCCCCCGCCGTCTGGGCGGCACCGTCGAGGTGCTTGCCACAGACGACCCGGCCGAGGGTTGGGAGAACCTTCGTGGCGAGATCGATCAGGGACGCCCTGCACTGGTCTGGGCGGAGATCGCAGAACTCCCCTACCTGCGGGTCCAGTTGCGCATGAGCCGCCACGACATCGTTGTAGTCGGCTACGACGAGACGCAAGGCGTCGCGTACATCGCCGACAACGATCGCGAAGACCTTCAACGCGTCCCACTGGACGCACTCGCACGCGCGCGCCGCTCGACCTCCTTCCCGGAGCCAACCCGACACACGCTGTTTCGTATCAATTGGCCACAGACGCCACCTTCGATTCTCGAGGTGGCCGCACAGGCATTCGCACAATCCGCAGCGAGCCTGAGCACCCCAGGCGCATCGACGATCGCCGGGCCCGCAGAACACGGGTCACACGGCCTCGACGCTGCCAGCGCGCTCGCATCCGACGTCTGCAGCTGGGGAGCCCTGTCGACCGACGACCTCGAGATGCATTTATTCAGCCTCGGCGCCTTCATCGAGAAAGCGGGGACCGGCGGCGGCCTGTTCCGCCGACTGCTGGCACAGGGCTGCGACGAAATCGCGCGCCTCACCGGCGATCACGCCACCGCCATCCTTGCAGCCAACGCCCACCATGCGGCGACATCCTGGACTGCAGTCGCACGCGCAGCAGTACAGAAGGATCACGCCTCATCCGAGCGGCTCCGATCCGTCACAACCCTCGCGGCGGCTCTACCCGAGGCGGAAACGACCCTGGAGGCGTCACTACGAAAGGCCGCAGCATCCTTGTCAGGCTAACCGGCCTGTCGCGGCAAGTCCGCGAGGAGGACGCTAAGCAGGGCCGCCGCGTTCACACAAACGCACGCAGGAGCATTACCATCAGCAGGACGCCGGTTCCCGCTGACCCGGGTCCTGTGACATCGACAGGAGGCAACCGGGAAGCCTGCAGTTCTTCTCGCAGCGTCACGTATCCTGGCCTTCGACCACGCCACCGTGCAGGCGTCCACCCGTGATGCTACCGGCGACGCGGACAACGATCGAGACATGGCGCGGAGCCACTTTGCCGCGGTGCGAAACCAGATCCGCTACGACCCCTACACAGCAGCCCGCATCCTCCTCGAAGTCGGCGACGGTTCAGCATTCGCCACCGCAGGCCACCTGGCCGCCTACGCCGGCATCGCACCAGTCACCCACCGATCCGGCACCTCCATCCGTGGCGAGCACCCCGCCCGATTCGGAAACCGCAAACTCAAACGAGCCTTCTTCCTCTCCGCGTTCGCCGCACTGCACGACCCCACCAGCCGCGCCTACTACGACCGCAAACGCGCCGAAGGAAAGAAACACAACGCCGCCCTCATCTGCCTGGCACGCCGACGATGCGACGTCCTCTACGCGATGCTCAAGCACAGCGAGCCCTACCGAACCCCAATCGCTTCAGCTGCTTGACAAACCCATAGGGACACCCCCCGTTCTGGACGACCCCCACCCAGCGTCTCACGCACGCTCACCACGAGCTCGGCGGGAATCGGGCCCCGACGGGTCTGTCCGATATTCGGTGTAAGCGGCGGTTTTCCGATTGCTCGGCGGGTCAGCGTTCTTCGGCTGCGGGCATACGATCGGCGAACGTGATGGCCGGGGCGTTGAGCGCTGGCTTCCAGCGTACGGCCCACTTCGTCTGACCGGTACCCTTCGGGTCCAGCGACCGGGTGACCAGGTAGAGCGTTTTGAGTGCGGACTGCTCGTTCGGGAAGTGTCCTCGAGCGCGCACCGCACGCCGGTAGCGGGCGTTGAGACTTTCGATCGCGTTGGTGGAGCACAACACTCGCCGTATCTCGACGTCGTAGTCAAGGAACGGGATGAACTCCTCCCACGCGCTCTCCCACAGGGTCACGATCGCCGGGTACGGCGTGCCCCATTTCTCGGCGAATTCCTCCCACCGCGCCCGGGCGTCAGCGGCGGTCGGCGCGGTGTAGATCGGTTTGAGATCGGCGCTGATCGTGTCCCAATACTTGCGGGAGGCGTACTTGAAGGTGTTGCGGATCAGATGGATGATGCACGTCTGTACCGTGGCCAACGGGAACGCGGCAGATACACTGTCGGGCAACCCTTTCAATCCGTCACACACAACGAAGAAGATGTCGCGGACACCCCTGTTCTTGAGGTCGGTGAGCACCGCCAGCCAGAACCTGGCCGACTCGCCGTCGCCGTCGCCGGCCCACATGCCGAGGATGTCTTTGTGCCCGTCGAGATCCACCCCGATCGCGGCGTAGATGGGCCGGTTACGCACCTGCCCATCCCGGATCTTGACCATGATCGCGTCGATGAACACCGCCGCGTACACTTTCTCCAGCGGGCGTGCCCACCACGACACCATCTCTTCGATGACCCGATCCGTGATTCGGGAGACGGTGTGAATCGCCCCGGGTTTGCTGGAGGCTCGGTTAGTTGGTTCCAGCGTTTGCGGGGACCGGGTTCTCACGGTAGCTGGTGACGGTGTGGGTCGACCAGTAGGCGCTCTCGTACTCGACGGGTGGGACGTGTCCGATCTCGCCGTGCAGGCGGCGGTGGTTGAACCATTCGACGTACTCAGCGACGGCGATCTCGACCTCGCCCACACCTGCCCAGCCGCCTCGCGGGCGCATCACGGGGTTACGGATGCATTCGGCTTTGAACAGCGAGTTGAACGCCTCAGCCATCGCGTTGTCGTATGAATCCCCTTTGGAGCCAACAGATGTCACCGCTTCGGCTTCG
>NZ_LNQO01000046.1:0-6683 GCF_001456905.1 Gordonia sp. SGD-V-85
ACCGTCGTCACCACCAAGAACTCCTACTGGCTCGGCCCCTACGCCGAGCTGATCGACGCCTCCAAGAAAGCCTGCGCGACCGAACGCGCAGCCCAACAGACAGCGCTCGCCGCCGCACCCCTCGCCGCCACCACCCGGGAAAGGACCTCCTGATGACCACCCCCGACACCGACACCCCCGACGACGACCCCCGCGCGCACTGGCGGTTCACCTCCGGCGCCGACTGGTTCACCAACTGGCTCAGCCACATCAAAGCCGGACGCTTCGACCGCGACACCCGCTGGTGCGCGCAATGGTGGCGCCACGACGAAGTCGTCATCCGCCTCGAGGAGCTGTGGAAAGCGTGGGAGACCGCCCGCCTGAGCGAAGACCCCGCCGCACTGTCGTCGTGGTGGACCGCCCACCTCGACGCCCACTGGCGAACGCTCACCGCCGAAAACGGGCCGCTCTACCTGTGCACCCCCGAAAAACACACCGCCACAGACACGCTCACCGACGCGAGCACCCCACCCCCGCCCGGATGGTTCGACCCACCCGCCGACCACACCACCGCCGCGTAACAACGACGAGACGAGCCAGTCATGCCACCAACGCCGCTAGTGCACTGGGCGCTCGTCGGCTGCGTCGTGCTGCTGGTGGTCCTGGCCATCACCGGCGCCGTCTTCGTCACCAGAGCAGTCCTCCGCCAACGCCGCCGACCACGACCACCTGATCACCACCGCAAACCTGACCTCGACGAGGGATCGCACCATGACCACTGACCACGATTCGACCGCCCCACATCGCATCTACGAGCTAGCCCTCCACCGTCATGTGAGAGCCACCAAAGCGGCTCTTCCCACCACCGCCACCAACCAATGAGAGGACCGATACCCATGTTCGTTTTTCCTGCTGTTGACGGGTGCGGCACCACCTTTGCGGGTCCGACACTGCAACTGGCTGGCCGTGATGACGTCACCGACGACACCCGCCGTCGAGCCAAGATGGGGTGGCTGCTGCATTGGGGCGGCGCCGTCGTCGCGGGTGCGCTGCTGGCAGTTGTGGCGGCCAGCTACTTTGCGATCACCCCCGCCAATCTGGGATCCGACAGGCCTCTGATGAACACCATCGCGGCGTGGACGGTGTGGTTCGTACAGATGCTCGTCCTACCCGTACCTGCTGCCTACGCGGTGATCTGGTGTGTCGAGACAGTGAAGGGCCAGTGTTCGCGACTGGTCGGAGCCATCGCGGTGGCGGGCGCCTGCGGTGGTGCTGTGGCCGCGGTCATCGGTGTCGGGCAGGCGCTTCCGGCGACCTCGTGGTGGATGTCCAGTTCACTGTCTGCGTTCGTGCGTGATCAGACCCCAGCTCTGTCTGCTGACATCGCCGCCGACCTTCGCTCCGCGCGGCCGTGGCTGTACGTGGCGGCGGCGGTGTCACTGGCCATCGTCTGCGGACCACGGATGCGGGGCCGTCACCGTGGGCGCCTGGATTACCGGACGGTCAACGTCGCCCGATACCTCACGGCCGCCGACTACGAGAGCTACGCCACCGCCGTTCTCAATCGCGACGTTCGTGAGGGCGGCTGCGCCGCCGGGGCTGTGGCGATGTCGTTGTCCGACCGGGGCGCTCCCGACCCACCCCGGCCCGCTGGCCGAGTGCCCTGATGCATAAGCCTCCTGCCCCCGACCACATGACACGAAAGGCAACTCATGAGCGCCCTGTCGATAGTGCAGGCCTTTCCTGACGACCTGCCACCACCACCGCCACTCCCAACGTGGCACGTCGACCACACCTGGATGTGGTCGCTATTCGCGGTAGCATGGCCGGCCTTCGCGGTGGGGGCAGTCGTACTGTTCACCCTCCATATTCGTCGTGGTGTGGCTGTGCCCGAGAAGTCGATCCGGGTATGCCTGGCGACGGCGGTTGGGCTCGCCATTTTTTCACTGTCTCAAGTGGTCCTGCTGGGCGCCGATCGAGGCGACGTCGATGTGTGGGGCCGCGGGTTCAGGTGGTCGGCGGCGGTACTGGGCACCGTCGCGGGCGTGTCGCTGATGGTGGCTGCGGTGGCGGGGTTCGTCGCGGTCGCGGTGGTCGGCTGGCAGCGCGACACCGACGACCGCCGCATCACCACCCACGCGCACGTGTCCTCGGGCGACGGCCTGGACCCGCCGTGAGATGACTCAGGCCCTGGCAGGTGCTGGACACACCTGCCAGGGCACTGATCGGTCAGAGATCGAGCCTCTGACCAGTGAGAAACGATAGCCACCCACCCCTGCACCGGCGTAGTCCGGGCGGGGAGTGGACCTCACTTTGGTAGGAGCTCGACGCATGGCACGTAACGCCACCCCTGAGGACAACACCCCCAATCTGTTCGATCTGCTCGCCGACACCGACCCATCGGGTCAGCGGATGTCGGTGCAGCAGAGCACTATGGATACCCACACCGAGGAGGACACCGATGTTTCACGATCTGCGCACGACATTGACCGAGCGGTACGCCCAGGAACTGACGCAGATGGACCGCACGCAGTTCGAGGACTTCCTGACCGCGGAAGTGACCCGGCTGGAGGCCGAGATCGCGCAGACGCAGTCGCAGACGGAACTGGCGACGATCGCGGCGTGGAGGGACCAGCACGGGGGCAACGACCCGGACGTGCTGACGACGCAGCGGCTGTATCAGCAGGCCCGGTACTCGGCGGAGGAGACGGTGCTGGCGGCGCTGTGGGAGGGATTCAGCAGTCCCGAGGACGACGACCAGCCGGACGACGAGCCGAACCCGGACTCGATGACCGGGATGCAGCGGTGGCTGACGCAGTGGGCGATCGAGGCGAGCCGAGAGACCGAACGACTGACCGAGCGGGTGTGGCCGGATCAGACGCCGCGGTTTCAGGTGTGGGCCGAGCAACTGCTGGAAGCACGTCTGACCGACGGGCTGGCGGTGCCCGACGGGCCGGCACATCCGCTGGTTCCGGAGCTGACCGCGATGGTGGACGCAGCGTTGGCCGATCAGGCTCGCGCCGACGCCGAGCGCGTGCGGAGGTAGTCGACGACGGCCAGGGGCTGCTGTTTGAGTCTCTGGACGATTTGCGGATCCCGACTGACCCGGCCGTGGTCGACCCCGGCGGTACGCCGCTGCCGCCGAAGGCCGACGACGCGCTGCCGCGGGTGCCGCAGTCCGAGACGGGGTTGCCGCTGACGGCGTGGGCGAGTACCCGGGTCGCCCCGGCGCGCCGCCCGGATGGCTCGGTCGTCTACGTCAAGGCCGACCATGTGGTAGCCGGCCTTGAACCCGACCCCACCCCCGACGCAGAGACACCGGAACCGGAGCCGTCGAGCGTCGCGGCCATCGACGAGACCACCGCCCCGTCTATAGCTGCTGATGTGGGGCCTGCAACCCGGTTCACGCATCCGGGGACGGTGCTGGTGCCGTCTGGTGCCAAGTCCCGCGCCCGCGCCAACATCGCCGCACTCGAGGTCCTCACCGAGACAGCGCGCACCGGACGCCCGGCGACACCCGCCGAGCACGAGGTCCTGGCGCGGTGGTCGGGGTGGGGTGCCGCGGCCGACATCTTCGACGAGTCCAAGTCGGAGTGGGCACCCGAACGAGGCCAGTTGCGTGCCCTGTTGGATTCGGAGCAGTGGCGCCAAGCGAAGGCCTCCACACTCAACGCCCACTACACCGATCCGGCGATCGCCCAGACGATGTGGTCGGCGATGACTCGCGCTGGGTTTGACGAGGGACTGGTCCTCGAACCGGGTTGTGGCAGCGGCACGTTCATCGGTCTGGCACCGCCCGGCGCGCAGATGGTGGGGGTGGAGCTCGACCCGACGACCGCTCAGATCGCCCATCTGCTCTACCCCGACGCCCAGGTGCGGTTGGAGGGTTTCGAGACCACCCGCGTCCCGGACGGCTCGTTCGCTGCGGTGATCGGCAATGTGCCGTTCGGCGGGTTCACGGTGCACGACCCGATCCACAATCCGGCCCGCCACCGCATCCACAATCACTTCTTGCTCAAGTCGCTCAACCTCACCGCCCCCGGCGGCTACGTCATGGCGATCACCACCGCCGGAACGCTGGATGCCGCCTCAGACAAGGCGCGCCGCGACATGCACGCCGTCGCCGACCTCGTCGGCGCGGTGCGGTTGCCCTCGACCGCATTTGAACGGGTCGCCGGCACCCAGGTCGTCACCGACGTCTTGGTGTTCCGCCGCCGGGAACCCGACGCCGCCGCACCTGCGGACGCCGACTGGCTGCATTCTGACCTCGTCGCCCTCGCCGACCGGACCGGCGAGACCACCGAGATTGGGGTGAACCGCTACTTCACCACCCACCCCGAACATGTGCTGGGCACCTTGCGGGTCGATCGCGGGCTCTACCGCGACGGGATGCTCGTCGTGGCCGCCGAACCCGGCACCGATGTCGCCGCCGACCTCGACGACCGACTGACCAACATCGTCGACGCCGCACTGGAACGCGGCGACGGACTGTTCCTCGCTGATGCCACCGCCACGGCCGGGATGGAGTTCACCGCCGGAGCCCTGGACACCGACGCCCTCTACGGGGAGGACATCCCGATCGGGCACGTCAGCTACGACGAGACCACCGGAGTGTTCACCCGCCGCGGGATCGACGGCGATGAGGCGATGAAGGTGCCCGCGACCCGCACCACCGAGACCCGGCACCTGCTGCGGCTGCGTGACTTGTTCGCGGCGACGATCGCCGCCCAACGCACCCAGAGCAGCCGCGCCGAGCGTGACGCGCTACGCGCGGACCTCAACGAGGTCTACGATGCATACCTCAACACCTACGGCCCGGTGAACCGGGCGAAGCTGGTGGGCGGCAAGGAACGCACCGCCGAGGAAGCCGCGAAGAAGTTCGCAGAACTCGAAGGCAAGTGGCGTACTGCCAATCGCGACGCCGACGGCGCCGACTATCCCGGCCCGCTGCCCGAGGATGTGGCGGCCGAGCTCGATGAGAAGGCATGGCAGGTCAGCGCACCCTCGCGGCGCCAAACCCATCTCGAGGCGGTCCGCGCCGATCCGGGGATGGCCGGCGTGCTGGCGTTGGAACGCTACGACGACGAGACCGGCACCGTCAGCAAGACCGCGGTGTTCTCCCGCGACGTCGTCGTCGCGCCGGTCCCGGTGTCACGCGCGGACACCCCGGCCGAAGCCGTCGCGATCAGTCTCGGTGAACGCGGGCGAGTCGATCTCGACCGCGTCGCCGAACTGCTCGATCAACCCGCCGCCCAAGCGCGCGAGTCCATCCGTGGGCTGGTCTACGCCGATCCCGACATGCCCGAAGATCTGATACCGGCTCCCACAGCGTTGTCGGGCAACGTGCGTGCCAAACACGCCCGCGCCGCCGAGGCCGCCCGCACCGATCCCGGTAACCGGGACTGGGCAGAGCTAACACAAGCACTGGCGCAGGTGATTCCGGACGACAAGCAACCCTCCCAGATCGGGTCAGTCAAACTCGGACCGACCTGGATCGAGCCGCGCGACTACGAAGCGTTCGTGCGCGAGACCTTCGGCGCCACGAGTGCCCGAGTGACGCGCGCGGCCGGTTCGTGGGGCGTCGAGGTGCCACCTGACGAACGCAACAGCGCGCTGATGCGCACCGAGTACGGCGCCGACAATGCCGACAGGAGGAACAAGGCGCTCGATGCGATCGACCTCACCGAGATGCTGCTCAACCAACGCTCCATCGTGGTCAAGAACTCGGGGCCGGCGCAGGAAGAGGGGGCACCGGAAGTCGATGCCCAGGCCACCATCCTCGCCCAAGTCCAAGCCGAGAAGATCACCACCGAGTTCCGGTCGTGGCTGTGGTCGGATGATGAGCGCCGCGACCGCCTCGTCGCGGAGTGGAACCGCCGCTTCAACACCTGGGTCCGCCCCGAGCACGACGGATCACGGCTGGCACTGCCCGGGCTGTCCCCGGTGTTCGAGCCGCACCCCTACCAACGCGATGCGGTAGCACGGATTCTCGCCGAGCCGACGGTGCTGCTCGATCACGTGGTCGGCGCCGGCAAGACCGGCACGATGTTCATGTCGGCGATGGAGCTCAAACGCCGCGGCCTGGTCAATCAGCCGTGGATCGTGGTGCCCACCCACCTCATCGAGCAGTTCGGCCGCGAAGTGAAGATGTGGTACCCCGCAGCCAACGTGCTCGTGGGACGCAAAGGCATGTCGCCTGAGGACCGCCGCGTGTTCGCCGCCCAGACCGCGACCAGCGACTGGGACATGGTCATCATCCCAGCCTCGGTGTTCTCCGCGATCCGGGTCCACCCCCAGCGCCGTGTCGACTACATCGCCGGCCAGCTCGCCGAACTCGACGCCGAATTGTCTGCGAGCGCAGGCGACATGACCCAGGCGACAGTCAAGAAGATCGAACAGGCAAAGAAGCAGCTCCAGAAACGACTTGACGCCGCGACCGATCAGGCCAAGAAGGACCACGGGGTGTTGTTCGAAGACACCGGCGCGGACTATCTGTTCGTCGACGAGGCCCACGAGTACAAAAACAAGGGCCGCCAGTGCACGATCGACTCGCTGTCACTGACCGGGTCGAACAAGGCCGAGGACCTGTCATTGAAGCTGGACTACCTGCGTGAACGTCGCCAACACCAGGCGGTCGCGGCCGGGCGGGTCATTACCCCGGGCGCTGAGCGGGTCGCGACGTTCGCCACCGGCACCCCGATCGC
>NZ_LNQO01000047.1:0-4076 GCF_001456905.1 Gordonia sp. SGD-V-85
CGGGTCATCCGCGCCGGGGTTTGGGCAGGTCAGAAGGCAGATTGAGCAGATGGTTAGTCTCGCTACTGAGGTTTGAAAGCCATGACGTTCCTTCCGCCAAATGGAAATCATTTTCAATCAACAGGGGTAGTCCGAGTTTGAACTTCTTACGGTTCAACTCGAAACCCACCGGCGTACAGAGATCAATGGGGTTTGAAGCACGTTTGATGTCTTGACATCGCCTGCTACCAGTACATTGCGATGACTTCTACCTCAACGAGGTGACGGTCGGCTTCGCGCTCCGGTGTCTGACTGTCGCTACTGGCATCCGCTGAATCCGGGGTCTGGGCAGCCGCTCTGATTCTCGCCTCGTGCCGGAGATCGGCATCGCGCTCAGGCTCCGTATTACTGAAGCCGAACCGTGCTAGCTGGTCGTTGACATCTCGGAAGGCCTGTCGCTCGCTGTCCGCCCTGCCGCCATGGACCCGATTGACTGTTATGCTGGCGTCCAGCTGACGCTTCTCCTGCTCGGATAGCTGGCGACCCCCATCGGCCACAATAAGGCTGGCATAGATATCAAGAACCCGCCCGAAAGCATTATCTTGATCAGCCGGGAGCTCCTCACCTTCGTCGAAGGTGATATTCTGGAACGCCGCGATGGCGTCTTCTCCGCCTGGGATGGTGTTTCTGAAAAGGTCCAGTTGCTTAACAGGGGTCCAAGAGTCTTGCAGGCCGTCGATGCTGACGCGCCCCAGCACTGTGACCCTTGCGTCGGAGAATAGTACGCGTCGCATATCTTTCCAGAAACGATCGCGTTCCAGAACTCCAACTAACTCGATTTCGGTTGTCGGTAGATTCAGCTGTTCGGCAATGCTTGCCTCAACAAGGTACTGCTCATCGTCCGACTCGTAGAGTCGGACGTTTGTGACCACGGAGCGGATGGGTACTAGGCCAGCCATGAAGCGATCGAGGAGCTTACCCATGGACTTCATCTGACCTGGTATAAGGCCTGCGGCAGGGGTCCCGAATACGTCAGCGTGCTCTTCGCTCATGCTCGCAATCTCACTAATGATTGAGCTCATTCTGAACACAGGATCGGCGCGTAGCTTTACCTCGAGCTCGAGGAGCGTGCCGCGCACAACCGACGGGACCTTTGCGCATGAGCCGCGTTGTCGAAGCAGTTTGTCTTTAGAATCGATGAAGTCGGGGCTGTCTACAGGGAACAGTAACTCAGCGTCTTTCACCCTCTGATGGAGCCGGCGAAACTGTGACTGGATGTTCGCCTTTCGCGTTGCTTGCACGGATTGACTACTCTTGGTCTGGAAAGTAGATTTGGCACTGAAGCTGGTATCTTTCGCTCCCAAGCTACTCCCGACTTCTGAACCAGCCGACTCTTCGAGTGTGCTGCCCTCTTCAATTTGCTCGGTCAGTTCTCCTTCGCGTGACACAAGAAGACTGATCACACTGATGTCATCTAGGTAAACGAACTCTCGGAACTGCGATCGCCTGACCTCGCGGGCCTTCTTTCGAGTCACCCACGCCCACAGCCTGACCCACCATCGCTGCTTGTTCGCCATGTCTACACCTTCTCCGATGAGGCCGAACGCTCGTTAAGGCGCTCAAAGGCGGCCATGAGATCTTCGGTTCTTAGTGAATCGCGAGCATCTGTAGCCGCAATTAGTGCGGCTTCAGTCCAGAGTAGGGTAAGGCGAGCTGCAGACCACCCCTCGGTTTGCGACGCAAGCTGAGCAAGCGGCATGGCGTCGGGTTCCTTGACATTGAGGTGTTTCATCGACACTCGGAGAATCTCCAGTCGATCAGTAACACTGGGCGTGGGAAATTCGATCCGCCAATCAAAGCGCCCCGGACGGCGTAATGCGCGGTCAACATCGTCGGGCCTGTTGGTCGCCGCGATCACGATAATGTTGGAGTTCTTAGTTTGGAATCCATCCATCAGTGTTAACAACTGGGCGACCACGCGTTTAGATGCCTCATGTGTGTCTCCACTACGCTCCTCCGCCAAGCTGTCGATTTCGTCGAAGAATATGATAGCTCTTTCTTTGCTAGCCGCTTCCTCAAAGAGAGCCCGAAGGTTGCCTTCACTATCGCCGACCCACTTGCTAATTATTTCGGGCCCGCTCACCGAGTAGAATGATGCGTCTGACTGATTAGCGATAATCCTGGCAAGGTGTGTCTTACCAGTCCCTGGTGGTCCAGTAAAAAGTACACCCTTGATGGGCCGCGCACCGATAGATTTGAGTTCACGCTCTCGCTCCAGTGGTATTTCAATTAGTTCGCGTGCGCGTGCAACGACATCAGGATATCCGCCAAAGTCGTCGAAAGTCAGATCGTCTTCGCCATCCTCCCATAGGTACTGAACTGGATTTACATCGTCAGATCCAACACGTTGCGGAAGGAGTGGCTTATCGGAAAGAACTCGATGTACGCCCACTTCGCCAAACTCAACGGTCTGACCTAGCTTGGTGGTCCCAGGCTCGCGATTAGGAATTAATTGTGGCGTGAAGCTATCATCTACCAGAACGCCCGCCTCCAAAATGTGCCGGACAACGCCGATCTTCGTTGGTTCCGGCCACTTAGTTAGGTCCGATTTTCGATACTGGCTGGCTTCCTCATTGATCAAGATTACGTCGCCCGTAGCTAAGTCAACAGGTTGCGAGTTGGTGAAGTTTCCCACCTTGCCGTTAGGAAGTCTGAAGTCGACTCTGAGCCCGTCGATCGATACGGCAGTAACCAGCGCTGGGGCTCCAATAAATATGTCGTCAACCTCGACAATTTCAGTCATACATCTATATTATCATTTTCGAGTGTTCTGGTCTTCTGTGAGAAGCGGCGCGAAAGGGATTTATCTAGGAGCTTGTTTTAGCCACTACTCATTTTCGCCTCATATGGCAACTTTCGTGGACTAGGGGAGGGCGACTCTCTTGAGCTCCAGATGATAGGCTGAGCGGCCGAGGCTAACCTGTTTAAGTGTAATCCGCTACTTGCCGAGTTTGGCAATATCTGCCATCGCTGCCAAGAGCACTTGATGAGCGACTTTAGCTGTCTCTATACGAGGCATGAAGTTCTCTTGGATTTGTTGCCTAGGATGAATGTAGTTTCGGAAGTCACGAACTGAGTGCGAGAACTTGACGACGTCCTGTCCAAGAATGCCTAGTTCGCGCGACACACTGATCAGGTCGGATAACGACCAGTCGCGAAATGGTCGGACCTTGTTGGTTTTGCTGTCTTTCCGCGCGCTGGTTGCCTGATTGAAATCAGCCGGGCGTTTGTCGGCGATCTCATGAAGAAGCCCTTCAAGGGTGCTTCCGCAGAGGAAGATCACCGCGAGCGGGGCGTTGGCATCGAGGCAGCGATCGATCTCCTCCAGCCGTTGCTTGGTGACTTCCGCGAAGCTAACCGCTACCGCAAGCGTTGCTAGATCGACTTTTGCAATGTCCTTTTCGAGAAACTGCAGGTCAGCCGCGCTCGCCCGGTCGCATCCGGCTCCACTTCCGCCGGCAAGGGATTGCATAGATTCTCGGCACTTTGCCACCAACTCTTCTTCACTTGAGGTTAGGGGTTTATTCGCGAGCAATCGCTTTGTCTCCAGGTGGTCGAGCAGGTCGATGTTGAGCTTAGCGACTACGTGGTTATCTTCTTGCTGCCAGATGGCTCGTAATCGATTCGCTTTTGACCCTGCGTCTATCGTGCGGTTGTCAACGTCGGACCCGACGCTTTCATCGACAAACTCACTGAAGGATCTATTGCTAAAGTCCAGAACGTACCCGGTTTGCATCCCAAAGAGATGTTCGAGAATTGGTTTAATTTTCGGGTCTATATCCGCCATTCACGCTTCCTATTCAATCTACAATGATTGGGAGTGGTTATTGTCTCCGCTATGTCTCATTATAAGGCGTGAGGGGGTGCTTATGAAGAAATCGAAAAAGAGTCGTCGTCACCGGAAGTATCAGGGCAGGGTGACGGTCAGCGCGGTGCGCCGAGAGCATCCGGAGTCCACACGCAGCATCGCCAAGGCGCTCATCAGCATGGCGGGGGACCTCGTCAAGCAAGAGGCGTTCGTTCGGGAGATGCTTGAG
>NZ_LNQO01000048.1:0-2973 GCF_001456905.1 Gordonia sp. SGD-V-85
GGCGCAGCTGCGCGATCAACTCCACACCCAACGAGCTGTAACCGGTCACGTTGTCGGGGTTGGAATACTGGTCGGGACACCACGCAGCCTCGTCGAGTGCGAGCAGGGCGCGCACACGGTCGCGGCGGGCTTGTTGCCAACCCCCGACCGGGTGGGGCTCGCTGACGACATCGACCCGGGCGCCGTAGGCGGCGAGCATCTGCCGCAAGATCGGTTCCAGTCCCGGATCGGTCACCAAGGTCACCGGATGACCGAACACAATGCCCGCTAGCGCTAACCCCAATCCCAGTGTGCCGCTCGTTGATTCGATGATCTGCGCCCCCGGGGCCAGCTCGCCGCGGGCGCGGGCGCGTTCGACCATGTGCAGCGCCGGCCGGTCTTTCATGCCACCGGGGTTGAAGCCCTCCAGCTTGGCCCAGAAACCGTGCCCGTGCTCGGCAAAGGGTTCTTCGATCCGCAGTACCGGGGTGCCGCCGACCAGCTGACGACTCAGCCCAGCACGGCGCGATGTGGCCTCGGCAGGGAAGGTGGTGGCGAATGGATCACTGGTGGTGAGGCTGTAGGAGACAGTCACACGGGCATCCTCTGCATCGATGGACAGGATGTCGCCGGGCCGAAAGCAGATCAACAGTGTGAGAGGGAACTGGGACATATCGTTCGGCGCGGCGACACCGCCACCTTGCCCACTCAACCTCAAGGCTGATCGGCGGTCGGGATCAAGATCTGCTCAAGAATGCCCGCGGGGTTGGATGGTCGTGTAAACCACCGCCACCATAGGGACGTGCCTCATGACCGCGTCATCGTCGACGACGACCTTCGTGGGCCGGCGGCCCGACCACCGCACGGGCTACACGCGCTGGTCATCGAAGATGAGCCTGACATCGCCGAGGTTGTCGCCGACTACCTGCAGCGCAGCGGATTTGTGGTCACCATCGCCCACGACGGCCAAGAGGGGATCGCCGCCGCACGCACGGTGAGTCCTGCGGTAGTCATCCTCGATCTGGGTTTGCCCTCGATCGACGGCGTCGAGGTGTGTCGGCAGTTACGCACCTTCACCGACGCCTACATCGTGATGGTCACCGCCCGCGCCGACGAGGTCGACACCATCATCGGTCTCGCGGTTGGAGCCGACGACTACCTCACCAAACCGTTTCGTCCTCGTGAGCTGATGGCGCGCATCGACGCCATGCTGCGCCGTCCGCGCCCGACCTCGGCGGTAGACACAGCACACCCGCGGACACTGGGGGAGCTGACCCTGGACCCACAAGGCCGTGAAGTGCGGGTAGAAGACACACTCGTGGAACTGACCCGCACCGAATTCGACGTTCTGGAAGCCCTGAGCCGACGGCCCGGTGTGGTGTTCAGTCGAGAACAACTGCTCACCGAAATCTGGGGACCCAACTGGGTCGGCGATGCCCACGTTGTCGAAGTTCATATCGCCAGCCTGCGCCGCAAACTCGGCGACAGCGCCGCGGCCGGTCGATTCATCCGTACCGTGCGCGGCGTGGGCTACCGGATGGGTGACGGCCAACCTCGAGGAGACAGCCATGAACGGTGATCGACGACGGGCACGTATCCCGGGCAGCTTCGGCTCCCGGTTGATGCTGGCCCAGGCCATCGTGATCGGCGGCGGCGGCATCAGCGTCGCGATCGTGGCACTGTTCGTCGCGCCGCACACCTTCCACGATCACCTCGGCCAGTCCAGCCTCGAACCGGGATCAGCACAGGCCGAACACGTCGAGGCCGCATTCACCTTCTCCATCGTCGTCTCGATGACCGCAGCCCTGGTCACCTCGACGATCCTGGCCACGGCCGTCAGCTGGTTCCTGGCTCGCCGCGTACAACAGTCAGTCGCCAGCGTCGCGCGCTCGGCTGTGGCGATTGGCGCAGGCAACTACCGCACCCGTGTTCCCGATCGCCAGCTCGGCACCGAGTTCACCCAGCTCAGCCGAGCCATCAACCAGCTGGCACAACGTTTGAACTCCCAGGAAGACATCCGCAAGCGGATGCTGTCAGACCTCGCCCACGAACTGCGCACCCCGTTGACCACCATCGGCGCGATCACCGACGCCCTCGAGGACGGTGTCCGCGCGCCCGACTCCCACACCTTCGACGTCGTGCGCACCGCCACCACCCGGTTGCAGCGCCTCGCCGAGGACATCGCGACCGTATCCAGCGCCGACGAGCATCAGATGCCATTGCAACCCTCGACGATCACTGTCAATGAACTACTCATCGCGACCTACGAAGAAGCCGCCGAGCTGTTCACCGACGCCGGCGTCACGCTGGGCATCGTCACCACCGCCGCGCGCGTACACATCGATGTCGATGCCGAACGAATGAGCCAAGTACTGCTCAATCTGCTCACTAACGCGCTGCGACACAGCTCCCCGGGCCAGCGGGTCGTAGTGAAAGCCGACACCGCCCCGGCACACGCGGTGCGCATCAGCGTCGTCGACTGCGGGGACGGGATTCCCGCTCAACACCTTCCACACATCTTTGACCGCTTCTACCGCACCGACTCCTCACGGACCCGAGACGCCGGCGGCAGCGGTATCGGACTCACCATCGCCCGCTCCATCGTCGAAGACCATGGGGGCACCTTGCTCGCCGAAAGCCTGGGAACCGGGCACGGAGCCACCTTCACCATCACGTTGCCGACCACAACACGACGTCACATCCACCGCAGCACCCCTGGAACCGAATTCTCCGCAGCCATCGAACACCGCCCGCCTCGCGGCGCTGCCGATGCGCTCCAACGGGACCGAGCTACTAACTGAGGTAGTCCGTCGTAAGATTGACCCGCATCTAGAGATGGTGGGTGAAAATGACTGGGCTGGGTTCGCTGGAACGCGCAGTGATGGACGTGCTGTGGTCGGCCGGTGCGGCGATGTCGGTGCACGACCTAGTCGAGGAACTCCACGACCGCGAACCGGCCTACACCACAGTGCTCACCGTCGTCACCAACCTGCA
>NZ_LNQO01000049.1:0-2967 GCF_001456905.1 Gordonia sp. SGD-V-85
GGCGCAGCTGCGCGATCAACTCCACACCCAACGAGCTGTAACCGGTCACGTTGTCGGGGTTGGAATACTGGTCGGGACACCACGCAGCCTCGTCGCGCTCGAGCAGGGTGCGCACGCGGTCGCGGCGGGCTTGTTGCCAACCCCCGACCGGATGGGGATCGCTGACGACATCGACCTGGGCGCCGTAGGCGGCGAGCATCTGCCGCAAGATCGGTTCCAGTCCTGGATCGGTCACCAAGGTCACCGGATGCCCGAACACGATGCCCGCTAAAGCCAGGCCTAATCCCAGTGTCCCACTAGTTGATTCGATGATCCGCGCCCCCGGGGCCAGCTCGCCGCGGGCGCGGGCGCGTTCCACCATGTGCAGCGCAGGCCGGTCTTTCATACCACCGGGGTTGAAGCCTTCCAGCTTGGCCCAGAAGCCGCGCCCGTGCTCGGCGAAGGGTTCCTCGATGCGCAACACCGGGGTGCCGCCCACCAGCTGACGACTCAGCCCAGCACGGGGCGATGTGGCTTCGGCGGGGAAGGTACTGGCGAATGGATCACTGGTGGTGAGGCTGTAGGAGACAGTCACACGGGCATCCTCTGCGTTGTTGAACAGGACGCCGCCGGGCCGAAAGCAGATCATCAGTGTGAGAGGGAACTGTGTCGTAACGTTCCACCCGGCGACACCGCCACCTTGCCCACCGAACCTCAAGGCTGATCGGCAGCGTGGATCAAGATCTGCTCAAGAATGCCCACGAGGTTGGATGATCGTGTAGACCACCGCCACCATAGGAGCGTGCCCCAAGATCGCAACGTCGTCGACGACCTCCATATGCCGGTGGTCCGACCACCGCACGGTCTGCACGCCCTGGTGATCGAAGATGAGCCCGACATTGCCGAAGTCGTTGCTGACTACCTGCAGCGCAGCGGATTCACGGTCACCGTTGCGCCCGACGGCCAGGAGGGAGTCGCCGCCGCACGCACGGCGAGTCCGGCAGTAGTCATCCTCGACCTGGGCTTGCCGTCACTCGATGGCGTCGAGGTCTGTCGACAGTTGCGCACCTTCACCAACGCCTACATCGTGATGGTCACGGCCCGCGCGGACGAAGTCGACACAGTCGTTGGCCTGTCGGTGGGGGCCGATGACTACCTGACGAAACCATTTCGCCCTCGTGAGCTGATGGCGCGCATCGACGCCATGCTGCGCCGACCACGGCCGACCCCAACCGGCGAGTCGCACCCGCGGACGATAGGGGAGCTCACCCTCGACCCTCAGGGTCGTGAAGTCCAGGTGGAGAGCACACCCGTGGAGCTGACTCGGACTGAGTTCGACGTTCTCGAAGCGCTCACGCGGCGGCCCGGTGTTGTGTTCAGTCGAGAGCAACTGCTCACCGAAATCTGGGGACCCGACTGGGTCGGCGATGCCCACGTCGTCGAAGTCCATGTCGCCAGTCTGCGCCGCAAACTCGGTGACAGCGCCGTAGCCGGCCGATTCATCCGCACCGTGCGCGGAGTGGGCTACCGGATGGGTGACGGCCAACCTCGAGGAGCCAGCGATGAACGATGAACGTCGACGGTTACGTATCCCCGGCAGCTTCGGCTCCCGGCTCATGCTCGCTCAAGCTATCGTCATCGCCGGCGGCGGCATCAGCGTCGCGATCGTGGCACTATTCGTGGCTCCACACACCTTCCACGACCACCTCGGCCAAGCTCGCCTCGAGCCAGGGTCAGTTCAGGCCGACCATGTCGAAGCCGCGTTCACTTCCTCGATCGTCGTCTCAATGTCTGTCGCATTGATCACCTCGACGATCCTGGCCACGGCCGTCAGCTGGTTCCTGGCTCGCCGCGTACAACAGTCAGTCGCCAGTGTCGCGCGCTCAGCCGTGGCTATTGGCGCAGGCAACTACCGCACGCGCGTACCCGATCGCCAGCTCGGCACCGAGTTCACCCAGCTCAGCCGAGCTATCAACCAGCTGGCACAACGGCTGGATTCACAAGACGACATCCGTAAGCGGATGCTGTCAGACCTTGCCCACGAACTGCGCACCCCACTGACCACCATCGGCGCGATCACCGACGCCATCGAAGACGGAATCCGGGCTCCCGACTCACAGACCTTTGACGTCGTGCGCACCGCCACCACCCGCCTGCAGCGTCTCGCCGAGGACATCGCGACCGTATCCAGCGCCGACGAGCATCAGATGCCCCTCCACCCGGCGACGATCACTGTCAACGAACTGCTCATCGCGACCTACGAAGAAGCCGCCGACCTGTTCACCGACGCCAAAGTCACGCTAGGCATCGTCACCACCGCCGCGCGCGTACACATCCATGTCGACGCCGAACGAATGAGCCAAGTACTGCTCAATCTGCTCACCAACGCGCTGCGACACAGCTCCCCGGGCCAGCGAGTCGTAGTGAAAGCCGACACCGCCCCGGCACACGCGGTGCGCATCAGCGTCGTCGACTGCGGTGACGGCATTCCCCCTCAACACCTTCCACACATCTTCGACCGCTTCTACCGCACCGACTCCTCACGCACCAGAGACGCCGGCGGCAGCGGAATCGGCCTCACCATCGCCCGCTCTATCGTCGAAGACCATGGGGGCACCTTGCTCGCCGAAAGCCTGGGAGCCGGACACGGAGCCACCTTCACCATCACGTTGCCGACCACCACCCGACGTCACATCCACCGCAGCACCCCTGGAACCGAATTCTCCGTGGCCTTCAAACACCGCCCGCGTCGCGGCGCTGCCGATGCGCTCCAACGGGACCAAGCTACTAACTGAGGTAGTCCGTCGTAAGATTGACCCGCATCTAGAGATGGTGGGTGAAAATGACTGGGCTGGGTTCACTGGAACGCGCAGTGATGGACGTGCTGTGGTCAGCCGGTGCGGCGATGTCGGTGCACGACCTAGTCGAGGAACTCCACGACCGCGAACCGGCCTACACCACAGTGCTCACCGTCGTCACCAACCTGCA
>NZ_LNQO01000050.1:0-2666 GCF_001456905.1 Gordonia sp. SGD-V-85
GGGAACCGCGCCCTGCCGCCACGTCTCGACGACGGCGTCAGTGACCGTCGCCTCCTCGGGCGGTAGCCACAGACCCGTGCCCGCCGCCGTGCGCAACAGTTCGGGGTTACCCGACCCGCGGAGCCGCAGCTCGATGTCGCAGTCGTTGCCCGACGCGTCCACCCACCACGAGAGAAGCCCGAGCGTCGACGACGCCCGATGCTCCGCGAGCAGCGCCGAAACAACCGACGTGCCAACGCCTCCCGCTGTCCCGCACACGACGACGGCCCGCTCGGCCCAGGCCTGCGGGTCGTCGTCGCGTGGGGTGGTCGGGTTGGTCATGTGGATTCAGGGGACGAGCATGTGAAATACGAGAAGAGCACCCGTCGGCGTGCGGACCGGGTTGTTGATGGCAGATGTCGTGATTCCGATCGTTGCCGGACCCGGGCCAGTCGGAACGTCCCACACCTTCGTCTCACCCCGACGCGTCCCGAAGGTCACTGTTGTCCATTTGTCGAGTGCATAGCCACGAAGACTCGTGTATCGGGTTTGAAAGAGTACTCGGCACTTCGGATTCCGCTTCCAGGTCGCGCCTTCTCCGCCGAACCCTGCGGACCGTGCTGTCACCCTGACCACGCCGCGTTTGTTCGGCGGCGTCTTTACCGTGACGTTGACGTTGCCGCGGCAGAAAGAATGGTCCCCCATGGTTCCCAGGTTGTTGCCGTAGAGCGCGATGTTCGGGATTGGCGCCGCGGTCGCCTGGCCAACGCCGGTCACCGTAGTCACCGCGGCGAATGCGGCCAACATGACTCCAATTACCAATTTCTTCATATTTATTCCCCGCAATTTCTGACCCGCAGGTCTACTCGAACTTTTCGAGATCACACACACGCGATTCATACTTGTAGGCGTGAGCCCCGCCGGAATCGGCGGACAATTCCCAGCCGATCCTGCCTAAGGGACAAGCATGTAGATCGTAGATCCGTAACCGGACGGTACCCGGATTGGACTGTTAGCGGCCACCGCCGTAATACCTAGACTTACCGGACCCGAACCTGAAGGGATTTCCCAGGTCTTTGTCTCGCCGGACCGGGTCCCGAACGAGACAGTAACGAACTTCTCGAGATTGATTCCGCGAACACTGTTGTAGACGTTCCACCGGAGCACACGACACTTGGGATTGCGTTTCCAGCTCGCACCCTGGCCCGTAAATCCGTGCGACCGCGCGGTGACACGGACGACGCCGCGCTTCTTCGGCGCCGAGTCCGCGGTGACGTTAATGGCGCCGCGGCAATACGAATGGTCACCGAACGTCCCGAAGTTGTAACCGGTGAAAGTCACTTGAGGAATCGGAGCCGCGGACGCCTGACCGACGCCCGACAAGGCGCTGGCAAGTGCTAGGACCGTGGCGCCCACGCACAGAACTGCTCTCTTCATACGTGTCATCCTCGCAATAAGGGAAGGCGGCCACACAGGTGGCGTCGCTGCTCCAATTGATCGGTATGGTCCTGGTAACAGGTCAGATCACGAGACCCGACTCTGAGCTAGGGCACCAGCATGTAATACGACAGACCGAGTGATTGCCGTAGACGGATCGGATTGTTGCGTGCGTACGACGACAACTGAAGTTCGACCACACCGGATCCCGTCCTGATGTCGCGAACCACCTTCTGCCCACGTTTCGGACCGAAATCCGCGTTGAAGAAACTCCATTGCGCGTAACCGATCGCGCTGGTGTGCACCGCACCAATCAACAGTTTGCACACCGGATTACGCTTCCAGCTCGGACCCTGCCCGCTAAACCCATACGATGTAAGCCCGACCCGGACGAAGCCGGGTTTCCTCGGAGCCGCAGTGAGACTAACGCGGAGTTCGCCATTGCAGAATGAGTGATTTCCCACTGTCGCAAATCGGTCACCATTGATCGAGATTCTCTGCAGTTCGGGTGCTGCGGCACCTTCACCCGATCCAGTGATCAATCCGGCGAGCACGGCGGCAATCGTGGCCAACACAACCACCAGTCGTTTTGACATCAGTACTCAACTCACTCTCGTTAGCGTTCGGCTGCATCTGCGCCGGTGTCTTCGGACGGCCAGGCGATGTCGCTGCCCGGAATCGCGGTCCTTAAGCTCTCTGCGTGCCCTCGCGTCCAATCACGGACCGATTTCTCGACGTGTGGACCGAAAACGGCGTAGGGCGATCGGGCTTGACCGCCTGACCAGCCGAAGGTGGAGGTCCCAACCTTCGCGTCTACGTCGCCGCGGTGATTGACCACGTAGTCGACAGCAGGCAGTCCCGAGCGCCGCGCCTGCTCTGATGTCAAGTGGAACTCGAATTGGTTCGGCCCGTCAGCGTCAGGCAGCGCATGACGTGGACCGTTCTGACGCCACGGCTCATCCGGGTTCGCGCCAGGGTCACCGGCGCCCAGCGCATAGGCCAGGAGACCACCCGTCGTACCGCCAATGGCCGCGCCAACCGCAGCACCCGCGGCTCCAGCTCCCACGCCACCGACCGCGGCGCCGATCCCAGCACCTGCAATTCCTTGTCCGCCTAGACTTGTCCCGATAGTGGCCCCAGTGATGGCACCTACTCCCGCGCCCACAACCGCCGACGGAATACCAAGCGCGACAGCCCCAGCCGTACCACCAGCCATAACACCGATGATCGTCGCAGCAGCACGACGAGTC
>NZ_LNQO01000051.1:0-2077 GCF_001456905.1 Gordonia sp. SGD-V-85
ACCCACCGACAACCCCACCCGCTCAGCAACCACCGACCCCACCGAACGACCCGACCACCCCAACCCCACCTCCACACCACGCGACCAACCCTCGATGGCGGCGCGCTCGATGGCGTCGACGAGGTCGATGTCGCCGACGATCACGTCGGGATCGGCGAGGCCCGCGTCGAGGACGTCGACGATCCGCGCACCGATGCGTCGCACCGTAGGCTCGTCGAAGAGGTCGGTGGCGTACACGATCCGGCCGGCCAGGCCGGCGAGGGCACCGGCGTCGTCCCGATCGGCGGACATCCCGATCATGAGGTCGAACCGGGCAGCGGGCGCACCGGCCTCGACGGGCGTGATCGTCAGTCCCGGCGCGGACAACTCCCCCACGGAGGTCTGTTCTAGGGTCAGCAGCACCTGGGTCAGCGGCGCGAACGCCTCGCTGCGCGCCGGGGCGAGGGCATCGACGAGGTACTCGAAGGGCACGTCGGCAGCGGCGAACGCATCGAGGTCGGTGTCGCGCACCAACCGGACCAGTTGCTCGAAGGTGGCCGAGGCGTCGACCTCCGTGCGTAGGACCAGAGTGTTGACGAACATGCCGATCAGGGCGTCGAGTTGGGCACGGCCACGGCCGGCCACCGGTGAACCGACCGCGATGTCCGACGTCCCCGACAACCGGGACAGCACCACCGCGACCGACGCGTGCACGACCATGAACACGGTCACGCCGTGTGCGCGGGCGAACGACTCGATGCGGGGTGCGAGACCCTCGGGCAGGTCGAGGTCCACCACCGCCCCGCGGAGGGACGCCACCGGCGGCCGGGGTCGGTCGGTGGGCAACTCGAGGACCTCGGGCAGGCCGGCCAGGTGATCGCGCCACCAGCGCGACTGCCTGCCGAGTTCGGAGTCCGGATCGTCGATCGAGCCCAGGGCGCGCTCCTGCCAGAGCGCGACGTCCGCGTAGTGCACCGGGAGCGGAGGACGGACAGGCGCGCGACCCTCGACGCGGGACCGGTACGCGTGCAGGAGATCGTCGACCAGGGGCGCCAGTGACTCGCCGTCGGCGGCGATGTGGTGCAGCACGACGACCAGCACGTGGTCGTGTGCCCCGCGGTCGTCGGGATCGGATCCGAGAATGCCCGAACGGATCGGGAGGTCGCGGGTGACGTCGAACGGTTCCGCGGACAGCGTCTCCACCCCGGCGGTCCGCCACCACTGATCGACGGTGACGTCGTCAGCCGCGGCGATGTCCTGCCACGGCCGGCCATCCGGGCCCTGTGGGTAACGCGTCCTCAGCACCTCGTGCCGGTCGATCACATCGGCGAGTGCCGCGCGCAAGGCGACGACGTCGAGACGACCACGCACCCGTAGGGCGAACGGGATGTTGTAGGCCGATGACCCCGGATCGAACTGGTTGATGAACCACATGCGTTGCTGCGCCGGCGACAACGGGAGGCGGGCAGGACGCGGGATCGAACCGAGGTCTGCTGTCTCGGCGGGTGAACCGCTGTCGGTGCGACGGGTCGCGTCGACGAGAGCAGCCATCGCGCGCACGCTCGGTGCATCGAAGAGTTCACGAACGCCGAACGGCACACCGAACACGTGAGCGACCCGCGCCGCCACCCGAGTGGCCGACAGTGAATGTCCGCCGATCTCGAAGAAGCTGTCCGTCACCGAGATCGCCGTGGCGTCCCCACCACGGCCGAGCACCTCGACGACCATGCCGGCGATCGCGCGCTCGGTGTCCGTGTCCGGTTCCACCCGTCGAGTGGAGAAGAGATCCGGTGCGGGCAGGGCTTTTCGGTCGACCTTGCCCGCGGTGTTCAGCGGCAACGCGTCGAGCACCATGACGGTGTCGGGAACCATGTACGACGCGAGCCTGCGGGCGGCATGGTCTCGTAGCCGCGACACCGCCGACTCGTCGGGTCCGGTGACGTACGCGACCAACCGGTCGTCGTGCACCACCGCGACTGCCGAGACCACGTCGTCGGCGCTCGCGAGGACGGTTTCGATCTCCCCCAACTCGATCCGCTGCCCCCGCAACTTCACCTGAAAATCAACACGACCCACATACTCCAACTCACCCACACCA
>NZ_LNQO01000052.1:0-1751 GCF_001456905.1 Gordonia sp. SGD-V-85
CCGGTCCTTGAGTTCCTCACTGTACTTGCGTGGTGCTGCCATGCTCTCCATCCTTCACAGGTTCGAGAGCCTCCGACAGACCCGGGGCGGTTCAGACCGTCGGCCAATCTGCGCCCCAACCACCGTGCTCCTCGGGTACCGCGAGCGCCAGCAGACCACTTAGGCGTAAGTCCTCTTTCTCACGGGTGGCTGGCCCCCCATCGCGATCCCGTTCGACGATTCCCTCCCGCCAGCTTGCAGCAAGGTCTCGAGCCACCGCGAGAGGATCGCCCGCCCGCCGGTCGGTGGCCGCCGCCGTGTCGTCGGTGACTGTCATTCGTATTCTCCAATCGCTGATGTGCCGGCCGCGCATGTACGCAGGCTCGTCTGCAGAAATTCCGGGGCCGACCAATCAGTCAGGTCGATCGCCTTATCCACCAGATCGTGGTCGACCAGGTACCGCTGTGTCGCAGCAAGGACAGTGAGCGCATCGTGGTCGAGGGTGGGTACTAAGTTGTCGGTGAAGTGCTCGCCGAAACCGCGTGTCACCGCAGTCTCGCTAACACCGAGGTTGCGGGCATGAATCGCGACTGTCTCGGTCAGATGATCGCGCGCCCAGGAGCCTGCCCGGACCACCGTATCCACCAGATGCTGCACGAGTGACGGGTTCTTATCGACGAGTTGCGCGCTGATTGTCCAAACGCTGGCGTAGTGGCTTGTCCTGTCCAAGCTCAGGTCACGCAGCGGTCTAACACCGGTGAGGTCTTCGAACTCCGCGGACCACGGAAGCCAGCTGAATAGCGCATCGACCGTCCCCCCGGCAAAGACTTGTGCCTGATGGGCCCCGACGGCGGGAAAGAGGTCCGAACCGTTCACTGATGCCGATGCGCTGAGTCGGTCCTGCGGTAAGTCGACTCCCGCCGTCTCAATGGGTACGAGCTCGATATCGTTTACTGTTACGCCGGAGTGACGAAGGGTGTGCTGCAGGGCTCGCGCCTCCCAAGTGCCCAGTGCGACGAGAGTCTGGCGCCACGGGTCGAGCTGTCGGTAGTCACCAAGGTCGCCGCGCAGGATCCGGATTGCCGATGCGGATACGCCGACACGATGCCCCGCCAGTTGCTCCGGTGCGGTCAGGGTGGGGTCGGCCGCGTAAAAGCCCAGCTTTCCCTCGAACAGGGTGACGCCCAGGAGGCGTGTGCGACCCGGTGCACGCAGGCCCTCACTCACCAACGGCGGGATCTCTCCGCCGAATCGGGTGTAAGCGGGATGATCGTAGGTGAAGTGCAAGGAGCCCAGCGGCCCTCCCAGCACGTCCAGATTGATGCCAGCCTCGGCGAGCAACTGCGACTCGCGGCCAACCAGCAGGGCGTTGGGAACAGGGCAGTTGCTGTACGCGAGGGTGTGGACCGCTGAGCTGGTGTCGGTCACAGCGCCGCCGCCCCGCTTGGCAGTTCCAGGCCGAGGTGGTCGCGCAGCGTTGATCCCTCATACTCGTCGCGGAATACCCCACGTTCTTGCAACAGCGGCACCACCTGGTCGACAAAGTCCTCGTAAACGCCGGGCAGATAGGCGGCGGAGATGATGAACCCATCAGCCGCTCTCGCATCGAAGTACTCGACCAGTCTGTCGGCGATCTGGGTGGGCGTTCCTCCCCACTGCGGGACAAAACCCACGTTCGTGCCATAACGTGAATCGCCCCGGGTTTGCTGGAGGCTCGGTTAGTTGGTTCCAGCGTTTGCGGGGACCGGGTTCTCACGGTAGCTGGTGACGGT
>NZ_LNQO01000053.1:0-1567 GCF_001456905.1 Gordonia sp. SGD-V-85
GACTCGTCGTGCTGCTGCGACGATCATCGGTGTTATGGCTGGTGGTACGGCTGGGGCTGTCGCGCTTGGTATTCCGTCGGCGGTTGTGGGCGCGGTCGTTGGCGCGCCGATTGGTGCTGCGACGGGTGCGCTCATCGGTTCGTCACCCTTCTTCGGGGGCGTGATGGGTTTGACAGGGGCGGCTATCGGAGCTGGGGCAGGCGCCGCAATTGGCGGTATCGGGGCGGGCGCTGCCGGGGCTGCGGTCGGGTTCGCGATCGCCGGGACGGCTGGCGGAGCACTCGCATACGCGCTTGGAGCGGGGGATCCCGGCGCGAACCCGAGCGAGCCGTGGCGTCCGAATGGCCCGCGTCACGCGCTTCCGGAGGCTGAAGGGCAAAACCAGTTCGAGTTTCATTTATCGGCAGAGCATGCACGCCGCTCGGGATTGCCAGCGGTGGACTACGTGGTGAACCATCGTGGCGACGTTGACGCAAAGATCGGAGCTTCGACCTTTGAATGGTCCGGGGTTCAGGCCAGGTCGCCATATACCGTGCTTGGTCCCCACGTGGAGAAGTCGGTTCGTGATTGGACTCGCGCACAATCTGACAGCCTGCAGAATGCATTCCCCGGGAGTGACGTCCTTTGGCCGGCCGAAGGTGGCCACTCCACGGCCGTAAATCACTGAGAATTGGAGCTCTGTAGAAATTGAAACGCTTGCTATGCCTAGCGGTCGCCCTCATCGTGGTGTCCGCGGGTCTGATTGTCGGAGCTGGGGAGAGCGATGCTGCACCACAGTTGCCCCGCATAGGTATTACCGGCGACACCATGGGAACCTTTGGCGATCATTCCTACTGCAGGGGGGTCCTGCATGTGGGCTTGACCGCCGCCCCGTCCAAGCGCGGGGTCGTTCGAGTCACCCTCACGTCTTCTGGCTTCATAGGAAACGGTCCGAGCTGGAAGCGGAAGCCGGTGTGCAAGCTTCTGATCGGCACAGTGCATACGAGCATCGAGGCGTATGCCAAATGGAACTTCTTCAACGCCGATTTTGGACCGCGCCGCGGACAGAAGGTGGTCCACGACATCCGGACCGGGTCCGGTCTTGTTCAGTTCCAGGCCGTCTCGTATGCGCGGAACAACCCCGTTCGCGTCATGCAGTCCTACGGAGTCTCCCACTACATGCTCGTGCCGTAGCTTACGAATCGAGTTGAGCTTCTGATGTCAAGACGTATTGCAGCTGTACTGACGGTGGTTGTCGCAGACCCCGTATGACCAACCCGACCACACCCCGCGACGGCGACCCGCAGGCCTGGGCCGAGCGGGCCGTCGTCGTGTGCGGGACAGCGGGAGGCGTTGGCACGTCGGTTGTTACGGCCCTGCTCGCGGAGCATCGGGCGTCGTCGACGCTCGGCTGCTCTCGTGGTGGGTGGACGCGTCGGGGAACGACTGCGACGTCGAGCTGCGGCTCCGCGGGTCGGGTAGCCCCGAACTGCTGCGCACGGCGGCGGGCACGGGTCTGTGGCTACCGCCCGAGGAGGCGACGGTCACTGACGCCGTCGTCGAGACGTGGCGGCAGGGCGCGGTTCCC
>NZ_LNQO01000054.1:0-1498 GCF_001456905.1 Gordonia sp. SGD-V-85
TGGGCGCGTTCAATCGGTCGATGCAACACTGGGTTGTTGTAGCGAGTGTAGTTGTTCGCCAAAGACTTCGGCGGGAGTTTTCCATCCAAGGACTTTTCTAGGACGGTTGTTGAGGGTGTAGGCGATGGCCTCGAGGTCCTCAGCTGACCACCGCGACAGATCAGTTCCCTTAGGAAAATATTGGCGCAGAACACCATTGGTGTTCTCGTTGGATGGTCGCTGCCACGGTGAGTGCGGATCGGCGAAGAACACCTGCGTTCCGGTGTCCATCGCGAACTGGGCGTGAGCGGACAGTTCCTTGCCGCGATCCCACGTCAACGTTTTGCGCAACTGCTGCGGCAGCGCGGCGATCGACGCTGTCAGTCCTGCATTCATCGCGATGGCACCGTAGCCACCGAGTGCGGGCCCGTTCTTCACAGGCGGCTGCTCACCCCAGCCCTGCTGGCGTGGCAGATGCACCAGAAGTGTTGCACGACTACGACGTTCAACGATCGTGCCGATCGCCGATCTCCCAGTTCCGATAATCAGATCACCCTCCCAGTGCCCGGGGACGGCACGGTCCTCGGCCTCGGCAGGGCGCTGACTGAACACGACATCGGAGGTGACGTGACCCTGCGGCTTGTTGCGCGAGCGGGCCCGCGGCTCCCTCAGTGCACGTCCGGTGCGCAGGCACGCGACCAGCTCACGTTTGAGCGCGCCGCGGCCCTCGATGAACAGGGACTGGTAGATCGCCTCGTGACTGATACGCATGGATTCATCATCGGGGAAGTCGACCTTCAAACGCTGGGAGATCTGCTCTGGACTCCACGCCAGCGACCACCGCCGGTTGGCCCGGTGCGGTTTGTTAAGCCCCTTCCATGGCGGTGGCGTGGGGCCCGCAGCGATCGTGCCATCGGGACGGCGGACAACGCCGGCCAGGCGGTCCTGTACGTACTCCCGCAACTCGACGTGGGCCACGAGCTTCGCTGTTTTCGGGCGCTTGGCGGCCTGCTGGGCTTTCCACTGCGCCACCAACGCCCGATACTCGAGCTTCCCGCTCCTGGTTGCGGCGTTGCGCCGTAGCTCACGCGAGATCGTGGCCGGACTCCGCCCGATCCACCGTGCGATCTCACGCACCCCACGATCCTGGGCGCGTAGCAGCGCGATCTCTTCCCGTTCGGCGAAGGATAGATAGCGGCCCGAAGGCTCATCCAGACTCAGCGGCCTCATGCCGCCAGCGTGGCGGAACCAGCGTGTACCCACCGGCACCGACACACCGACAGCGATCGATGCCTGTGCCGTGCTCACCCCCGTCGCGACCACCCGCCAAAACTCACGTTGCACCTGCCGCGACGGCTCCGGCCGCCCCGGCGATCGCATCGCCGGCCGAAGTGCACGATCAGCACGCCACTGCCGACGAACACCTACCGCCACATCGCTGGTCCTCCGACTCCAGTCCGCCGTAGCCACCGCAAACACCTCCATGATCATGGTGTTGCGACGACCAGTTGAATCCGCC
>NZ_LNQO01000055.1:0-1392 GCF_001456905.1 Gordonia sp. SGD-V-85
CGCGACATCGCCGGCAAGGACGGCGGGTCGTCGAACTCGCCCGATAGCGGCAGCGGCGGCGATGACTTCTCGTGGCTGTTCGGGGAGGGGTCTGCTGGTTCGTCGACACTTCCGTCGTTGACCACGACGTCGTTGCCGCCGAGCGCTGCGACGTCGGAACCGGCGTATCCGTGGGAGCTCGACACCTCGTCACCATCGGCTCCGTCCGAGACAGTTCCCTCGGGGGCCTCATCGGTCCCGCAAACCACACCGCCCGGCGGCGCGTCCGGGCTGCCACCGTTCCTCAGCGGGGCCTCGCAATGAGTCTGATCGTCCTCTCGGCCAACCCTTCCCGCGTGTGCGGGCGCGGGTTGTGCCGCGCTTGTGGTGGTGGTCGAACCACCACCGCCAGCTAGACCCTTTCTCTTCCACTCACGCACTCAGCGAATCACTCCGGAAGGAGCGAGTACATGTTCAGTGACAGTGCAATCCGACCCCCGTTCGGGGGACAGACCTCTCACAACCCGGACTACCCGGGCCGTCCTATCAGCCCGCATGCAGGTGAGCCGGTGTGGTTGAGTCCCATCGATCTGGTCACCGCAGTCACCGACCCGGCCATCTCGGTGATCCTGACCGATGAGAACGGTTGCGCGTCGGCTCGATGGGGGATGGGCAACGGCCACAGCATTACGCGGCTCAAAGAAGCGTACGACGACCGGGCACGGTGCGTACTGCCCGGTGACCGCGGCTACCGTCTCGACGCGAACAGCGTTGTGTTGGTAGTTGGTTCGAACGGCTCGTTGCCGGAGGAACTGCTGGTCGGCGCCACCTACCGCGACGTATTCGACGACACGCTGCACACCATCGACCCGTTCTCCCTGACCGCGGCCCGCCGCGGTGTGTTCGGCGATGAACACCCCCTGCACTGGCACCTCGCCGCGTGCGATCGCTGGACCCGCACATACCGCCACGGGGGCGAGGTGAAGTTCGGATGAGTACCGGCTGGCAGAACGATCCGAGTGTGCAGACCTGGCTGCACACCGCCGAACCTCACCCCGACCAGGCCACCGAGTGGAACGACGAGCCGGCGCCTGCTGAGCAGGACATCACCGCACCCATCGAGGACGTCGAACCCCTCGACGACAACCACTACGGCTACGCCGCCCACGAGGAGCCCCCGGTCGTCGAGTTTGAGGATGTCGAGGACGACCCTTACGTCGAGACTGTTTATCCCACACCGACTGTCGCCCGCAGCACTCCACCTTCGACGCCTCCGGCACGGGGGCAACGTCGGTGGTTGCTGATCGTGGGCGCCTCGGTGGGCGTGATCGTCGTTGCGGTGCTGGTGATCGTGTTCTCGATCAAAGCGGTCGTTGGCGGCGGGGGAGGCGACGGCATCACCGATCCGGTCGC
>NZ_LNQO01000056.1:0-1211 GCF_001456905.1 Gordonia sp. SGD-V-85
CTACCGCCACATCGCTGGTCCTCCGACTCCAGTCCGCCGTAGCCACCGCAAACACCTCCATGATCATGGTGTTGCGACGACCAGTTGAATCCGCCCTGACTTCCAGCATCCGAATGATGAATCAGCTCAGCAGCTTTCACCGGATGACCCTCTCGTTTCCGCTGCCACAGCGCCATCCGAAGCGGGACCGTCACCAGCTCCACCGTCTTCGACGTCGAGGCGTGCCACGCCACGATCCGACGTGAGAACACGTCGATGATGAACACCACGTACACCCACCCCGCCCACGTCCGGCAGTAGGTGAAATCGGTCACCCACACCCGGTTCGGCTCGACGGCACTGAACTGTCGATTCACCAGATCCTCCGCACGTACACCATCAGCGGACCGCACGGTCGTACGGACTCCCTTGGACCTTCGAATCCCGTTGTGGCCTAGCACTTTCATCGCTCGATCAACGGCGCCATAGGACACCCCGGGCAGTGTTGTCCGATGCAGATGGGCGCGCATCTTCACCCGCCCGTAGAGGCCCTCCGGAGTCATCTTCCGCCGGCCGTCGTCATCGGTGCGCCAGACCACGGTGCGCACCGCATCGACGACGTGGGCATCGGAGACGGTCCGAGCGGCAGGCGTGCGTGTTCGCGATGCCCGGTAGGTTCGTGCGGCAATCATGCAGCCCTGCTCACGCAAGACCCGACAGATCGACTCGACCGCAAAACCGTTGGCGCGCATCTGATCTATGAACGCCACGATCATCGGTTGCGGCGGTCGAGTTCCCCCGCGAAGAAAGTCGTCGCCGCTTTCAAAATGGCAACGTCCTCTCGCAATTGCTTGTTCTCCGCCTTGAGTCGCTTGATCTCAGCGGACTCCTTCGACGTGGTCCCCGACCGGGCGCCGGCATCGACCTGGGCCTGCACGGCCCACCGACGTACCGTCTCCCCACCGACACCGACCTGCTTGGCGATCGCCTCTGCCGCGGCAGTCAACGACGTGTACTCGCCGCCGTGCGCCTCCAGCAAACGCAAGGCCCTCGAACGGACCTCCGGATCGATCTTCTTAGGCATGTGCTCATCCTTCCTGACTCAGAAGGAAGCGGCATCAAACCAGGGGTGATTCACGGACCTTCTCGGTGAACAAGGGATCTCTCGACAGCTTCCACGAATCCTGTTTGTGCGGAGCCAATCCGAACGCCCGCCACACACGCGACACGGT
>NZ_LNQO01000057.1:0-1209 GCF_001456905.1 Gordonia sp. SGD-V-85
CGTCATCAGTCAGAACAATATCCACTGCTCGCGGACCCCGGGTTGCCATTCCCTAGCCTAACAACCGAACGGAAATTAATGACTCAGGACACTAGATCCGCAGCAACTAACGATTTTCTTTCCGGTGCATACTATAAGAAGATCGCTCAGACCCTTGAACGCGGAAAGTTTGATCTTCTTTTCCTTCCGGATGCTCTCGCAGTCGAGGACAGCTACGGCCATGATCTGCAAACAGGCGTCGGACTGGGCGGCCAGGGCGCGATCGCACTCGAGCCCGCCACGGTGGTGGCGACGATGGCCGCCGTGACCGACCGGTTGGGACTTGGAGCCACCATCTCCACCACGTATTACCCGCCGTTTCACGTCGCCCGTATCCTGGCAACGCTGGATAACCTGTCCGACGGGCGGGTGTCGTGGAACATCGTGACATCGCTGAACGATTCAGAGGCAAAGAACTTCGGAATCGATGCTCATCTTGAACACGACACCCGTTACGACCGCGCGGACGAGTTCGTCGAGGTCGTACGTAAGCTGTGGAACTCGTGGGACGATGATGCGCTGCTGTTGGACAAGATCTGCGGCCGGTTCGCTGATCCTAAGAAAGTTCATTACGTCGATCACCGTGGTGACTGGTTCGACGTGCGCGGCCCCCTGCAAATCCCCCCTTCAAGTCAGCGCGAGCCAGTACTCCTCCAGGCCGGATTGTCGCCTCGCGGTAGACGTTTCGCGGGCCAGTGGGCCGACGCCGTGTTCAGCATCTCGCCGACGCTGGAGATGATGCAGCGCACGTACCAGGACATCAAGGGGCAAGTGAGTGCCGCGGGTCGCAACCCCGACGCCACGAAGGTTTTCACAGCTGTCATGCCCATACTTGGGGAGACCGAGGCGATCGCACGCGATCGCCTCGAATACATCAACGGTCTCGTCCACCCCGAGGTCGGTCTGTCGACGTTGTCGAGTCATAGTGGAATCGACTTGTCCGCCTTCCCCCTAGACGCGAAGTACTCCGACATCGTCGCGAGCTTGGGGGACGCGCACATCCCCACCATGCTCCACATGTTCTCCACGGTTGCGAGCGACGGCGAGGATCTGACACTGGCCGACCTTGGAAAGCGTTGAACCGCCCCGGGTCTGTCGGAGGCTCTCGAACCTGTGAAGGATGGAGAGCATGGCAGCACCACGCAAGTACAGTGAGGAACTCAAGGACCG
>NZ_LNQO01000058.1:0-1201 GCF_001456905.1 Gordonia sp. SGD-V-85
TGTCCGCGCCAGCGTGGCCAGCATGTCACCGGAGGCATACGCTGAATCACCCAGCACCTCACGATCGTCGGCGTCGTCGGCGACGGTCGGATCGCTCAGCAACAACCGTGCCCCGACTGCTCCGTCGGAAGTGTCCGGACCAGCGGCTTTGGTCATCTCGATCGCGGTGACTAACCCGGTCTCCGGTTCATTGACGATGTGGCCCTTGAACCCGTCCTGCTGGCGTGCCCGGGTTTTGTGGGCGTGCCGGGTGTCGGTATCGACGGTAGAGATCACCCGGTCCGGGGCGGTCCGGGGCGCGATGCGCCAGCGTCCGTCGGTGCCATCAGAACCTGGTGCCGGTTCCACATCCTGGCCGGTCACCAATGCCAGCAATGCCACCGCCTGCGCCTGGGCCTCGTTACTTGGCTCCTTCTCGATGGCCTCGAGGTCCAGACCGTCGAGCACGGCCAACCCATCTTCGACAAGGGCGCTGATCAGGTCCTGTTGAGCACACTCATCATCCCAGGCGATCCGCGGCTTGCCGGGCCGGTCATAGCCGCCGCCGGTCAACGCGGCCAGACGAGTCGCACGCTGCTCGACCACCACCGCACCACCGTCGACCTCTCGGGCGACCCGCCGGATCGCCGCGATCACCTGGGTGACGGCGTCCTGGCGGGCCACCGCGTCATCGAAGATCGTCGAATCCAGCGCTCGACGGCTCTTACCCGCGAGCACCCCGGTGGTGGTGATGACCTCGCGTACCACCTCGAAAATGCGGTACGGCCGGTCGCTGGCTGCCAGTCGCCGACGCCAGTACGTCAGAGTCGACGGATGAAAACCTTTGTTACCCAACACGAATCCACACGCCGCTTTCCACCGCAGATCAAAAGTGACCGCATCAGCGGCTTCGCGATCGGACAAACCCTGCAGCGTTTGCAGCACGATCACCGACGCCATCGTGGCCGGCGGGATCGACGGACGGCCCCGGCCGCTGGGAAACAGGTCCGCGAACATCTCCGCAGGGAACAACTGCTCGCGATGAGCAGCCAAAAACGCGAACACACTGCCCTCGGCCAGCAAATGCCCGACGACCGAGTTCACATCCAGAAACTCACCCTGACGATCCGGCTCACCCTGCATACTCACCAGGATCCCAGCCCACCAGGCAAACCCGCTCACCCCACACCGAAACGACGCCGACTATTTCAGCAGTCTCCTA